>DATNCP010000011.1:0-9563 GCA_035607175.1 Burkholderiales bacterium
CGCCGTCGCCGCGATGCAGGGCTTCCTCGTCACCTATCCGAACAGCGCCCTCGCGCCGAACGCGCAGTACTGGATCGGCATGGCGCATTCCGGGCAGCGCGACTACAAGAGCGCGATCAACGCGCAGCGCAAGCTGCTCTCCGCGTGGCCCGACAGCCAGAAAGCGCCCGACGCGATGCTCTCCATCGCCAGCGCGCAGGAAACGATGGGCGACCGCAAGTCGGCGCAGAAGACGCTGGAAGACCTGGTCGGCAAGTATCCCTCCAGCAGCGCGGCCTCGAGCGCGAAGCAGCGCCTCGCGGCGTTCACCAAGCGTTGACCGAAAACCCCGCCAGCCTCGCGCCGCTCGTCACCGGCGGCGCGTTCCTTCTCGCTTTCATTTTCGGCGCGGTCGGCAACCGCACGCACTTCTGCACCATGGGCGCGGTCTCGGACTGGGTGAACATGGGCGACCTGTCGAGAATGCGCATGTGGCTCCTCGCCATCGCCGTCGCGCTGCTCGGCGCGAGCGCGCTTGCGGCCGCCGGCGTCATCGATCTCTCGAAATCCATCTACCCCGGGCCCAACTTCACCTGGCTCTCGTACATCGTCGGCGGCTTCCTGTTCGGCGTCGGCATGACGCTCGGCTCGGGCTGCGGCTCGAAGACCCTGATCCGCATCGGCGCCGGCAACCTGAAATCGGTGATCGTCTACGTCTTTCTTGGCATCGCCGCCTACATGACCTTGAAGGGGCTGCTCGGCGCCTTCCGCGTCGATGTGCTGGAGAAGGCGACCGTCACGCTGCCGCAGGGGCAGGACCTGCCCGCGCTGCTGGGCGTCAACCGGGCGATCCTCGCCGCGTTGATCGGCGGCGCGCTGATCGTCTTCGTCTACTGGAGCAGGGAATTCCGCTCGAGCTTCGACTACACCCTCGGCGGCGTGGTCACCGGGCTGGTCGTGGTCGGCGGCTGGTACGTGAGCGGGGTGATCGGCCATGTCGCCGAGGATCCGCAGACCCTGCAGGAGGCGTTCGTCCGGACCAACACCGGGCGCATGGAGTCCTTCTCCTTCGTCTCGCCGCTCGCCTACACCCTCGAGTACCTGATGTTCTGGACCGACAAGTCGCGGGTGATCACCTACGGCATCGCCTCCGCTGCCGGCGTCATCGCCGGCTCGGCCGCTTACGCGCTGGCGACGAAGACTTTCCGCTGGGAGGGTTTCCGCGACGCCGAGGACACTGCGAATCACATAGTCGGTGGCGTGTTAATGGGTTTTGGCGGGATTACCGCGCTCGGCTGCACCATCGGCCAGGGCATCACCGGCTTCTCCACCCTGGCGCTCGGGTCGATCATGACCTTCGTCGCCATCGTCGCCGGCTCGGCGGCGACGATGAAGTATCAATATTGGCGCGCGGGCTGATAAAATTCAGCCCCTTCTGCAGTCCAAAAATGGGTCGTTAGCTCAGCTGGTAGAGCAGCGGACTTTTAATCCGTTGGTCGGCGGTTCGAATCCGCCACGGCCTACCAACATCTAGCAGTTTGCGGGCGCTCCGGCGGTTCAAGGGACTACTGAAGGCTATCGGAGTCGGGCAACTGCAAATCGCCGCCGCCAGGTTCCACGATGGCCGCCACTTGCTTGGCAAAGCTCTCACGGTAGCGGGTCAGCACATCGTACTGAACCTTGAGTTGCCGCTGTGCCCTGATGAGATAGATCGCCTTGCCCCTAACGTCCAAGGCGCTGTACTCCTCGTCACTGAGGAATCGGAAAGGCGCCTGATTGCTCTCACTCATGCTTGTTGCTTGGATTCGTCGTCTCTGTCATCAATCCAATCCAAATTTACCCTCGCGCTACAGAAGGTCCTGTCAGGGAACCTTGATGCGAACCGATGATTTTTTTGCGGAACAACGGAGTTGAAGAGGTGTACGCCAGCGCCGGCCAAGGGCGGGACGAAAGCTCCTATTTCATTGGCGCATCGGTGATCAGCATCTTCACTGGCTGTGCCGTCTTGGCGTCGATCAGCACTGCGATCCACGCTGTCCGGCCTCGCAAGGGCACGTAACGGACATCGGCCTCCCTGGTTCCTGACTGCGCCAACCAGGCGTCGACGATCTTCGCCGTCTGCGGCTCCAGCTGGCGCACCCGCGTCAGGGTCAAGGACCTCGCCAGCACTTGAGCAGTCCGCTCGGCGTAAGGCACGAAGAGCCTCGGAAATTCCTGCAGGTCGTGGCCGGCGGCGCCGAGGATCACGAATTGGCGGAACTCCACGGGGTCGGTCGGCACCACGGCGAAGGCCAGCATCGGCCCGCCGAGGGGCGGCTGCCTGAACTCGGGGTACTTCGCCTTGGCCAGCTCCTCGGGGTCGAGCTGCGCGGCGCTCGCCACCTGGAACTGATCCGCCACGAATACGATGAATGCCGGTCGCGCGAGGTAGACGGCGTGCATGCCGTAGATCAGCGCCCCGATCTGCAGCGCGGCGATCACGCCGAGGTCGAATTTCAGGCCGCGCTTGCCGGATCGGAAGATGACGAGGGTGATGAGCGGGCCGACGACCACGTCGACGCCGACCAGGATGAAAAGGAGATCGTTGCCGCCCGCCGCCTCGAACAGCGGCCCGGGGTACCAGAGCGAGAGCATCAAGGCGAGCACGCCGACGGCGACCGCGATGCTGATGAGCAGATGCAGGCCGGAAGCCCGCCAGCGTGTCACTTTTTTCTTTTCCATCGGTCGAAGTTCTCGATAGAACGACCCCGCTAGAATAAATTTTCTTCAAGGCGTTGTCGCCGGGGGATGCGCATTGCTGAAGGCCGCCGACGGGCACACGTTCGACACGCACCTGGCGATGCCGAAGGGCCGCCCTCGGGGAGGCGTCGTCGTCGTGCAGGAAGCCTTCGGCCTCAGCGCGTACGTGCGCGGCCTCTGCGACGAGTTCGCCGCGGAAGGCTACGCGGCGATCGCGCCGGCGCTCTACGACCGGCAGCAGCGCGGCGCGGCCTGGGACAGCCACGACGGCGAGGCGCTGGAGAACGCCCGGCGCCTGCGCCGCGGCCTGGTCTGGGCCGACGTGATGAAGGACGTCGACGCGTGCGTCGAGCGGCTGCGCGAGTTCGGCCGGGTCGGCGTGGTGGGCTACTGCGTCGGCGGCTCGGTGGCGTGGCTCGCCGGGCGGGAGCTGGCCGTTTCCGCGGTGGTTTCCTACTATGGACGCGACGTGGTCGACCACCTGGACCGGGCGCCGCAGTGCGCGGCGATGCTGCACTTCGGCGACAGGGACCACCTCATCCCGGTCGCCGACGTGGAAAGGATTCGAAATGCGTTTCCTCGGCTGCCGGTCTATCGCTACGATGCCCCGCATGGTTTCGACCGCGACCGGGCGAGCGATGCCGCCACGGTCGCGAGGGCGAGGACCCTGGAATTCCTGAGGAGACAGCTTGGATCTGAAGCTTGAGGGGCGCACCGCACTGATCACCGGCGGCTCGCGCGGCATCGGGCTTGCCATCGCGCGCGCGCTGAAGGCCGAGGGCGTGCGGTTGAAGCTGGTTGCGCGCGACGCGGAGCGGTTGAATCGTGTGTGCGGCGAGATGGGCGCGTCCGCCCTCGCGTTCGATCTTTCGCTCGCCGGGAACATCAATGCCGTAGTCGAGGCGGCCGGAGACGTCGACATCCTGGTGAACAACGCCGGCGGCATCCCGCGCGGCACGCTCGAGGAGATCGACGGCGCGGCGTGGCGCAAGGCGTGGGACCTGAAAGTCTTCGGCTACATCGATCTCACCCGTGCGTACCTGGCGCGCATGAAGAAGCGCGGCAGGGGGGTGATCATCAACGTGATCGGCGCTGCCGCCGACCTGCCGGATCCGGGCTACGTCGCCGGCTGCATGGGCAACGTGGCGCTCAACATGCTCACGCGGTGCGTCGGCGCGGAGAGCGTGCGCCATGGCGTGCGCGTGGTGGCGGTGAATCCGGGCCCGATCATGACCGACCGCTTCATGCAGGGCATGCTCGGGCGCGCCGAGAAGCGCTTCGGCGACAAGGAGCGCTGGCCCGAGATCCTGGCGAGCGATCTGCCGATCAAGCGCGCCGGCACCGTCGACGAGGTGGCCAGCACGGTCGCGTTCCTCGCCTCCGACCACGCTTCCTACATCAGCGGCGCCGCGATCCGCATCGACGCCGGCATCCTCGGCCACATGCGATGAAGCTCAGGAATCTATTTCTCGCCTTGGCATTGCTTCCCGGCTGCGCGCTCGCCCAGCCGCCGGCGCGCATGATCTCGGCGTTCCCGCCCGGCGGCGCGGTGGACATCCTGGCGCGCGTGTTCGCCGACGAGCTGTCGAAGTCGGGCGGCCGGCCGATGATCGTCGAGAACATCACCGGCGCCGGCGGCGTGCTGGCGATGCAGACTCTGAAGGCCTCGCCGCCCGACGGCAGTACGCTCGCCGCGATCGTCGATTCCAGCCTGGTGGTCTATCCCCACACGACGGCCAAGCCGCTCTACAACGCGCTCGCCGATTTCACGCCGATCGCGCATGCCGGCGGCACGGTGATGGCGCTCGCGATCGGTAGTCACGTGCCGGCGACGGATCTCGCCGCGTTCGTCGCGTGGGCCAAGGCCAATCCCGACAAGTCGAGCTTCGGCTCGTCGGGGGCCGGCGCCACGGTGCAGTTCTACGGCGGCCTGATCGCGCAGACCGTGGGCATTCCGCTCGTGCATGTGCCCTACAAAGGGGTCGGCCCGGCGCTTGCCGACATGGTGGGCGGGCAGATCGCCGCGTCGATCGCGCCCCTGGGGCCGCTGCAGCCGCACCTGAAGAGCGGCAAGGCGAGGGCGCTGGCGCACTCCGGTGCCGGGCGCATTCCGAGCGCGCCCGACGTGCCCACCTTCAAAGAGCTGGGTTACCCCGCGCTCGAGCTGCCGGTCTGGTTCGCGGTCGTCGGCCCGGCAGGGATGAAGCCCGAGGTGGCGGCGCGGTTGAACGAAGCGCTGGTGCAGGCGATGCGCACGCCCGCGGTGCGCGAGCGCATGGCGCGCCTCGACCTCGAGGTGCGCGAGCTCAACACGACGGAGTTCGCGGCGCTGGTGAAGTCCGACTACGAGCGCTGGGGCCGGATCGTCAAGGCGTCGGGGTGGAAGCCGGCCGAATAGCCGTTCATCCCTCGCGCACCGCGACGCGCATCCGGCCGATACGCTCGATCTCCGCCTCGATCACGTCGCCGGGCTTCACCGGCGCGACGCCGGCGGGCGTGCCGGTCATCAGGACATCGCCGGGGTGCAGGGTATAGAACTGGCTCGCGTACTCGATCAGGCGCGCCACGCCGGAAATCATGTGTCGCGTGCTTGAATTCTGGCGCTGCTCGCCGTTCACCCAGCACTTGAGCTCGAGGCTCTGCGGATCGCCGACTTCGTCGGCGGTGGCGAGGCAGGGGCCGAACACGGTATAGCTGTCGATCGACTTGCGCAGCGACGGGTGCTCGCTGCCGCGCACGGTCATGTCGAGGCCGACCATGTAGCCGGCGACGTGCTCGAGCGCGCGGGCCGCCGGGATGCGGGTGCCGGCCTTGCCGATCACCGCGCAGAGCTCGACTTCCTGGTCGTTGCGGCGGTCGACGAATCGCTGCGCCACGCCCTGCGAGGGCCCCACGATCGACGAGGTCGCCTTCAGGAAAACGCCCTTCTCCTCGAGCGTGCGGTTCACTTGGCGGCCATGGGCGATGGTCTGGTCGCGGGCCGCTTCCGCGATGTGGTCGGCGTAGTTCGTTCCCGCCACCACCACCTTGCCGGGGTTGGCGATCGGGGCAAGCAGATCGACTTCGCTCAGCGGCCGCGGCTTCGCGCGGTCGGCGAGCTTCTCGATCTCTGCGCGCAGGCCGTCGAGGCGGGCGATGAGCTGGTCGCCGCTCGGATAGGGCCAGGAGTGCCGCGGCAGCTTCTCCGCGATCGTGGAAACGTCGTGTACCGCCTCATTTTTCCCGATGCTGCGGATCACCCCGAGCTTGTCGGGGCCGTACCGGCAGAGCTTCACTCGCCGCGCGAGCGCGTCGCGATCATCTCGTCGATCCAGGCCGGATCGTCGCTGATCTTCGCCAGCTCGGCGCGCAGCGTCGCCTCGCTCTGGTCGACGCTCTTCACCAGGTGGAGGTCGCGCTCGTCGCCGTCGAAATCGGCCACGATCTCGAGCCGCGTGCCGTTGACCGGGTCGAAGAAGTAGAAGGAATGCACCGCGGGCGGGATGACCATCACCGGGCCGCCCGCGATCGCGACGCCGGCCGCTTTCACCCGCTCGAGCATCTCCTGGAAGCGCTTCGGCCCGCAGGCGAAGGACACATGCTGCATCGCCCCGATGCGGTCGCGATCGGACGCGCCGACGCCGCCCTTCGGGTACTGGAAGAACGCGAGCAGGCTGTCCCCGCCCATGTCGAGGAAGAGGTGCGGGATGGCGCGGAACGGCGGGCCGCCCTTGCCGTGGGTGCTCGGCTTCGACGAAGTCGTCAGGGCGTGCACGAGCGGCATGCGCAGCACCCGCACATAGAAATCCAGGGTGCCGCGCATGTCCTCGGTGACGATGGCCAGGTGGTGGATGCCCCTCAGCCCGGGCCGGCCATCGCCGGCATCCATTCCCGCATACGCGGGCTTCACTTCCACTGCGCTGTTCATGGTTTCTCCTTCGAGCGCTAATTCTATTCGTCGATTTTCGCGCCGGAAGCCTTGACCGCGCGCGCCCAACGCTCGGAATCGCGCGCGACGAACTCGCGCGTCTGGGCGGGGCTGAAGGACTGCGGGATCAGGCCGCGCTTCTCGACCTGCAACGCGAATTCTGAAGTCGTGGCTTTGGCCACCTCGGCGTTGAGCCGCTCGACGATCGCCGGCGGCGTGCCGGCGGGCGCCGCCAGGCCGTACCAGCCATACACCTCGTAGCCGGGCACTGTCTCGGCCACGGTAGGAACGTCCGGGTACTCCTTCATGCGCGTGAGCCCGGTGAAGCCGAGCATCTTCACGCGCCCGTCCTTGAGGAAGGCATCGGCCACGCCGATGCCGTTGAGCGTGAAGTGCACCTGGCCCGAAGCGATATCCGGCAGCGCCTGACCGAAGCCCTTGTAAGGCACATGCGTGAATTCGACGCCGGCCGTGAGGCCGAGCAGCACGCCGCCGAGATGCGGCCCGGTGCCGATGCCGAGCGAAGCGTAGTTGATCGAGCCCGGCTTCTGCTTCGCCATCGCCACCAGTTCGCCGGCGCTCTTTATCGGCAGGCTGCCGCTCGCGTACAGAACGTAGGGACCGGTCGCGATGACGGCGATCGGGACAAGGTCCCTGGACGCGTCGAACGAAAGCTTGCGGTAGAGCGTGGCGTTGATGGCGAGAAGCGGCGTGGCAAAGAGCAACGTATAGCCGTCCGCCGGCGAGCGCACCACGCTTTCGGCCGCGATGTTTCCGCCTGCGCCCGGGCGTGGCTCGAGCACGAACTGCTGCCCGAGCGCCAGCGCCATGCGGTCGGTGGTCGCGCGCGCCACCCAGTCGCCGGCGCCGCCGGGGGAGTAGGGCGTGACCAGCCGGATGGGTTTGGCCGGGTAGGTCTGCGCGAGCGCACAGCTCGAGGCAAGGAGCGCCGCACCGAGCAACGCGAGCTTCTTCATCGATCGATCTCCTGCAGGTCGTTCATATCTTACTTCGCGGCGCGGCCTCGGCCAGGCTCGCGTTCTCCAGGTCGGTGACCAGCATGTGACCGGGTGAATGCGTGATGCACAGCGACGGCTTGGCATCGAGCACCACCGACTGCGGCGTGATGCCGCACGCCCAGAACAGCGGCACCTCGTCATCGCGCACTTCGGTCGGGTCGCCGGCCCAGGGCCGAGCCAGGTTTTCGATGCCGATCTGCTCGGGAAAGCCCATATGCACCGGCGCGCCGTGCACGCGCGGATAGCGCGAGGTGATCTCGATGGCGCGGATCGCATCGGCGGGCTTGAAGGGCCGCATCGACACGACCAGCTTGCCGCGGAAGCGGCCGGCGGGCTGGGTGTCGACGCTGGTGCGGTACATCGGCACATTGCGGCCCTGATCGACGTAGCGCAGTCGCAACCCGTCGGCCATCAGCGCTTCTTCGAAGGAGAACGAGCAGCCCAGGATGAAGGTGACCAGATCGTCGCTCCACAGTTCGAGCAGATCCGTAACGTCCTTCTCGTGTTCTCCATGCCGGAAGACCCGGTATGTCGGGACGTCGGTGCGGATATCGAGGTCCTCGCCGAGGGCGGGTAGCCGCGGATTCCCGGGCTCGGACATCGCCAGCAGGGGGCAGGGCTTGGGGTTGCGCTCGCAGAAGAGGCGGAAGTCCCCGGCGTATTCGCGGGGCAGGATGCAGACGTTGCCCTGGACGTAGCCTCGGGCGAGGCCGGCGGTATGCCCGGTATGGCGCCGCTCGCGGATCGCCCGGCGCACCTCCCGCGGATGGTTCATCGCCGCTAAGATACCTTGATGTACGTCCCCGCAGGCGTCATCCCCGCCGTCCTCCTGCCGTTCCACGAGGACCTGTCGATCGACGAGGCCTCGTATCGGGCGCACCTGCGCGACGTCGCGGCCGTCGAGGGCATTTCCGCGATCACGGTGAATGCTCACGCTTCCGAGGTGGCTTCGTGCACCTTCGATGAGCAACGCCGGATTCTGGAGATTTCCAGGGAGCAATCGGGCTCGCTGCCGATCGTCAACGGCGTCTACGCCGACGGCAGCCTCGAGGCGGCGCGCATCGCGCGCATGGCGCAGCATGGCGGCGCCTCGGCGCTGCTCGTGTTTCCGCCGGCGATCTATGCCTTCGGTCAGCGTCCGGAGATGGCGCTGACGCATTTCAAGCGCATCGCCGACGCGACCGATCTGCCGTTGATCCTCTTTCAATACCCGCTCGCGGGCGGGCAGGGCTACCCGACCCCGACCCTGCTGGAAATCGTCGACAAAATTCCCAGCGTCAAAGCCATCAAGGATTGGTGCGCCAATCCGCAGCTCCACGAGCGGCACATCAAGCTGCTGCAATCGCGCGCGCGGCCGGTCAATGTCCTGACCACGCACAGCTCGTGGTTGATGAGCTCGCTGGTGCTCGGGTGCAACGGGCTTCTGTCCGGCAGCGGCTCGGTGATCGCAGACCTGCAGGCCAGGCTGTTCCGTGCGGTCCGCGACAACGACTTGAAAACAGCGAAGGCGATCCAGGATCGCATCACGCCCACCGCAGAGGTGTTCTACGCCGAGCCGTGGGTCGACATGCACAACCGCATGAAGGAAGCGCTGGTGCTGCTCGGCAAGCTGCCGCGCGCCGTGGTCCGGCCGCCGCTCGCCAGGTTGAGTTCGGAGGAGATTGGGCGCATCCGCGCGGCCCTCGTGGCCGCGGGGTTGCTCGGAGAGACAACAACTCAGAGGAGGGTTGCGTGAAGAAAGTGCTCGCAGGAGTGGCGGCGCTCGCGTTTGCGACGTTCGCCTATGGTCAGAACACGGTAAAGATCGGTGTCGTCGCTTTCATCTCCGGACCGGCCGCCGCGCCGTTCGGCGTGCCGGCCAAGCAAGCCGCCGATTTCGTGTTCGAGGAGCTGAACGCGGGCAAGGCGCCCGGGCCTTA
>DATNCP010000012.1:0-2790 GCA_035607175.1 Burkholderiales bacterium
CGCTGTACGACGCGAAGGGCAACGTGTACATGCTCGACGACGGCGTGCGCCGCGACGCGTCGCTGCCGAACCTCGCCAAGCTCAAGCCGTTCTTCGATCGCAAATTCGGCAACGTCACGCCGGGCAACAGCTCGCAGATCACCGACGGCGCCGCATGGCTGGTGCTCGCCTCGGAAGAGGTGGTGACGAAGAACAATCTGCAGCCGCTCGGCCGCATCGTCGACTCCCACTGGGCCGGGCTCGATCCGGCCACCATGGGCCTCGGCCCGGTGCATGCAGCGACGCCGATGCTCAAGCGCAACAACCTCGGCCTCGGCGACGTCGACTACTGGGAGATCAACGAGGCGTTTGCCGCCCAGGTGCTCGGCTGCCTCGCGGCGTGGAAGGACGAGAAGTATTGCCGCGAAGAGCTTGGACTGGATCGGCCGATGGGCGAGATCAATCCGGAACGACTGAACGTGGACGGCGGCGCCATCGCCCTCGGCCACCCGGTGGGCGCGTCCGGCGCGCGCATCGTGCTGCACCTGCTGAAGGTGCTGAAACGGAACAACGCGAAGCGCGGCCTGGCGTCGATCTGCATCGGCGGCGGGCTGGGCGGCGCGATGCTGCTCGAAGCGCTGTAACGGGGGATCCATGGAGCGGGCGGAAGCAAGGACCTGGGCGAAGCATTTTCGCTGGACGCACGAGGCCGACGGCCTGGTCTGGCTCACCTTCGACAAGCAGGGCGAGTCGGCCAACACGTTCTCGCGCGAAGCGTTGAACGAGCTGTCGGTGCTGCTGGACGAAATCGCCGCGGCGCGGCCCAGGGGCCTGGTCATCTGCTCGGCGAAGGACAGCTTCATCGGCGGCGCCGACATCCAGGAGTTCGCCAACTTCAAGGGCGCCGACGACGCGATCTCGTTCACGCGCCTGGGCTGGGACACGTTCCAGAAGCTGCACGACCTGCCCTTTCCCACCACCGCCATGGTCAACGGCTTCTGCATGGGCGGCGGCATGGAGTTGGCGCTCGCCTGCACCTACATCGTCGCGCTCGACGATCCGAAGACCCGCTTCGCCCAGCCCGAGGTCATGGTCGGCGTGATTCCCGCGTGGCACGCGATGGAATGGCTGCCGCGGCGCGTCGGGCCGGCGGCGGCGATGGACCTTCTTCTCACCGGCAAGGCGATCGACGCCAAGCGGGCGAAACGAATCGGCCTGGCCGACCAGGCCGTGCCGCTGCGCGTCTTCGAGAACGCCGCGCGCATGGTCACGCTGGAGGCGCCCCCGCGCCGCAAGCTCTCGCTCGTCAACCGCCTGATGCTCGGACCGCTCAAGGGCGTGGTCGCGTCGCAGGCGCGCAAGCAGGTGGCGAAGAAGGCGAAGCGCGAGCACTACCCGGTGCCCTACGCGATCATCGACATCTGGCAGAACTTCGGCGGCAACGCGCTCGCCGTGCCGCCGGAGCACCCGAGCTCGATCGCCACCCTGATCCAGCACCCGACCGGCCAGAACCTGGTGCGCATCTTCTTCCTGCAGGACCGGCTCAAGGGGCTGGGCAAGGGCAGCGACTTCAAGCCGCGCCACGTGCACATCGTCGGCGCCGGCGTGATGGGCGGCGACATCGCGGCGATCTGCGCGATGCGCGGCCTGCGCGTGACGCTGCAGGACACCGCGCCCGAGCGCCTGGCCCCGGCGGTGAAGCGCGCCGCCGAGCTCTTCAAGCGCCGCCTGCGCGATCCGCGCCGCGAGCGCGATGCGCTCGATCGCCTGATTCCCGACGTGAGCGGCGCCGGCGCGCGCCACGCCGACGTGCTGATCGAGGCGATCTTCGAGAATCTCGAGGCGAAGCGCGCGCTGTTCGCCAAGCTGGAGTCGATGGCCAAGCCGGATGCAATTCTGGCGACCAATACCTCGAGCCTCAAGCTCGCCGACATCGCGACCGCGCTGAAGGACCCGTCGCGCCTGGTCGGCATTCACTTCTTCAACCCGGTACCGCTGCTTCAGCTGGTCGAAGTCATTTCCTCCGAGCAGACCAATCCCGAGCTGGCGAGGAAGGCCGCGGCCTTTGTCCGCTTCATCGACAAGCTGCCGCTGCCGGCCAAGGACTCGCCCGGCTTCCTGGTGAACCGGGTGCTCGGTCCTTACATGCTCAACGCGTTTCGCCTGCTCGACCAGGGGCAGAAGCCCGAGACGCTCGACCGCGCGATGGAGGACTTCGGCATGCCGATGGGGCCGGCCGAGCTCGCCGATACCGTCGGGCTCGACATCTGCCTTGCCGCCGGCAAGTCGCTGGCAAAGGGCGCCACCGCCGTTCCCGACGTGCTCGCCCGCAAGGTCGAAGCCGGGCAGCTCGGCAAGAAGACCGGCCAGGGCATCTACCGCTGGGTGGACGGAAAAGCGCAGAAAGGCGAGGCCGGCGAGTACGACCAGAAGCTGGTCGACGCGCTGATCGAGCCATACCTGCAGGAAGCGCGGGCGGTGCTCGCGGAGGGGATCGTCGCCGACGCGGACCTGGTGGACGCCGGCCTCATCTTCGGCACCGGCTTCGCGCCGTTTCGCGGTGGACCGCTGCATTATTTGAAGGGTCGTGGAAAAACTTCCTGAGGGCAAGATCCCCGCGCTTCGCGTCATGCCGATGCCGGCGGACGCGAACCAGAACGGCGACATCTTCGGCGGCTGGATCATGGCGCAGGTCGACGTCGCCGGCGGCACGCTCGCCGGGAAGATCGCGCGCGGCCGCATCGCCACCGTGGCGGTGAAGGAGTTCGTGTTCAAGCAGCCGGTGCAGATCGGCGACCTGCTCTCGTTCTA
>DATNCP010000016.1:0-16406 GCA_035607175.1 Burkholderiales bacterium
CGCCGGCCTCCTCGTAGTGGAGCTTTACTCCGTCGTCGGTAGTGGCGTGGGGCATGGGTCAGACTCCGAGGTTGAGGACTCGAGATTCATGCTTTCCCTGTTCTGGCCGCGCTTTCGCCGGCGATTCGCCCAAGCCCGACCGCGCTTAGCAGGCCGTTTCCCGAAAGGTAACCCCAGACATGCGCGCCCGAAACGCCGCGCGCCGCGCCGCCGCCGGCGAACACGTTTCGCAGCGGCAGGACGCGCGCGCGCTCGTCGACGGCCAGGCCGCCCTGCGTATGGAACAGGGCGCCGCCGACCCTGACCGCGTAGTAGGGCGGAACGAGCTTCGGCTTGCCCGTGAAGTCGCGGCCGAAGGGGTCCTTCGTTTCTCCTGCTGCGTACTTTTCCACTTCGCGCAAGGTGCGGCCGAGATGCGGAAGCTCCGGAGCGGGACGAACCGCGCCGGCTGCTTGAGCATCGCGATAGTCGGGGAAGGTCATGCCGAGTTGATGCAGGCGCTCGTCGTAGATGCACCAGGCGACGCCGCCGGGCTGCCGCAGGACCGGCAGGCACTGCTCCGAATAGCCAAGGTGCTCGTTGGAGAATCGCTCACCGCCTTCGTTGACCTGAATTCCACCTTCGGTCATCAGCGCCCAGGTGACCAGGATGCCGTGCGGCGTGGCGACCGACCCGTGCCCCTGGTACGCGGTCATGTCCTTCGCCTCCGCGCCGAGCGCGATTCCCCAGCGCACCGCGTCGCCCTGGTTGCCTCCGTGCCCGAAGTAGAGCGCATCGGCGATCTCGGGCAGGAATCGACGCACCATCTCCCTGTTGCCGCCGAATCCCGAGCAGGCGAGCACCAGCGCGCCGTATTCGACCTGCTCGCTCTTGCCGTCGGGCCTTTGGAAGACGATTTCTGCGTTCGATACCTCGGTAACGCGAGCCGAGGTGAGGATGTCGACGTTGGCGCAGGCGCGCAGAAGCGCCGCCATCAGCGCTTCGCCAGTCCTCTCGGCCACGGCGTGCATCCGCAGCCGGCTGTGCCCGGGATAGGTGAAGCCCTGCAGGACGTCGAAGCGCACCCCGTGCCGGTCGTCGAGCCATTCCAGCGTCGGGCCGACGCCGCGGCACACCGCATCGACGATGCGCGGATCGGCCTCGTTGTGGTTCTTGCGCATCACGTCGGCGGCGAAGAGCCTGGGCGAGTCGTCGATGCCGGCGGCGCGCTGGTAGCGGGTTCCCGCCGCGGGGATGAACCCCGAGGAGAGCGAGGTGGATCCCGAGGGGCTGGCGTCGCGCTCAAGCACCAGCACTTCCGCGCCGGCATCCTTCGCCGCCAGCGCCGCGGTCAGGCCGCAAGCGCCGGCTCCGATGACGACGACCGGGACTTTCAAGCGACGACGCGAACGTTCTTGAGGATGAGGTCCAAGGTCCGCAGCAATATAACATTCGCGCATGAGCGACTTGCTGTTCTCGAGTCGAAACGAGATCGCGGCGGTGCAGGCGGCGAACCTCGCCGAATCGCTGCCGCGCATCGCTGCCGCGCATCCGTTCTATCGGCGCGTGCTCGCTTCGCTCAAGCTCGCGCCGGGAGACTTCCGCTCCCCGGAGGACCTGGCCAAGCTGCCGCTGACGCGCAAGGAGGATTACGTGCGCGAGCCGGAAGCGTTTCGCCTTTCGGGCGAGGGATTGCCGGAAGAGATGCGGGCGGTCTGGGATGTGATGTACACGACCGGCTCCACCGCCGGGCAGCCGACGCCGTTCGTCTCCACCAGCTTCGATTTCTTTCGCATCCTCGAGCTGAACTGCAACATGCTGCGCCTGCGCGGCGCGCGCCCCGACGACATCATCGCCAACCTGTTCCCCCTTACGCCGCGGCCGCACGGCGCCTTCATTCGCGTCCTGCACGCGGCGGCGAGCCTGAACCTGCGGGTGGTTTCGGCTTTGCCGGGGAACCCTTCGCCGTACTTCACGCTCGGGCATCGCCTCGACGAGGTGGTGGAGATCGTGGCGCGAAGCCGGGCGACCATCCTGTGGGGCGTGCCGAGCTATCTGCGCCGCGTGGTCGCGCGCGCGGAGGAGATGCGCGCCGACCTGCGCGCGGTGCGCCTCGCCTTCGTCACGGGCGAAGGATTGCCGGAGCCGGCGCGCGACGAACTTACCGCGGTGTTGCGCCGCATCGGAACCGCCGATGCCTGGGTCAGCGTGTCCTATGGCGCCACCGAGATGCAGGGTGGAATGGTCGAATGCGCGCCCGGCTCCGGCTATCACAACCCGGCGCCGGAGCAGATCCACGTCGGCGTCGCCGATCCCGCGACCGGCGCGCCGCTCCCGGACGGGCAAGAAGGTCTGGTGACGCTGTCGCATCTGCGGCGCACCGGCACGGTGTTGCTGCGCTACGCGCTCGGCGACGTATCGGTCCTGAGCCGCGATCGCTGCCCGCACTGCGGAAGCTGGACCGACCGGTTGGTTGCCATGCCGCGCCGCGTCGACCGGCTGGTGAAGATCAAGGGCACCCTGGTCAATCCGGACCTGCTCGTGCAGGCCGCGGAAGAGGCCCTCGGTGCACGCGAGTTCCAGTTCTCGATCCGCCGCGGCGCGGATGGCATGGACGTCCTCGTGCTCACGGTCGGCGGAAAGGTGCAGCCGGGGCTGGCCGAGCGCATCAAGGCGGCATGCGGCGTCACGCCGGCGGTCGAGTTTGCTTCCGCCGAATCGCTCGCCGAGCTGGCGCAGGGCTGGAAGGCGAAGCGCGTCGTGGACCAGCGCGCCTAGGCGGCGCTGCGTCCCATGTAGAGCCGCGTCACGCGCTCGTCGCCGATGAGCCGGGAAGCCGCGTCCTCGAGCCGGATCCGGCCGAGCTCCATGACATAGCCGCGGTCGGAGATCGCGAGCGCTTTCTTCACGTTCTGCTCGACCATCAGCACCGCCTTGCCCTGGTCACGCAGCACGCGCACCGCCTGGAAGACCGCGTCCACCATGCGCGGCGCGAGCCCGATCGAGGGCTCGTCGAGCATCACCACCTTCGGCTCGACCAGCAGCGCGCGGGCGAACTCGAGGGTGCGCTGCTCGCCGCCGCTCATGCTGCCGGCGATCTGCTCGCGCCGCTCGACCAGGATCGGGAAGAGCGCTTCGACCGCCGCGATCCGCCGGCGGAGCAGCGCCGCATCGCGCAGGACGTAGCCGCCCATGCGCAGGTTTTCGGCGACCGTGAGGCGCTGGAAGGCGCTGCGCTCCTGCGGGATGTAGGCGACGCCGGCAGCGAGCAGTCGGTCCGGCGCGAGGCCGAGCAGGCTCCGCCCGGCGAGGCGGATCTCGCCCTGCCGCCACGGCACGAGGTTGAAGATCGCCTTCAGCAGCGTCGATTTTCCCGAGCCGTTGTGGCCGATGATGGTGGCGATCTCGCCCGGTGCCACGCGCAGCGCCGCGCCCTCGACGATGCGCCGGCCGCCGTAGCTCGCGCTCAAGCCCGCGATCTCGAGCAGCGGCGTCATCCGAGGTACGCCTCGATCACGCGCTCGCTCGCCTGGATCGCCTGCGGCGTGCCGCGCTCGAGCACCGCGCCCTGGTGCATCACCACGATCTCGCCCGCGAGCGCCATGACGAACTCCATGTTGTGCTCGATGACGAGCAGCACGCTCGGCCGCTCGCGGAACATGGCGAGGAGGAATTGCGACAGCGTCTCGAGAAGGGCGGGATTGACCCCCGCCGCCGGCTCGTCGAGAAGCAGCAGCCGCGGCTGCTGCATGAATGTGCCGACGATCTCGAGCAGCCGCCGCTGCCCGAACGAGAGCGCCGCCGCCGGCTGCTCGGCGTAGCTCTCCAGGCGCACGAGCTCGAGCAGGCGCCGCGCCTCGGCCTGCCCGGCGCCCTGCCTTCTCCCGGAGAAGAGCAGGTTCTCGAGGCAGCTGAACTCGGGGAAGACGCGGCATTCCTGGAAGCTGCGCGCAACGCCGAGCGAAGCCAGCCGGTGCGGTGCGAGCCCGGTGACATCGGCGCCATCGATCGCGACGCGGCCGCGGTCCGGCGGAGTATTGCCGGCGATGACGTCGAACAGCGTGGTCTTCCCTGCGCCGTTCGGCCCGATCAGGCCGTAGATCCCCGGGCCCGGGATCTCGAACGAGCAACCGGCGAGCGCGCTCACGCCGCCGTAGCGCTTCTCGATCCCTTGTACCGCGAGCACGCTCATTGACTCCGCCTTGCGACGCGCCGCCAGCCCTCGGCGATCAGGCCGGCCAGGCCGCGCGGTGCGAACAGCGTGATGAGCACGAGCAGCACGCCGAACGCGACCAGCCGCCATTCCGCGGCAACGCGCAGATACTCCGGCAGCGCGACGAAGAGCAGCGCGCCGAGCGCCGGTCCCGCGAGCGAGCCCGCGCCGCCGACGATCACCACCAGCACGGCGTTGATGCTTTCCGCAAGCGTGAAGCTCGCGGGCGCCGCCACGCGCAGGAAAGAAACGAGCAGCACGCCGCCGAGCCCGGCGAGCGCCGAGCCGAGGGCGAACACCGCCGTCTTGCAGAGCGCCGCGTTCACGCCCTTCGCGAGCGCGAGGCGCTCGTCCTGGCGCAAGGCGAGGAGGATGCGGCCGAAATCCGATCGCACCACGCGCCACTGGATGGCGAAGGCGAGCAGCGCGCCGCTCAGGGCGAGGCGGTAGAAGCTCTCCAGCGTGGTGAAGCCGGGCGCGCGGGGAATGCCGGGAAAGCCGGCCGCGCCGCGCGTGACGTCGTCCCAGTTGTTCATCACCGAGTACAGCATCAGCCCGAAGGCGAGCGTGACGATCATGAAGAAATGCGAGCGGAAGCGAAGGCAGATCGCGCCGATGAGCGCGCCGGCGAGCCCCGACGCGGCCACCGCGATCGCGAGCGCGCTCCAGAAGCCGAGCCTCGCGTCGACCATCAGCCACGCCGCGACGTAGGCGCCGATGCCGGCGAAGGCGATGTGCCCGAGCGAGACGAGGCCGGTATAGCCGAGCATGAGATTCAGCCCGACCGCGGGAATCGCGTACAGGCACGACAGGACCATGACGTGCAGGAGATACGGCGTCGCGAGCGCGGGGACGGCGTAGAGGGCCGCGACGAGCGCTGCGAGCGCGACGAGGCGCTTCATGGCTCGCCGCGCGCGCGTACGCCGAACAGGCCGCGCGGTCTCGCAAGCAGGATCAGCACCATGATCGCGAACGCAACCGAATCGCGGTAGTCGGTCGGCAGAAAGAGCGTCGACACGGATTCGGCGATGCCGATGATCAGCCCTCCGACCACCGCGCCCGGCACGCTGCCCATCCCGCCGAGCAGGATGCCGGCGAGCCCCTTCACCATCGGCGCGTCGCCCATCTGCGGAAAGACGAGGAAGAGCGGGCCGACCAGCGCGCCGCCGAGCGCGGCGAGCGCGGTGCCGAGGGCGAAGCTCGCCACGTCCATCCGCTCCACCGGGATGCCGACCACGCGCGCGGCGTTGCGGTCCTGGCTGGTGGCGCGCAGCGCGGTGCCGAACTTGCTCCACTTCAGGAAGACGAACATCGCCGCGACCACCGCCGCCGTGACGCCGATGATCAGGAGGTGCTGCAGCGGGAAGCGCAGCTCGCCGAGGGCGACCAGGCGCTCGGTCGCGGGCACCTTGATCTGCAGCGCGTTTGGCCCCCAGAGCGCGACCGCCAGGTTCTCGAGCGCGAGGATCAGGCCGAGCGAGGCGATGACCTGGTTGCGCAGGTTGCCCTGCAGCGGGCGGAAGACGCCGCGCTCGAGCATCGCGCCGACCACGGCCAGCGCCGCCATCGTCAGCAGCACCGCGAGGGCATAGTTGCCGGTCAGGCGCGTGAGGAAGAAGTGGCACAGGTAGCCGCCCAGCATGAACAGCACGCCATGCGCGAAGTTGAGCACGTGCATCACGCCGTAGATCAGCACCATGCCGAGGGCGACCAGGACATAGACCGACCCGGTCATCGCCCCGTTGATGACCTGCTCGAGCAGCGCAGCCGCCATGCCGGGCTCTAGCCGGCGCCGCAGTCGGCCTTGAGGGACTCCGGATAGAGGATGCGGCGCATGCCGTTGGCGCACCACTGCGTCACGTAGACCGGCGGGTTGGCCTGGCCTTTGGCGTCGAAGCGGATACGGCCGATCACGCCGTCGTGCTCCAGGCCGGCGAGGGCATCGCGCAGCTTCTTGCCGTCGGACACCGTGCCCGCCTTCTGCATCGCCGCCGCCGCCATCATCAGGCCGTCGTAGGACTGCGCGGCGAAGCCGTGCGCTTCCTCGCCGAATTTCTTCTTGTAGCGCTCGCTGAAGGAGCGGATGCGCGGCGTGTCGGCGTTGGGCGGAAACGCGTTGTACTGCACCATGCCGGCCAGCCGATCGGCGTCGAGGCGCTTCAGGAAGCGATCGGAACCCATGGCGAGCGTGCCGATCAGCTGCGTCTTCAGGCCGGCGTCGCGGAGCTGCTTGATCGCGAGGCTGCCGGGCTCCTCGTCCATGAACAGCATCACGGCGCGCGCGTTGGACGCGCGGATGTTGGAGACGTGGCTGGAGAAGTCCACTTCGCCGACGTTGAAGTAGCCGACGTACCCGGTCTTCGCGTCGCCGAGCAGCTTCTTCATGCCGTTCACGCCGCCGCGGCCGGCGTCGTTGTTCCAGGCGATGAAGGAGAGCGGTGCCCAGCCCTGCTTCTGGATGAAGTCGACGAGCGCGAGGTTGAGCTGGTCGTTGCTCGCATTGACCCGGAAGAGGAAGCGGTTGCCCTGCTCGGTGAGGTTCGGCCCGGTGGGCACGGTGAGGATGAGCGGCACGCCGTAGTCCTGCGCGACCGGCGCCTCGGCGCCGGCGACGCCGCTGTGCAGCTCGCCGAGCACCACCGGCACCTTGTCCACGGTGGCGAGCCGCTGCATCGCCGAGGCACCCTCGGCCGGGTTGGCGCGCGTGTCGTAGACCTTGAGGTCGACCATGTACTTGCGGCCGCCGACGGTGATTCCGCCCGCGCCGTTGATCTCTTCGGCGGCGAGGTTGAAGCCGTTCATCTGGAATTTCCCCGGCGGCGCCATCGGCCCGGTGAGCGAGGTGACGATGCCGACGGCGACCTTGTCCTGGGCCGCGGCAGTGGCGGCGATGCACGCCGCCAGCAGGATGACGAGACGCATGAGCATTCCTCCTATTTGAGCTTGTAGACGCGCAGCGCGTTGTCGCGCAGCAGCTTGCGCTTCGGTTCCTCGCGCAGGCCGAGCGCCTCGATCTCCTCGCGCGTGCGCCCGAAGTCGAGGACCGGGTAGTCGGTGCCGAACAGGACCTTGTCCTGCCCGTAGGTATTGAGGTACTGGACGAACGCGGCCGGCCAGTACTTCGGGCTGTGCGCGTCGCAGCCGATATAGACGTTCGGATGCTTCCATGCCATGGCGATCATCTCTTCGGCCCAGGGGATGCCGACGTGGATGCCGATCAGCTTGAGCTCCGGGAAGTCGCACGCCACCGCATCGAGCGCGATCGGCCGCCCGACGCTGCGCAGCCGCTGCTCCGGCGCATAGATCAGCGACTGGCCGACCTGGAGCTGCACCGGCACGTCGAGCTCGACGCACTTGGCGTAGAACGGGTACCACTTCGCGTGGTCGGGCGCGAGCTCGAACCAGTGGGGATAGAAATGCGCGCCGATGAAGCCGAGCCCCTTCACCGCATGCTCGAGCGCGCGCACGCCCGCCATCCCTTCCGTCGGGTCGAGGCCGGCGAGGCCGTAGAAGCGCTTCGGAAAGCGGCGCACCGCCTCGGCGATCATCTCGTAGGGCAGGTGCCAGCTGCCGGGCAGGCCGAGGCGGCCGGTCTTGGTGGCGATGAGAAAGGCGCGCTCGATGCCGGCCGCGTCCATGTCGCGCAGCAGGTCCTCGTAGCTGACGCCGACGCCGAAGGTGTCCTTGCGCTGGACCTTTTTCGTCCAGAACTCGCGCGACCACTCCGGCCTGAGCCGCATCACCTCGGGCGTGATGGGGTTGACGACGCAGTCGATGGCCTGGATGTCGTACTTCACGCGGCAAGCAGTCCGATGGTTTCGTCGGTCGTGCGCACGTCGCCGAAGAATTGCAGGATGGTGGCGAGCGAGGCGACGTGCTCGGCGTCGGAGCGCGCCGCGTTCGCATCCGAGACCAGCACGGTCTTGAAGCCGTCCATCATCGCGTCGCGCGCCGACGCCTCGCAGCAGACGTTGGTCATCGTGCCGGCGATCAGCACGCTGTCGACCTGCCGCTCGCGCAGTCGCTGCGGCAGCTCGCACGCGCCGGGGAAGAAGGCGCTGTAGCGATTCTTGCGCACGCGCAGGTCGCCCGGCTGCACCTCGAGCTCGCTCCAGAGGGCATGCCCCGGCGCGCCTTCGGTCAGCGCACCGAGAATGCGGCCGGAGAGCTCGGGCGTGACCATGTAGTCGAAGAAGAGCGGCCAGTAGCCGGGCCCGTCGCGCGTGTAGGTCGCCTGCACCCAGGCCACCGTGCCGCCGGCGGCGCGCAGCGCACCGGCGATGCGGTTGATGTTGGGCACGATCTCGCGCGCTGTCGCGACCGCCGACGGCGCGCCGGGCTCGACGAAGCTGTGCTGCATGTCGATGACCACCAGCGCGGTGCGGCGCGCATCGAGCGCGTCGAACAGGTGCAGCTTGCCGCGCCGGCTGCGCAGGCGCGCGACGATTTCGGAGGGCAGGTCGACCGGATGCATGGGACGAACCGAGTCTACCTCAGGGCGCGCGGCGTATTATCCTGCCCATCGCCGATCGGAGACGCCGATGATTCCCGAACAGACTTTCTTCCCGGATCCCGCCCTCGACCGCGCCTTCGGTGTTGTCATGACGCTCGCCACCGAAGTCTGGGTGCTGCGCGACCGGCTGCATGCCCTCGAGGCGCAGCTCGCCGAGCGCGGCGTCGTCGAGCTCGAGAAGCTGAACCGCGAGCCGGAGCGCGACGAGCGCGCCGCCGAGCGCGAGGCATTCGTCGCCGACCTTCTGCAAAACCTCCTCGGCGCGCAGCAGGCGAAAGGCACGCGGTGAGCATCGACGGCCGCGGTTTCGCCGCGGGGCAGGCGTTCCTGCTCTCCTGCAAGACCTTCTGGACCCGCGTCGTCTATCCGGCGGTGCGCGAGGAATATGACGCCGGCCGCAAGCTGGAGGAGAGCGTTCTCTATCAGTACTACTGCTGGCTCGAGCGGCACCTTCAGCGATTCAAGTACTCCGGTCGCTACGGCCTGCAGCCGTACCACGCGCAGGACCGCGCCCGGCTGGAGAAATCGCTCGAGTCGGCGCCGGCCGAGCTGAAGCCGGACCTCGAGTATCCGGACTACTACACGCGGATCGATATCCACCAGCATCCCGGCGGCGTCTGGAGCGACCCGATCGCCGGCTTCGTCTACGAGCGCGGCGCGCGCAGCACGACGCCGCTCGCCGGCAAGCGGCACCGCGACCTGCACGAGCGCCTCACCGCGGCGGCGCTCGAGCGCGCCGGAAGCCCGCAGCGCCTGCTCGACATGGGCTGCGGCTTCGGCAAGAGCACGAAGCCGTTCTACGAGGCGTTGCAGGCGGCCGAGGTCGAGGCGATCGACCTGTCGGCGCCTTGCCTGCGGCTCGCGGCGCGCGATGCCGGCGCGGCCGGCGCGCAGCGCATTCGCTTCCGCCAGATGGACGCCACCCGCACCGACTTTGCCGATCAGAGCTTCGACCTCGTGACCTCGACCATGCTGCTGCACGAGCTGCCGCCGGCCGCGGTGGAGCGCGCGCTGGCCGAGGCGCATCGCCTGCTGCGTCCGGGCGCGGCGATGGTGCATCTCGATTTCCTGCCGCGCGCGAACGCCTTCGACGAGCTGATCCACTTCGGCCATGCGCGGCGCAACAACGAGCCCTTCATGGAACCGCTTGCCCGCATGGACATCGCCAGCGTCCTTGGGCGGCTGGGATTCCGCGACATCGAGATCGTGCCGTTCGAGGAAGCCGACGGCGCGCTCGATCCGCAATACCGCTACTGGCGCTTTCCCTGGACGCTGATCGCCGCCCGGCGTTGAGTCAGAGCGGCCTCAGGCGCGGGCCGAGCACCTCGGCCATGTCGTTCCAGACGTTCTGGTCGACGAGCTTCCCGTCGCGTACGGTGAAGCGGTCGATGAAGCGGATACCGGAGTAGGGCGAGCCGTCGAGCAGCTCGCCGTGCAGGGTGCCGTAGCAATAGACGGTGTCGCCGGCGGCTTCGTAGCGCTCGTAGGTCTTGCGCGCCGAGCGATAGCGGCCCTTCGCCGCCTCGACGAGCTGCTCCAGCGTCTCGAAGCGCTTGCCGCCGGGGAAGACCATGAAGAACCCGGGTGCGAGACAGGCGCGCGCGGCGGCGAGATCGCGCCGCTCCATGGCGTCGAGGTAATGGCGAACCACCTGCTCGGGCGTCATCCCTGCTCCAGGAACTCCCGCAGTGCCTTCTCCGGCGGCTTGACGAAGTTGGAGCGGCGGCTGACCCTGGCCATGCCCAGCTTGCGCAGCTTGATCGCCAGCTCGGCGCTCTTGGCGATCAGCGTCACGCCGTTCACCACCGGCGCGCCTTCGAACTCGCCGGAGAAGAGCATCATCGGCAGGCCGCCGGCAGGGACGATCACGTCAGCGCCGGCGGCAAGAAGGGTGCGGCACTCCTTTTCCCAAAGTGGTTTCAGTTTTTGAAACGCCTCGGGAGAAGCAAAGGCATTGATGAAATCCGCAACCGTCGCCTCGACCGCGCGCACACCCACCACGCGCTGCTGCAGGCCGTAGCGGATCACCTGGTCTTCGTGCCAGGGAATGAACACCGGGTTGATGGTGATCAGGCCGAGCTTGCGACCCAGGGTCAGGGAATGCATGAGCGTGGTCTCGCCGAGGCCGAGGACGGGGATTTCGGCGACCGACTTCACCTCCGCCAGGCCCGCGTCCTGGAAATGCGTGATCGCCATGGCGTCGTAGCCCTGCTTCTCGGCCTCGACCGCGTTGCGGATCAGGTTGCGCGCGATGCGAAACTCGGTGATCGCGTGCGTCGTGGTCGCCGGCGGCGTCGTGGTGTGGAAGGTCGCCGAGAACTCGGGATCGAGGATGCTCTTGAGATGCGCCTCGACCTTGGCGACGTAGGGCGCCATGTGGACTTTGTCGGTCGCGCCTTGGAACCAGATCTTGTAGGTCATTTTCCTTCCACGAGTGCGAGAACTCTGAGCGGGCTGCCGCTGCCGTTCTGGATCTTGAGCGGCGCGGCGATCACCACCGCGCCGGTCGGCGGCAGCTTGTCGAGGTTGGCGAGGCATTGCAGGCCGTAGCGCCCCGCGCCGTGCATGTAGTAATGGCAAGGGTAGGGCGGGCGCAGGTGCTGCGCCTGGCCGGCGTCGGTGCCGATCGTCTCGGTGCCGAAGCCGAGGATGTCGCGCTCTTCCACCAGGAATTTCACTGCCTCCATGTCCGGGCCAGGGGTGTGCTGCCCGGTCTCGTCGTAGTTCTGGAACGCCGCGGGATCACCCGCGCGCTTGTACCAGTCGCTGCGCATCAGGACCCAGGAACGCGGCGTGATTCTCGAATGCCTCTTTTCCCACGACTGGATGAATTTCTTGGTGAGGAGGAAATCCGCGTCCTTCTGCGCCTCGCTGCTGCAATCGAGAACGAACGCCGGGCCGATGAAGTTTTCCGGCGGGATGGTGTCGACCGAGCCGTTCGGCAGGTCCTTGCCCGACACCCAGTGGACCGGCGCGTCGAAGTGGGTGCCGGTGTGCTCGCCGCAGGAGAAGTTGTTCCAGTACCACGCCGGTCCGCGCTCGTCGTAGCGCGAGACCTCCTCGATGCGGAACGGCCAGGCCTGGCCCATCTCCGGCGGCAGCGAGATGGACGCGAATTCCGGCGACAGCGTGTGGGTCAGGTCGACCACACGGATCTTTCCTTTCAAAAAACCATTGACCAATTTTTCGAGGCTCATGCCGACAACTCTCGCTCCAGCGCCTTGGGATTGTCGCGCCAGCGGGCGAGCCATTCCTGCGCCACGTCGCCGGGGTAGACGTCCTCGATCCCTTCCCGCAGCGCCTTGAGGATCGCCGAGGCCAGCGCTGCCGGCGTCAGCTTGGGCGGCGGCAGGAGCTGGTTCCATTCGTCGTCGATCGGGCCCGGGAAGACGTTGACCACCCGCACGCCCGCCGGGCGCATCTCGGCGCGCAGGCACTGCGCGAGCGAATGCGCCGCCGCCTTCGAGGCGGAGAAGGTGCCGTGCGGCGGGAAGTTGGCGAGCGCGTAGATCGAGAGCACGTTGACCCACGCCACCGCGCTCGACTGGCCATCGGCGCCGCGCGCGCGCATCACCGGTCCGAGCTCCTGCGCGAGCCGCAGCAGGCCGAAGTAGTTGATGTCCATCTCGGCGCGCGCCGTTTCGACGCCGGCGCGGTTGCCGATGCCGAAAGCGCGGTGGTGCTCGGCGTTGTTGACGACGATATCCACCTTCGCGCCGATCTCGGCCGCGACCTCGCGCACGTTTTTCGAGTCGGTGAGATCGAGCGGCAGAAGCGTCACCTGGGGAATGTTCTTCAATTCTGCAAAACCGGAAAACTTCTTCCAGGGCTCCGAGTGACCGACCCAGATGAGATCAGCACCCGCGCTTGCCATCTTCCTCACGAGTTCCTGCCCGAGGCTGGTCTTTCCGTCGGTGATGAATACCTTGCGGAACTTCGGATCGCAGGTGAACTCCCGCAATTGCCGGTCTTCGGCCACATTGACCTCCTTTTCGGGCAGTGCCGCGAGGACTGCTTGTCCGGCGCGGTCGAGCATTGCCCTCACTTTGACTTTCTTCTCAACAGACTCGTGCAGATGTGCCACTACCGTAGGTCCGCAATCAAGCTTCACCAACCCTAGACGCCATGGAAGCCGTTCGCGGAAGAAAAGATCGTTGCTGTGATGAAGAACCGTGCGGGCGAGCAGCTCGCCGCCGTCGGCCTGGACCTGCCAGATGATTTTCGTCGAGAGGCACTTCTGGCACGTTTCGCGAGGCGGATATTGCACCGCGCCGCAGTCCTTGCACTGCTGCAGCTCGAAGCGGCCCATCGCTGCCGCGGCGGTGAGACCGAGCGCGATGCGGCTGCGCGCCCCCGGCGGCAGCGTCGGCAGGCGAGTGCGAAGAACAGGGTTCTTGCGCTTAGGCCGTTCCAAGAATTGCCGCTCCGGAGCCGAGTCCACGATCGAAGTTGATCATTCCAAAGCCGCTAACCAGGCCGAGTTTCGCATCCTTGACGGTCCGGGCACCGGCCTCGCCGGTGAGCTGGCGGATCGCTTCGACCATGCCGAGGAAGCCGCCCGCAGCGCCGGCCTGCCCGACCGAGAGCTGGCCGCCGTTGGTGTTGAGCGGAAAGGTGCCGTCGTGGGTGAAGGTGTGCTCGCGGACGAACGCTGGGCCTTCGCCCTTGCCGCAAAAACCGAGATCCTCGATCTGCATGAGCGAGATCACCGGGTAGTCGTCGTAGGTCTCGACGAAGTCCACGTCCGCCGGCCCGGCTCCGGCTTGCGCGTAGAGGTCTTCGCGGTCGAGCGCCCAGCCGGCGCGCATCTGCACCGGATCGCTGGCGAAGGCGTTGTGCCTCTCGATGGTTCCCAGAAGACGCGCGTATGGGATTTCCAATGCTTTCGCTCTTTCCTCGGAGAGAACAAGAAAAGCATCAGCTCCTGCGCAAGGCATGACGCAATCGAAGAGGTGCAGCGGCTCGGCGATCGGCCGCGCCGCCAGGTACTCGTCGAGGGTCAGCGGCTTCTTGAATAGCGAATGCTCGAACTTGAGGGCGTTGGCGCGCTGCGCCACGCAGAGCTTGCCGAAGTCTTCGCGCTTCGCACCGTACTGCGCCATGTAGTAGGCGGTCAGGAACGCGAAGCTGGCGTTCGGCCCTCCGGCGCCATAGGGATAGACCGCGTCGCGCGCGAACTGGCTGAAGTTCGCGAGCGTGAGGCGGAAAGAATCGACATGGTTGGTGTCTCCCGAGAGGCAAGCGACGACGTCGGCGTCGCCCGCCTGCACGGCGCGCGCCGCGCGGCGAAGCGCGACGACGCCGCTCGCGCCGCCGAAGGGCACGTGGTCGAGCCAGCGCGGTGAGAGACCGAGGTGTTGGGTCAGGCCGATCGCGGTATCCGGGGCAAGGGTAAAGCTCGACACCGACAGGCCGTCGATGTTTTCCTTCTTCAGGCCGGAACGGGAAATGATTTCCGCGAGAGCTCTGGCGAGCCACCAGTGCGCGGCCCGAATCGAATACCGCACATACGGTACCGTGACCGGCACCGCGACTGCCACGCCCTGATAGCCCTGCCTCATGGCTTGCGCCGCTTGCGATCGCGCAGGTCGAAGCGCAGCGCCGGGTCGAAGGCGAAGTCGGAAAGCTTCGCCTTCTGCACCTTGTTGGTCGAGGTGACCGGCAGCTCGTCGATGAAGGCGATGATGCCCGGCGCCTTGAAGTAGGCGAGCCGCTCGAGGCACCAGTCCTGCATGGAAATGGCGGTCGCGCGGTCTTTCGATTTCGAGACGACGCAGGCCATGACCTCTTCGTCCCGCACTTCGTCGGGTGCCGCGATGACCGCGGCCTGCTGTACCGCCGGGTGGCCGGCGAGGACGGCCTCGACCTCGAGCGCGGCGATGTTCTCCCCGGCGCGGCGGATGATGTTCTTCAGGCGATCGACGAAGTGCAGGGCGCCGTCGTCGCCGCGGCGCGCCGCGTCCCCGGTGTGGAACCAGCCGTCGCGCCACGCCTCGGCGGTGGCTTTCTCGTCCTTCAGGTAGCCCGAGAAGAAGCCGCGGCGCGGGTCGTCGCCCTTTTGCCGGACAAGCATCTCCCCGCCGTCGCCGAGCTTGATTTCCAGGTCGTCCTTGGGGAAGCCGAAGCAGCGTGTGCCCACATGGCGTGGCTCGCGGCTGGCGGCGACCAGCGCGCCGCCGCCGGTCTCGGTCATCGCCCACGCCTCGACCAGCGGAAAGCCGAAGCGCGCCTCGAACGCAGCGTGGTCCTTGGGATTCGCGTTGGCGCCATAGCCGAACCGCACCTGGTGGGAAAAATCTTCCTTTGGCTGAGACAGAAGTATGGCCGGCATTACCCCGAGGTAGTGCGCGATCGTGGCACGCGAGTCGACGACATCCCGCCACCAGGTCTTCGGGTGGAAGCGGTCCAGCTGCACGATGCAGCCCGCGGTAAAGATCATCGCGGTGGTCGATACCGCGAGGGCATTCATGTGAAACAGCGGCAGCGGCGTGATCAGCCGCTCCTCCCCGGGCTGCAGGGCGCACAGCCCGCCTTCATCGACGTAACGCTGGCCGACGTTGAGGAAGTAGAAGTTGGAGAGCAGGCAGCCCTTCGGCTTGCCGGTCGTGCCCGAGGTGTAGAGCAGGGCGCACTCGTCGGCGCCGCAGGCCTTGCCGGCGGGCGGCGGATCTTCCAGCGAGGTGGCGTCGATCACGGCGCCAGCCTCGCTGTGCGCGAGCACGTAGTCCAGCTCGGCGCGGCGATACTCCGGATTGAGCGGCACCACGCTCGCGCCGAGCGAATTGAGGGCGAGGAAGTGGAGCAGGAACTCGGGACGGTTCGGCAGGTGCAGCCCGACGCGGTGGCCCTTGCCGTAGCCGCGCGCCCGGTAGCGGGAAGCGATGGACGCGACGCGCTCCAGGGCCGCGCCGTAGGTCAGCTCGGTGCGCTGCGGATACGCCAGCAGGAACGGCAACCGGGGTTGCGCGCTCGCGGTTTGCTCGAAGGCGGAATAGACCGTCGCCGGTAGCTTCATCACCGAGCGATGGTAAGATGCCCCGAGAGATTCAGACAACGGGAGGGGACAAGATGCTTAGAGGAATTTGTGCAGCGCTCGCTTGCGTTCTGGGAGCGCCGGCCTTCGCCGCCGACACCATCAGCGCGACCCACGTCTTTCCGGCGTCGCTCATCTACTCGCGCAGCTTCCTGGAGTTCGTGAAGAAGGCGAACGCCGCCGCGGGCGGCGAGTTCACCATCAACGTGCGCGGCGGCCCCGAGGCGATCGGCATGATGGAGCAGCCGCGCGCGGTGCGCGACGGCGTGGTCGACATGGTCTACTCGCCGTGCGCGTTCTACGCCGGGCAGGTGCCCGAATGCGACGCGATGTCCGCCTCGAGCATCGATGGCCCGACGGCGCGCAAGAACGGCGGCACGAAGCTGCTCGACGAGATTCACCAGAAGCGCGCCGGCGTGATCATGCTCGGCTGGGTCGACAGCGGCATCCGCTTCAACCTCTGGTCGACCAAGGAGCCGAAGCTCGACGGCACCGGCCACATCGACATCAAGGGCTTCAAGGTCCGCGGCAACCCGATCTATAACGCCTTCCTCACCAACTACCTCGGCGCGCAGGTGATCAACCTGCCGTCGACCGAGCTCTACACCGCGCTCGAGCGCGGCACCGTGGACCTGACGGCGTGGACGCAGATCGGCCTGATGGACCTG
>DATNCP010000031.1:0-11946 GCA_035607175.1 Burkholderiales bacterium
TCGAGGGTGTTGTGGCTGACTTCCAGGACTTCGACTTCGATCATCACTTCGGGCTCGGCGAGGTCCTGGCTGGCGATCAGCTTCTCGACGATGCGCACCGCCTCGGGGGTGTCGCGCACCACCAGCAGGTTGAGCTTCTCGTCGATGAACAGGTCGCGCGTCTTGACCAGCTGGCGCACCATGGTCGCGGTCTGCTTCACGTCGGCGTTGGCGAGGTAGAAGCTGCGCACCACCAGGTCCTTGTAGTCGCGCGCCTTCTGCGGCGTGTTCGGATAGATGAGTAGGGTGTTGTCGTTCAGCACCTTGCGGTCGAGCTGGTTGGTGACCAGCACGAAGCGGATCACGTCCTCGATCGAGCTGTTGCGCACGAACACCGTGGTCTTCACCTCCGGGCCGACGTCCTTGTCGAAGATGAAGTTGAGACCGGTCTGCTTCGAGATCAGCTCGAACACCTGGCGCAGCGGCGCGTCGCGGAATTCGAGGGTGATCGGCTTCTTCAGCGCCGCGGAGAGCTCGGGTGCGGCAACCGAGGTCCTGACCTGCTCCTCCTCGATGCGGCGGAGCATGGTGCTCGCCTCGCGGTTGCGCGGGTTCTCGGACAGGATCTGTTTCAGGCGCGATGCACCATCCGTGGCGTTGCCGGCCTTCAGCGCGGCGCCGGCCTCGGCGAGCGCGGCCTTGTGCCGGCGCGCCATCTCGACCGCGGGCATACCGGCCTTGGCGCGCGCATTCTCCGCATCGAGGGCGAGCGCCTTGCGATAGGCCTCGGCGGCTGCGTCGAGCTGGCCCGCGCCCAGGGCGTTGTCGCCGAGCGCCAGGTAGTTCTGCACAGCGACCGCGCGGTGGCGCAGGTAGTAGTTGCGCAGCTCGACGTCGTTCGGATTCTGCTTCACCTGCTCGGCGATGCGCGTCAGGCCCTCGTCGACGTTGCCGGCCTCGATCAGCTCGCGGTTCTCGCGGAACTTGTCGTGGGCGCAGGCCGCGGCGAGGAGCAGGGCGATGAGAATGATTTTTTTCATAGGGGGAGGCTCTGCTTGGTTTTGAGGGGCAGGTAGGTGAACTGGATCTCGCTCTCGGTCACCTTGTCGACGCGGTAGTCGCCGATCCGGGTTCCGGCGGTGACGCTGAGGCTTTCGCCGCCGTTGGCGAGGAAGACCGAGAGCTTGCCGTCCTCGATCAGCTTGCCGAGGTAGCGGAACGGCAGCGGCGGCGCCTCCGGCCTGGCGCGCGCGGCGGGCTGCTGCGCCTGCTCGGGCGCGAAGCTCTTCGGCGCGAACGGGTCGGACGCGGGCGCGGACCCGGGCGCGGCACGCTCGAGCTGCGACAGGTCGATGCTCCGGGCGAGCTGCTCGGCCGGCTGGGCCATCGCTACCGACGGGCGCTCGCGCCCCGCGACGACCGAGGCGAGAAGCGCGAGCACCGCAATGGAAAGACCGATCGGCTTCAGGAGTCTTTTCATTTGGCCACCTTGTGCAAAGTGAGGCGCAACTCGGCGTGCACCGCCGCGTCGTTGCGGCCATCGCGCCGCAACGACATCTGGTCGAGCGAGAGCGCCGGGATTTCGGCCAGCACGCGGTTCAGGAAATCGCGGATCTGCGCGTAGCTGCCGCTCACCGGCAGCGCGAGCTCGTAGCGCTCGAGGCGGCCGGCGGCTGGCTGCGAGCGGTAGCTGCCCGATTGCAGCTCGACGCCGGTGGCGGTGCCGATGGCGTAGAGCTTGGCGAGCGCGTCGGTGGTGGTCTCGTCCTTCGACTCCAGGAACCCGTAGAACGCGCTCAGATTTGTCGAGCTTCCTCTTGAAGCATTCTTTGAAAGCGCGCCCTCGAGCCGCATGCGCTCGTCCTGCATCGGCTGCAGCACCATCAGGAAGAACACGCCGGCCGCGGCGAGCATGATCAGCGCCGCGGTTCCCAGGGCGCCGAGCTCGTGCCGGAGCTGCAGGACGCGCTTGATCACGAGCGCGCCGCCTTCCAGGAAGCGGAAATGGTGAATCCCACGCTGCCCTGACGCACTTCATGGCGCACGAGCTGCACCGAGGACAACCCTTCGGCGCGCGAGAGGTTCAGCACATAGGTGAGCGCCGCGAGATAGTCCTTGCTGTCGCCGGTGATCTTGACGGTGCCGGCACGCGGGTCGGGCTCGATCGCCGTCAGCGCCACCTGCTCGCTCGCCGCCGATTCGACCGCGTCGAAGAGCTTCGTCCAGGGCAGCGACAGGCGCTGCACCGTCTCGCGCGCCGCGGCGACTTCCTCGGCGGAAGTCGCCTTCACCGGACGGCCGGAACGGGGCCCGACTTTCGCGAACTCGACTTTGTACTGCGAGTTGATCGCCTGGAGGTCGTAGAACTGCAGCCCCATGTCCGCGGTCACGGTCGCCGCGGCGGCGAGCAGCACCCGGCCGACCCACGGCGAAGCGCGGCGGCGGGCGACGAAGTCGAGATCGAGGCGCTGCATGCGCGCCATCAATGCCCCTCGGTTGCCAGCGCGAGCTCGCGGTAGCTGAGCGAATGCGCGCGCCAGTCGGCGTGCATCTCGACGTCGAAGCTGCCCTGCGCGCAGACGATGACGCGCGTGCAGGGCTCGGCGAGGCCGAGGAACGCGGTCTCGCGCTCGAGGATCTCGGGCAGCAGGTTGCGCCAGCGCTCGTCGGAGCGGCGCGCGCGGATCGCCAGCCACGCGCCGCGCTGGATCAGCGCCAGCGTCAGGCGGCCGCGCTCCTCGACCACGATCCAGCACGAGCCGTTGCCGACCTGCTTGCGGATGCGGTTGAACGCCGCGACCAGGAACGGCTGCGCCGACGCGAGGTGCACGCCGGCGGCGACGAATTGCTCGGCAAGGCGCGAGATCAGCTCGCGCTCGACCGCGCAGGCGAGCCGCGCGCCGTGCGGCGCGGTCTCGGTGACCTTGACCTGCCATTCCGCGGCGGGCGCGCCGTGCAGCGCGCCGAAGCGGTGCTGCGCCAGCGCCACCCATTCGGCCTCGCTCTTCAGCGCCGCGTTCCACGGCAGCAGCGCATAGCGGACGAACTGGTCGGCGAGCACGACTGCCGCTTCCTGGTTGCGGTGGCTCTTGAGGACCTCGGGCAATGCCGCGAGGGCGGAGCGCCAGTCGCCGGCGCCTTCGCCCTGGACGCGCACGGCGTCCTTGCTGCCGGAAACGATGATGCTGTCGGGCCCGAGCCCGATACGGAGGGGTTTCTTACGCCACAAAAGTGACACGATCGATCTCCTCTAGTGTTGTTTCGCCGGCGTCAACCAGCCGCATGGCGGCTTCCCTGAGCGGTACCGTGCCGGCCGCGCGCGCGACTTCCTTGAGCTTCCTTGCCGGGGCGCGCGCGATGATCAGCTCCCGCAGCTCGTCGTTCAGGACCAGCAGTTCGCCGATCGCTTTCCTGCCCTTGAATCCCGTGTTCCTGCAGCCCGGGCAGCCTTTCGCTGCGCACTCCTTGCAGAGCACCCTGACCAGCCTCTGGGCGAGGACGCCGTTGAGGGCCGAGACCAGGTTGTAGGCGTCGACGCCCATGTGCTGGAAGCGGCCGAGCACGTCGATGGCGTTGTTGGCATGCACCGTGGTGTAGACGAGATGGCCGGTCAGCGCCGACTGCACCGCGATCTCGGCGGTCTCCGGGTCGCGGATCTCGCCGACCATGATCCGGTCCGGGTCGTGGCGCAGGATCGAGCGCAGGCCGCGCGCGAAGGTGAGGCCCTTCTGCTCGTTCACGGGGATCTGCAGCACGCCCGGCAGGTGGTACTCGACCGGGTCCTCGATGGTGACGATCTTGTCGAGGCCGCGATTGGCCTCGGTGATGGTCGCGTAGAGCGTGGTGGTCTTGCCCGACCCGGTCGGCCCGGTGACCAGCAGCATTCCATGGGGATGGTTGGACAGTGTTCTCAACCCGCTTTTCAGTTCCGGGGAAAAGCCGAGGACATCCAGCGTCAGGCCGCTGATCTGATCGGAAAGCGCGCGGCGGTCGAGAATCCGCAGCACTGCGTCCTCGCCGAAGACGCTCGGCATCACCGAGACGCGGAAGTCGATGTCCCTGCCCTCGCGCCGCGCCTTGAAGCGGCCGTCCTGCGGCACGCGCCGCTCGGCGATGTCGAGCTCCGACATCACCTTGACGCGCGAGATCACCTGCTCGGCGAGCTCGGTGCCGGGCATGGCCTGCGCCGCGGTCAGCACGCCGTCGATGCGGTACTTGATGGTCAAGCCGCTCGCGGTCGACTCGAGGTGCACGTCGCTCGCGCCCGCCTTCAGCGCGTCGTAGAGCGTCGAGCTGACCAGGCGCACCACCTTGCTGTCGCCCTCCGACGCGGACTCGAAGGAGATCTCTTCCGCATCGTCCTTGATCTTCTGGGCGGCTTCGTTCGCAAAGCCATCCAGGGCCCGCAGCGCCGGCTCCTGTTTCGCCAGGTAGGCCGTGACGTCCGCGCTCTGCGCGAGCCGGTAGCGGAAATCGGCGCGCGTCCGGTCCTCGATCCAGTCCTGGGTGTCGAGGTCGTAGGCGTTGCCGAGCACGATCGACAGCTCTCCGGCGCCGTTGCGAACGGCGACGCAGCCGCGGCGCGCGGCCTCGGCGTAGGGGACGACGTCGAACGCCGGCTGCGAGGTGTGCAGCTCGACGAGGTCGATCGCCTGGATGCGCAGAGAGGCGGCGAGTTCGGCAATTTCTCGGGTAATCATCGGATGCTCCCGGCGAGCTCGAAGATGGGCATGTACATGAGGACCACGACCGCGCCGACCGCGAGGCCGAGCGCGGTCATGAGCAGCGGCTCGAAGGCGCGCGTGAACCAGTCGATGAAGCGCGCCACTTCGTCGTCGTGGAAGCGCGCGATCTGGCCGAGCATGCCGCCCATGTCGCCGCCGCGCTCGCCGACTTCCATCATCCGCGTCGCCACCGGCGTGGCGAGGCCCGCGGCGCCGAGCGCGACCGACATCGGCTTGCCCTGCTCGATTTCCTTCTTCGCCGCGGCCAGCTGCGGGCGGAGGTGAGTCGCCAGCAGGTCCTTGACCATGTCGAGCGCGCGCACCGCCGGAATGCCGGCGCGCAGCAGCATGCCCGCCGTGCGGTACAGGCGCGCGAGCTGGTAGACCTTCATGCGCTCGCCGATCGCCGGCAGGCGCCAGAGGCGCGCATTGCAGGCGGCGCGGAACGACGGGCGGGAAATCGCCCAGAAGAAAAGAGCGACCACGCAGGCAATGGCAAATGCAATCGGCCACGCGTGATCGCCGACAAACTTTCCGAACACGAGCAGCAGCCGCGAGAAGAGCGGCAGGCCGCCGGCCATGTCTTCGTACACGCGGGCGAAGCGCGGCACGACGTAGAACATGAGGAAGCCGAGCACCAGGCTGCCGACGATCGCCAGGATCGCCGGGTAGATGGAGGCGGAGATCACCTTCTTCTTCACGCGGTCGAGCTCCTCCTGGTAGGCGATGTACCGGCCGAGCGATTCCTTGACGTCGCCGGTGCGCTCGCTCGCCTGGATGGTCGCCACGTACAGCGGCGGGAAATGCCGCGGCAGCGAAGCGACCGCCTGCGAGAACGGCTCGCCGCGGCGGATCGCGGCGACCATCGTCGCCAGCACCTCGTGGCGCTCGCCGTGGACTTCCTTTTCGGCCAGCGTCTGGAGGGCCTCCACCAGATTCAACCCGGCCTCGAGCAGCGCCATGAGCTCGACCGAAAACAGCGCGGCGGAAAACCGCGCGGCCCGGCGGGCCTTGAGTCGAATGCCCTTCTGGGAAGCAAAAAAAACATTCAGGCCCTGCCGGCGGGCCTCCTCGCGAGCGGCCGCCTCGCTCGCCGCGGTGAGCGTGAGCGAGACGACCTGCTGGCGGGCGTCGAGCGCCTGGAGGTGGAATTGCATCAGCCGGTCCTCAGTTCACCGCGGCCTTGGTGATGGCGTGCACGCCGAGATCCGCGTCCTCGCCGGTGCCGCCGGGCTTGCCGTCGCGGCCGTAGGAGACGACCTCGAACTCGGCCTTCTCGCCCGGGATGCGATAGACGTACGGCCGGCCCCACGGGTCGTCCGGCAGCGCCTTCTTCAGGTACGGCTGGATCGCGGCCAGGCCTTCCTCGCTGGTCGGGTAGCGCCGGTTGTCGAGGCGGTACTGGTCCAGCGCCTTCTCCAGCGCATCGATCTGCGCGCGCGCCACCTGCACCTCCGACTTGCCCACCTGGGAGAAGTAGCGCGGGGCTACGTACCCGGCGAGCAGGCCGATGATGACGATGACGACGAGCAGCTCGAGCAGCGTGAAGCCTTCGTTCAGCTTTTTCATGGCAGCCTCCCTCGGCTGTTCGCTCGTTATTGCGGAATCGCGACCGGGCCGAGCACCGGCGGCGTCGACGTCGACGCCGCCGCAGTCGTGCCCGAGCCGGTGGACCCCGTCGTGCTGCCGCCCACCGGCGCGCCCGAAATCCAGAAGGACGCGTTGCCGCCGACGCCGAAGCTCATCGAGCCGGCGCCGGACTGGTGCGCGCCCATGTCCGGCGCGAGGTAGGCGTCGTTGAAGTTCGGCAGCCTCAGGCCGCGGCCGTAGCCCGCGCTCGACGAGGAGAGCTGGTAGTTGCCGCCCGCCTCGTTCTGCCAGCCGTGGCCGCTCGCGTACGTCGGCGTGCCGACCAGGCCGTTCACCTCCGCGCCGCCGATGTTCACGGCGCCGTTGCGCAGGTCGTAGTCGGCGTCGTTGCCGCCGCCGCCGGCGCTGTAGACCGAGTACGCGTTCGGCACCCACACGTGGAAGATGTTGTTGCGCGAGACCGTGTTGGTCAGCGGCTGGCCGGTGTTGCCGGCGAGGCCGCCGCCCATGCCGAGGCCGCGCGTCGCGCCCGAGCCGGTCGCCTGCAGCAGCGTGTTGTGCAGCACATAGCGCCGGCCGCCGCCGTAGCCGCCCGCTTCGCCCGATTTATAGGCGTTGTTGCGGTCGTCCTGGTCGAGCGACTTCAGCGCGTAGGCGCGGCTGCGGTTGTGCACGTTGCGGAACACGTACAGCGGGCCCACGTGCACCACGGTGCTGGCGACGCCGGTGTTGGTGTTGTTGGTGTAGTTGCCGAACACGCGCACGTTCTTGTTGCCGCCCTCGGCCTCGATGGCGTCGTCCCAGGTCTCCGAGATCCTGTTGCCGTAGATGTCGGTGTCGTAGTTCGGGAAGCCGGTCGCCGAGAAGTTGTCCTCGCCGCCGATGCCGTCGTTGTAGTAATGCTGCTGGCCGGTGGTGCTGTAGATCTCGTTGTAGCGGATCACGTGGTTGCCGCCGCAATAGCTGTAGGTGATGCCCTGCGGGCCGGCGGGGTGGCCCCAGTCCCAGCTGTTGGCGCCGTAGCGCGGGTCGTGGATCCGGTTGCGCTGCACGATGCCGCGCTCGAAGCCGCTCGCGTTCTTGCAGCGGATGCCGGAATCCATGTCGATGCCCACCTGCCAGCCGGAGCTGTTGGTGTAGTTGAGACGGCCCCAGTTGCTGATGTCGTTGTTCTCGATGACGACGTCGTGCGCCCCGTTGGTGATGAGGATCGCGTCCTGCTGCGCGCCTTTCAGCGTCAGGCCGCGCACGATGACGTACGGCGCGGAGATGACGATGTTGTTCGGCTTGCCGTTGGCGACGTCGATGGTCGAGCCGCCGCTCGCCGCCTGGTAGAGCACGTAGCCGCTCGCGCTGCCGCCGGTCGTGATGCTGAGCGTCGACGAGCTGGAGGCGGGCAGGGTGATGGTCTGCGCGATCGGGAAGCTCTCGCTCCAGGTCGCGACCGCCAGGCCTTTCTTGAACGACTGGCCGGGCAGGCCCAGCTGCACCTCGTACTGCGTGCCGGGCTGGAGCTGGACGATGCTGCCGCGGCACTCGGAATTGCGGCCGTCGAACCACATGTCCATGGCGTCGCGCCAGGCGCTGTCGCCTTTCTTGCGGAACTGCATCCTGCAGCCGCTCGAGCTCGCGCCCGGGCTGGTCCAGTACATGCCGATCGAGTGGAACGTCGCCACGCCGCGCACGTTGCTGCTGTCGCTCGGCATCGTGCTGGCGGGCGGCGGTGGCGGGGGCGGCGGCGTGACGGGCGGCGTGGTGCTGCCGCTGTTCTGGATGTTGATGCTGATCACGTCGGAGCGCGTCGTGCCGGTGGTGCCGGTCGCGGTCGCCGTGAGCGTGTGCGTGCCGTTCGCGAACTTGGTGGTGTCGAGCACGCACTGCATGCCGTCGGACATCGACGTGTCGGTGTTGAGCGTGGTGGAGTCGAGCTTGAACGCCACCTTGGTCACGCCGGTGCCGTTGACGTAGCACTTGGTACCGGTCAGCGTCCCGGAGACGGTGTTGCTGCCGAGCGGAGCCTTGAACCACACGTCGAGCGCGCCCGCGCCGGGCGCCGGCGTGCTGGCCGGCGGCGTGGAGGGGGGTGTCGACGGCGGTGTGGCCGCGTTCTGCACGTTGACGGAGATCTGCGAGGTGCTGCTTAGGCCCTCGGCGTCGAACGCCTGCGCCTTCAGCGTGTGCGTGCCGTTCGCGAGCGCGGCGGTGTTGAGGCTCGCCGAGTACGGCGCGCTGGTATCGGTCGCGAGGGTGGTGCTGTCGACCGAGAAGACGACGCGGTTCACCGCCTTGTCGTCGGCGGCGATCGCCGAGAGGTTGACGGTGCCGGAAACGGTCTGGCCGCTCGTCGGCGCGGTGAGCGAGACGCTCGGCGCGACATTGGCCGGCGGCGGCGGGGGCGGCGTGGTCGTGCCGCTGTTCTTGATCGTCACCGTGATCTGCGACGTGCTCGACGCGCCGTTGTTGTCGTACGCGACGGCTTTGAGAACGTGCGTGCCGTCCTTCAGCTTCTTGCTGTCGAAAGTGCAGTTGAACGGGGACGAGTAATCATTGTTGATCTGCATCCCGTCGGCCCAGAACGTGACGCGGTTCATCGCGACGCTCGAGCTCACGCTCGCGGCGCACGCGGAGCCGCTGATGGTCCCGGCGATCGTGGCGCCGTTCTTCGGCGCGCTCCACGAGACCGACGGAGCGGCGTGCGCGCTCAGGGGCACGCCCACCACGAGTGCTGCTGCTACGGCAATGGATTGCTTTTGGAAAAACACGGCTTCTCCCTTCCAGGTCGGACTTATGACCGCCATGGAGCACGAGCCGTGCCACTGAAACGACTACAAGGTGAATCAATGACTTAACTACAGAACCGTCGTGCGCTCCGCTACGGACTTGTAGGGGTGCGACGACGAGAGCCGCTGCGCTCGGCTCAAGTCACTGTTTCGTTGGGCTATCGACCTGTCGCTGCGGAGCGACTTTTGCCGAAGAGCAGAGGTGCAGCGCCTTTTTCCTCGGCGCCGATGTCGGGCGCGCTGCCGACGAAGCTGTCGTTGAAATTCGGCAGCCGCACGCCGCGGTCGATTCCTTTGTCGGGCCCGCCGCTCACGCCGTGTTTTTCCGAGAGGCGGCCGTTGGAGAGGTCGTAGTCGAAGTCGTTGCCCGAGCCGCCGGCCTCGTTGATCGCCGCCCAATGCGGCCGCCACACCTGGAAGATGTTGTTGCGCGAGACGGTGTTGGTCAGCGGCTGCTTCGAGTTGCCGGCGATGCCGGCGCCCGCGCCATTCTTCCCATCGGGCTGCAGCACGGTGTTGTGGAAGACGTAGCGCCGGCCGTTGCCGTATTTCTCGGTCGAGCCGGCTTTCGCGAACGGGCCGCGATCGTCGCCTTCCGGCGGCCGCTCGGATTTCATGCGGCTGCGGTTGTAGACGTTGCGGAAGATGTAGACCGGTCCCCAGTGCGTGACGGTGGTGGCGATGCCGGTCGCGGTCTGGTCGAGGTAGTTGCCCCAGATGCGCACGTTCCGGTTGCCGCCTTCGGCCTCGATCGCGTCGTCCCAGGCGTGCGTGACGACGTTGCCGTAGATGTCGCTATCGGCGTTGGGAAAGCCGGTCTCGGAAAAATTGTCCTCGCCGCCGATGCCGTCGTTGAAGTAATGCCCCGGCGAGCTGGTGATCTCGTTGTAGCGGATGACGTGGTTGCCGCCGCAGTAGCTGAAGGTGATGCCTTGCGGGCCGGCGGGGTGTCCCCACGACCAGCTGTTGGCCCCGTAGCGCGGGTCGTGGATCTTATTCTTCTGGATGATCACGCGCTCGAGCTGTTTGTTGAACCGCCTGCAATCCGCTCTGACCCCCGACTCCATGTCGACGCCGACCTCCCATCCCTTGCTGTTGACGTAGTTCTTGCGCCCCCAGCCGCTGATGTCGTTGTCCTCGATGACCACGTCGTGCGCGCCGTCGAGCAGGCGAATCGCATCCTGCTCCGCGCCCTTGAGCGTGAAGCCGCGCAGGATCACGTAGGGCGCGGAGATCGTGACGTTGAATTTCCCGCCCTCGATCGTTCCTCCTTCGTAGAGGATGTATCCGTCCTTCGTCCCGCCCTCCTTGATTTCGAGCGGCCCTCCGGTCGCTTTCACCGTCTTCTTCACCGGGAAAGTCTCATTCCAGGTCGAAGCGACGATCGCCTTGCCGCCGACTTCGATCTCGTACTTCGTCCCCGGCGAGAGCTGCACGAGGCTGCCGCGACATTCGCGATTGCGCGCGTCGTACCAGAGCGGCAAGCCTTCCTTCCACGCCGTCTCGTCTTTCGTCCGGTAACGGACGGAGCATCCGGCGGGACCAGGATCGGCGGGCGGCTTCCAGTAAAGGCCGATCGATTCGAACGTGGCGACGAAAACGAGAGCGTCGAGCATGTCGGGCAAAACACTACTTTTTCACGCCTTGCGCCGCTACCCGGCGGGATATGCCGGGCGGAACGCCGATTTGTAGCCGTTTTGCTACAGCGTTGTCACTTTGTGCGGACTACCGCAACCCCGCAGAGGTGCATATACTTTTCGCACTCAGGGAACACCACCCAGGGAACAAAGAGGGAAACATGAGAATACTCATCGCAGACGACCACCCGATCGTTCGGCACGGCCTGAAGCAGATGCTGGCGAGCGATCCATCCGCCACCGTAGTCGGCGAAGCGACCAACGGCGACGAGGCGCTCGAGCTGGCGCGCAAGCTCGAGTGGGACATGGCGATCTTCGATTTCACCATGCCGGGCCGCAGCGGCCTCGACCTGCTCGGCGACATGAAGAAGGAATTTCCCGGCCGGCCGGTGCTGATCCTCAGCATGCATTCCGAGGACGTGCACGGCAGCCGCGTGCTGCGCGGCGGAGCGGCTGGCTACATCACCAAGGACAGTGCCCCGCAGGAATTGTCGACGGCGGTGCGCAAGGTGGCGAACGGCGGCAAGTACGTCTCCGCCTCGCTCGCGGAAATCCTGGCGAGCGAATGCTCGAGCGATCCGCAGAAGGCGCTGCACGAGAAGCTCTCCGATCGCGAGTACCGCGTGATGTGGCTGCTCGCCACCGGCAAGCAGATCAGCGAGATCGCGCGCGAGATGGGCCTCTCGCCCTCGACCGTCAGCACCTACCGCACGCGCATCCTGCGCAAGCTCGGCCTCGCCAGCAACGCGGCGCTCGTGCACTACGCCGTTCGGCACCAGCTCGTAGGCTAGAGATATGTCCGAGGCAGCGACGGTGGCGCGCGGCGCCGCCGACCCCGAGGCCTTCACCGCCGAGGCCCAGACCGGCACGACGCCGCAGGCGAAGATCCTGCTCGTCGACGACGAGCCGAAGAGCCTCTTCGCGCTGCAGGAGCTGCTGTCGACGCTCGGCCAGAACCTGATGATCGCGCAGTCGGGCGAAGAGGCGCTGCGCCTCGCGCTGAAGAACGACTTCGCGGTGATCCTGCTCGACGTGCGCATGCCGGGGATCGACGGCTTCGAGACCGCGCGCCTGGTGCGCTCGCGCGACCGCTCGAAGTCGACGCCGATCATCTTCCTCACCGCGGCGGCCGACGAGATGACCGCGATGTTCCGCGGCTACGAGGTCGGCGCGGTGGACTTCCTGATGAAGCCGGTGATCCCGGAAGTGCTCAAGTCCAAGGTGGCGGTATTCGTC
>DATNCP010000048.1:0-29819 GCA_035607175.1 Burkholderiales bacterium
CGCCGGCGCCAAGGTGGTGGTCAACGACCTCGGCACCTCGGTGAAGGGCGAAGGTACGGACGCCAGTCCGGCTTTTGCTGTTGTTCAGTCAATAAAAAATAGTGGTGGTGATGCAGTGGCCAGCACCGACAGCGTCGCCGACTGGACTGCGGCCAACCGCATCGTGCAGTGCGCGCTGGACACCTTCGGAAGAATCGATGTCGTCGTCAACAACGCCGGCATCCTGCGCGACCGCTTCTTCTTCAACATGTCGGTCGAGGAATGGCGCGCGGTGATCGACGTGCATCTGAACGGCTCCTTCTACGTCGCGCGGGCCGCCGCGCCGCACTTCAAGTCGCAGGAGTCTGGCTGCTACGTGCACATGACCTCGACCTCCGGCCTGGTCGGCAACCTCGGCCAGGCGAACTACTCGGCGGCGAAGCTCGGCATCGTCGGCCTGTCGAAATCGATCGCGCTCGACATGGCGAAGTACCGCGTGCGCTCCAACTGCATCGCGCCCTTCGCCTGGAGCCGCATGATCGGCTCGATCCCGACCGAGACCGAGGACCAGAAGGAGCGCGTCGCGAAGCTGAAGTCGCTCGAGACGGCCAAAATTGCGCCCCTCGCAGTCTATTTAAGCTCTGATTTTTCTAAAGATATTTCTGGTCAGATCTTCGCAGTCCGTGCCAACGAGATCTTCCTCATGTCGCAGAACCGGCCGCTGCGCTCGGTGCACCGCGCCGAGGGCTGGACGCCGGAGACGGTCGGCTCGCACGCCATCCCTGCCCTGCGCGCGCATTTCTATCCGCTCGACCGCTCGCAGGACGTCTTCTCGTGGGATCCGCTCTGAACGCGCACCGGGTGCTCATCGTCGACCCGATCGCCGCCGAGGGCGAAGCGCTGCTTTCGCTCACCGCCGACGTGGTGCGCTCGCCCGACAGCAGCCACGAGACGATCCGCAGCCTCGCGCGCGAAGCCGACGGAGTCATCACCCGCAGCAAGCTCCCGGACGACCTTTTCTCGGCCGCGCCGCGCGTGCGCGCGGTCGCCATCCACGGCACCGGCACCGACCTCGTGCCGCTCGCCGATGCAACCGCGCGCGGCGTGCCGGTTTCGAACATCCCCGGCGGCAACGCCCAGTCGGTCGCCGAGTACTGCGTCATGGCGATGTTGATGCTTTCTCGAAGAATAATTTCCATCACCGGCGCCCTGAAGGGCACAACCTGGGATGAAGCAAGGACCCTGGGCGCCGGCACGCACGAGATCGCGGCGATGACGGTCGGCATCGTCGGCGTCGGCGAGATCGGCACTCGCCTCGCGCGCATCTGCCATCACGGCTTCGGCATGCGCGTGCTCGGCCACCAGCGGCGCGTCGACCGCCTGCCCGCCGAAGCACTCGAGACCGGGCTCGACGACCTGGTTCGCGAGTCGGACTTCGTCGTCGTCACCTGCCCTCTCACGCCGGAAACGCATCACCTCTTCAACGAGAAGCGCATCGGCGCGATGAAGCGGACGGCCTGGCTGATCAACGTAGGCCGCGGCGCGGTGGTGCAGGAAGAAGCCCTTATTCGCTCGTTGCAGGAAAAACGCATTGCCGGCGTGATGCTGGACGTCTACGAGCACTATCGCCTGGAGCCCGGTCACCCGCTGCTCTCGCTCGACAACGCCCTCCTTACGCCGCACCTCGCCGGGATGACGATCGAGTCGCGTGCGCGCATGAGCGTCGCCGCCGCCGAGGAAATGCTGCTCATGCTCTCCGGCAAGCCGCCGAAGAACTGGGTCAACCGCCGGTGAAGATCGCCCCGATATGAAGATAGTCGGAGTGACAGCGTACCCTGTTTCGTTCCCGATCCCGCCGCAGAACCGCGTCGCGCTCGGCATCGGCACCGCGGTGAAGCGCGACGCGGTGGTGGTGAAGATCACGACCGACGAGGGCGTCACGGGCTGGGGCGAAGCGCACCACGGCCGCGCCCACACCACCGTCGCCAAGCTGATCGAGACCACGCTCCAGCAATTGATCAGGGGAATGGAAGTCCACAACGTGGTCGGCGTCTGGGAAAAGATGTACCGCTACCAGCTCGCCAGCCACGGCATGGGCGCCGGCGCGTGCCTCGCGATCAGCGGCATCGACATGGCCCTCTGGGACATCAGAGGGAAGGCCCTTGGCCTTCCCCTCTACCGCTTGCTCGGCGGAACCCGTAGGGCAATACCGGCCTACGCCGGCGGCGTTTCACTCGGCTATCAGCCGCCTGCGCAGTTGATCGAAGAGGCGAAGAAGTCGATCGACCAGGGCTACAAGGCGATCAAGCTGCGCCTGGGCGATTCGCCGAAAAAGGACATTGAGAGAGTCAGGGCAATCCGAAAGGCCTTCGGCGACGGGATCGTGATCCTCACCGACGCGAACATCGGCTGCTCGGTCGAAGATGTCCGCCAATTGATGCCGGCGCTCGACGAGCTCAACATCGGCTGGCTCGAGGAGCCCTTCCCCGCCCACGATTACCGCAGCTACCGCGAGGCGCGGAGTTTTGGCCGCACGCCGCTCGCCGCGGGCGAGAACCACTACACGCGCTTCGAGTTCGACCGCGTCATCGAGGATGGCGCGATCACCATCCTGCAGCCCGACCTGTCGAAGAGCGGCGGCATCACCGAGTGCCTGCGCATCGCCGCCATGGCGTCGGCATGGAAGCTGCCGATCCATCCGCACAGCTCGATGACCGGCCTCAACCACGCCGCCAGCATCCATTTCCTCGCCGCGATCGACAACGGCGGCTATTTCGAAGGCGACGTCTCGAAATCGAACCGCTACCGCGACGAACTGGTGGAGAATCCGGGAAAGATCGACAGGGACGGTAACGTGTACCCGCTCGACAAGCCCGGCATCGGGCTCGAAGTGAACGAGGAGTTTCTTGCGAAGCACCCACCGATCGAAGGCCCAGGCTATGTTTAGAGCGCTTCTTTTTCTCGCGTTCGCTTCGACGGCGAGCGCGCAGTCCTATCCCAGCAAGCCGATCCGCTGGATCGTCCCGTACACCGGCGGCGGCATCACCGACGTGGTGACGCGCATCGTCACGCAGAAGATGTCGGGCCCGCTCGGGCAGTCGATCGTGGTCGACAACCGCCCGGGCGCGAACAGCATCCTCGGCTCCGACCTCGCCGCCAAGGCGGCGCCCGACGGCTACACCATGGTGACGGTGATCGCCGGCTACGCGGCCAACGTCACGCTCTACCAGGGCAAGCTGCCCTTCGACCCGAAGAAGGATCTCGTGCCGGTCTCGCTCGCCGGCATTGCGCCGTTGATCATGACCGCGACGCCCAGCCTGCCGGCCAGGGACATGAAGGAGCTGATCGCCTACGCCAAGGCCAATCCCGGCAAGCTCAACTTCGGCTCGTCGGGCATCGGCGCGGCAGCGCACCTCACCACCGAGCTCTTCAAGCAGACCGTCGGCGTGGACATGGTGCACGTGCCGTTCAAGGGCACCGCGCCGGCGCTGCAGGCGCTGATGGCGAACGACATCCAGATCCTCGTCGACGTGCCGAGCACGCTGATGCCGCACGTGCGCGGCAGCAAGATCAAGGCGCTCGCCATGTTCTCCAAGGAGCGCATCCAGGGCGCGACCGAGGTGCCGACCATGGCCGAGGCCGGCGGCCCGGCGCTCGAGTCGTCGACCTGGGTGCTGTTCATGGCGCCCGGCGGCACGCCGAAGGCAATCATCGATCGGCTGGCGTCCGAGACCGCGAAAGCGATCAACGAATCGGACATCAAGGACCGCTTCAGCCAGATCGGTATCGTGCCGGTCGGCAACAACCCGGCGCAGGCGCAGCAGTTCCTCGACGCCGAGGTCGCCAAGTGGGCCAAGGTCATCAACACCGCCGGCGTGAAGGCCGAACAATGAAAAAACTGATTCTTCTGGCGCTTCTCTTCTGCGGAAATGCATTCGCGCAACAGTGGCCGTCCAAGCCGTTGCGCTACATCGTCCCGTTCCCGCCGGGCGCGTTCAACGACACCCTCGCCCGCACGCTCGCCGCCGACCTGCCGAAGGCGCTCGGCCAGCCGGTGATCGTCGAGAATCGTCCCGGCGGCAACACCATCATCGCCACCGAGCTCGCGGCGAAGTCGCCGCCCGACGGCTACACGCTTTATGGCGCGGCGCTGCCCTTCTCGGTGATCCAGAGCCTGTACAAGACGTCGTTCGACGTGACGAAGGATTTTGCGCCGATCACGCTCGCCGGCGTGACGCCGAACCTGCTGGTCGCGAACCCCGGCGTGCCGTTCAACGACGTGAAGGGGCTGCTCGCCTTCGCGCGCGCCAACCCCGGCAAGCTGAACTACGCGTCGACCGGCAACGGCACCTCGAACCACCTGTCGTTCGAGCTGTTCAAGGCGATGACCGGGACCAACGTCGTCCATGTCGCCTACAAGGGCAGCGCCCCGGCGGTCACCGACCTCCTCGCCGGCCAGGTGCAGGTGATGTTCGACAACACGCCCAACGTTCTGCCGCACGTCAAGGCCGGGAAGCTGAAGGCGCTCGCGGTGTCGTCGAAGGCGCGTTCGCACTTCGCGCCCGAGATCCCGAGCGTCGACGAGGCCGGCGTTCCCGGCTACGACGTCAGCGTCTGGTTCGGCGTCCTCACCGTGGCGGGCACGCCGCCGGAGATCGTCAAGCGCCTGAACACCGAGATGGTGAAGATCCTGACTTCTCCAGAGGTCAAGGACCGCATCAGCAAGTCCGGCGTCGACGTCGTCGCCGGCACGCCCGAGCATTTCAGCGGCTTCCTCAAGGCCGAGGTGGCGCGCTGGGCGAAGGTGATCGGCGAAGCGGGCATCAAGGCCGACTGATGCCCCGCAAGCCGAAGCCCATCAAGTCCGATCTCGCCTGGTCGACGACCGACCGGATCGTCGTCCGCGGCAAGGACCTGCCCAACGAGATCCTCGGCCATCTCAATCTTGGGGACATGGCCTTCCTCGTTATCTTGGGAAGGGTTCCCGATAAAAACGAATCAAGGCTGTTCAACGCCATGGCGGTAACCCTCGTCGAGCACGGCATGACCCCGAGCGCGATCGCCGCGCGCATGACCTACGTCGGCGCGCCGGAATCGCCGCAGGCCGCGGTGGCCGCCGGGCTGCTCGGCCTTGGCAGCGTGTTCGTCGGCTCGATGGAAGGCGTGGCAAAGATGCTGTCCGAGAACGCCGAGATCGAAAGCATGAAGCGCGTCCCCGGCCTCGGTCACCCGATCCACAAGCCCGTCGATCCCCGCACGGTGCGCCTCTTCGAGATCGCGCGCGAGACCGGCTTCTACGGCAAGTACTGCAAGCGGATGGAAGAGATCGGCAGGAAGAAGAACCTGGTGGTGAACGCCACCGGGGCGATCGGCGCCCTCGCCTGCGAGCTCGGCATCGACTGGCGCGCGGTGCGCGGCATCGGCGTCATGGCGCGCGCCATCGGCCTGGTCGGGCACATCCTCGAGGAAGCGAAGGAGCCGATGGCGCTCGAGCTGTGGGAGCGCACCGAGGAAGAAGCCTCCGCGCACCTCCGGCCGAAGAAATGAATCTAGCCCGGGAAAACTTTCCGGAGCTTCGCGAAGCCGTCGCGCAGCTCTGCAAGCAGTTCGACTCGGCCTATTGGCAGCAGATTGACGAGAAGCGCACGTATCCCGAGAAGTTCGTCGAGGCGCTGACCAAGGCGGGCTGGATGTCGGCGCTGATTCCCGAGGAGTTCGGCGGCTCGGGCCTGTCGCTCACCGAGGCGACGGTGATCATGGAGGAAGTGACCCGCTCGGGCGGCAACGCCGGCTGCTGCCACGGCCAGATGTACAACATGAACACGCTGCTGAGAAATGGTTCTGTTTCTCAAAAACAAAAATATCTTCCCAAGATCGCGAGCGGCGAACTACGGTTGCAGGCGATGGGCGTCACCGAGCCCGGCGCCGGCACCGACACCACCAAGATCAAGACCTTCGCCGTGAAGAAGGGCGATCGCTACGTGGTCAACGGGCAGAAGGTCTGGACCTCGCGCCTGCAGCACTCCGAGCTGATGATCCTTCTCGCCCGGACTGCGCCGCCCTCGCAGAAGAAAACCGAAGGCATGTCGGTGTTCCTGGTCGAGACGAAGAGCAAGGGCCTCGAGGTGAAGCCGATCCGCAACATGGTGAACCACGAGACCAACCAGGTGTTCATCGACAACCTGGAGATCCCGGTCGAGAACCTGATCGGCGAGGAAGGCAAGGGGTTCCGCTACATCCTCGACGGCCTCAACGCCGAACGGATCCTGATCGCCGCCGAGTGCATCGGCGACGGCTACTGGTTTATCGAAAAGTCCACCAACTACGCCAAGGATCGCGTGGTCTTCGACCGGCCTATCGGCCAGAACCAGGGCATCCAGTTCCCGATCGCCGAGGCCTACATGGAGATCGAGGCGGCCAACCTCATGCGCTACAAGGCCGCCAAGCTCTTCGATGAGAAGAAACCCTGTGGCGCCGAAGCGAACATGGCCAAGCACCTCGCCGCCAAGGCCTCCTGGGAAGCCGCCAACGTCTGCCTGCAGACGCACGGCGGCTTCGGCTTTGCCGCCGAATACGATGTCGAAAGAAAGTTCAGGGAAAATCGCTTGTATTTGGTAGCGCCCATCTCCACCAACCTGATCCTCTCCTACCTCGCCGAGCACGTGCTCGGCCTGCCGCGCTCCTTCTAGGGCGCCGGTGGACGCGCGCTACCCCCACGCGGTCCGCGGGATCGTGCTGGTGCTCCTGGCGACCTGCTGCTTTGGCTGCCTGGACACCATGTCGAAGGTCCTGGTCGCGCACTACCCCGCCTCCGCGCTGGTGTGGCTGCGCTACGTGCTGCAGACGATCGTGATGGCGGCGATCTTCCTGCCGCGCATGGGAATGCGGCTGATGCGCACCTCGGCGCCCGGCCTGCAGGTCCTGCGCGGACTGATGCTGGTGGTGAGCAGCGTGGTGTTCGTGCTCGCCCTGCGGCACATGCCGATCGCGGAGGTCGCGAGCATCGTCTTCCTCGCGCCGGTCATCGTCGCCCTCGCCGGCGGCCCGCTGCTCGGCGAGCGCGTCGGCGCGCGTACCTGGATCGCGCTGGCCGGCGGCTTCACCGGCGTGCTGCTGATCATCCGCCCCGGCGGCAGCGCTTTCACCTGGTGGGCGTTCCTGCCGCTCGGCTGCGCCTTCATGTTCGCCGGCTACCAGATCCTCACCCGCAAGCTGGCCGGCCACGACGATCCGATCACCACGCTCTTCTATCCCGGCCTGATCGCCGTGCTCGTCATCCCGCCGATCTTCCCCGGCTCGATCACCGGGCTGCCCTCGGTGCCGCTCCACCTCGCGATGCTGGTCGCGATCGGCGTCCTGGGCGCGGTCGGGCACTTCTTCCTCATCCGCGCCCATGCCCTCGCCCCGGCGACGCTGCTTTCACCCTTCGGCTATGGGCAGCTCCTCGTCATCCTGGTCCTGGGCTTCGCCGTGTTCGGCGAGATCCCCGACGAGCTGGGGTTCACCGGCATCTTCCTCGTTGCCGGCTCCGGCCTCGCCCTGGTCCTCGCCGGGCGTAAACTCCGCGCGTAATGGCGCCGCGGTCATTCCCACTCAACGCCTGGTACGTGGCCGCATGGCCGCACGAGCTCACCAGGGGCGAAATCGTCGCGCGCACCGTGTGCGACCGGAAGATGGCGTTGTGGCGCACGCCGAGCGGCGCGGCGTCGGCTCTCGAGGATGCCTGCTGGCACCGGCAGATGCCGCTCTCCATGGGCCGGCTCGAGGGCGACAACCTGGTCTGCCGCTACCACGGCCTCGCGTTCGATTCGTCGGGGCGCTGCACGCGCATGCCCTCGCAGGACAAGCTCAACCCGAATGCCTGCGTGCGCTCCTATCCGGTGCTCGAGAAATACCGCTTCGTCTGGGTCTGGCCCGGCGATCCGGCCGCCGCGGACCCCGCGTTGGTGCCGGACCTGCACTGGAACGATGATCCCGCCTGGGAGGGCGACGGCGAAACGCTCTTCCTCAAGTGCGACTACCGGCTGGTCGTCGACAACCTGATGGACCTGACGCACGAAACCTTCGTCCATTCGACGAGCATCGGCCATACCGCCGTCGCCGAGACGCCGGCCAGGACGACGCACGACGAGCGCAGCGTGACCGTCGAGCGCTGGATGCCCGACATCGACGCCCCGCCCTTCTGGCGCACCCAGCTCGGCAAGCCGGGGAACGTCGACCGCTGGCAGATCATCCGCTTCGAGCCGCCGTGCACGATCGTCCTGGATGTCGGCGTGGCGCCGGTGGGCACGGGCGCGCTGCAGGGAGACCGCAGCCAGGGTGTGAACGGGCGCGTGCTCAACACCATCACGCCCTCGACCGCGACGACCAGCATGTACTTCTGGTCGCTGGTGCGGAACTACCGCCTGCGCGACCAGACGCGCACGACCCAGCTCATCAAGGCGAACGCGCGCATCTTCGAGGAGGACCGGGCCGTGCTCGAGGCGCAGCAGCTCGCGATCAGCGCGCGCCCGGACCAGCCGCTTCGCAACCTCAACATCGATGCCGGCTCGCTCTGGTCGCGGCGGATCATCGAGCGGATGATCGAGCGCGAATCCATCAAGGAGACTGCGTGAAGCGAGTCCTGATCGTTGACGACGAGGAATCGATCAGGCTCCTGTTGCAGCGGATCCTCAAATCGAACCCGGCGCTCGAAATAACGCTCGCCAGCGGCAGTGACGAGGCGCTGACGCTCGCCGCCGAGCGCGCCTACGATCTGATCCTGCTCGACCTGCTGATGCCCGGCGTCGGGGGGATCGAAGTCCTGACCCGCCTTCGCGGTGGATCGGCCAACGAGAAAACGCCGGTCATCATCGTCTCGGTCCTGGCGGACGAGCACACCAAGATGGCCTGCCAGTCAATGGGCGTCAGCGGCTACCTGGTCAAGCCCATCGACCGCGAAGCGGTGATCAAGGCGGTCGACGGAGCTATCTCGGCCGGCGGCCGTGCACCGCTAGCTCGGTAAGAGCCTCTCGCAGCCTCTCGTTGGTCCGGCGCAGGCGGTCCGCCATCACCGTCATCACGTGACGGGCGAATTCCGGCGACTCGCGCGCCAGGAGGTCGAACTGCTTCACGTCGACCGAGACGAGCTTGCACTCGGTGCCGGCGACCACGGTCGCGCTGCGCGGGGCGGAGCTGACCAGCGCCATCTCGCCGAGCAGCGCGCCCGGACCGGCGCTTTCGAGGGTTTCGCCGCCGACCGAGATCTCGGCGCGGCCCCAGAGCAGGACATACATGTGGCTGCCGGGCTCGCCTTCGGCGAACAGCACCGCGCCGCGCGGCATGGTGACGGCGTTGCGGGCTTTCCGGAAATGCGCGAGAACGTCCATTCGTGCCCCCCCTAGATCCGCTGCGCGATCATTCTATTCGCCTGCACGAGGCGATCGATCAACACTTTCATGAAAGCCTTGTTGAAGCCCACCTGGCAGCCGTCGGTCGCGGCGTCGAGCGCCCGGGTCTTGACCTCCATGACGGTGATCTGGCCGAGCGAAGTGATGGTGGTGGTGCGCCGCTCGCCGCGGTCGGCGAAGTAGAGCAGCTCGCCGAAGCAGCCGCCGGGCTTGATGGTGGTGATGCGCTTGTCGAGCAGGGTCACCGACACCTCGCCCTCGATCAGCAGGAAGAAGCTGTCGCCCTGCTCGCCTTCGCGGATGATGACCGTGTTGGCCGCAATGGTATTCCATGTGCCGATGTGCACCACTTCCCACAGCGCGACGTCGCCGAAGTTCATGAAGAAAGGCATGCCGCGCAGCCGGTCGAACTTCTCGGAGTCGGACACCGCGTCGCCGGCGAGGCGCAGGCTGGTGAAGGCCCGGGAGAGGTCCTTGCCGAAATCGAGCCAGCTCCGGTAGCGCTCGGCCGGGTCCTTGGCGATCGCCTTGGCGACGATCCCGTCAAGGAGCGGCGGCAGGGCCGGCCGCATGGTCGACGGCGCGGGCGGCGGCACGTTCAGCACCGCGTGCGTCAGGCCGGCGTACGACGAGGCCTCGAAGGGCAGCCGGCCGGTGAGGAGGCGAAACATGGTGACGCCGAGCGAGTAGATGTCGGTCTGCTGGTTGAGCTTCTCCATGCGGATCTGCTCGGGCGACATGTAGGCCGGCGAGCCGACGCCGGTCATCTGCGAAGTCTCGAGGCCCTGGCGCTGCTGGAAGGCGGCGCCGAAGTCGCTCACCTTGGTCTCGCCGTCCTTCGACAGCAGGATGTTGCCCGGCTTGATGTCGCGGTGGATGATGCCGTGGTTGTGCGCGTACTCGAGCGCGCGGATGCACTTGAAGATGATCTCGACCACCTTGTTGAGCGGCAGCAGGTTGGCGACGCTGGAGTGCGCCTCGAGCGTCGTCCCGGGGACGTACTCCATCACCAGGTAGCTGCGGTCGGTCTCGATCACCGCGTCGTAGATGTCGACGATGTGCGGGTGGTTCAGCTTGCCGGCGAGCGAAGCCTCGGTCATGAACGACTTGTGCGTCATGCGCTCGGTCTCGGGGTCGGCGCCCTTGCCCGGCAGCAGCACCTTGATCGCCACCTCGCGGTCGGCGAACGGGTCGCGCGCCAGGTAGACGCGACTGGTCGCGCCGCTGCCGATTTCACGGAGGATCGGGTATTTCCCGATCGTCTCCTGCAGCTCGAACTTCACGCGCGCAGATGCTGCGCGATGTGCTGCAGCAGCTCGGACTCCTGGTAAGGCTTGCCGAGGAAGGCGTTGACGCCGAGCTCGGCGGCGTGGTTGCGGTGCTTCTCCGCCGTGCGCGACGAGATCATGATGATCGGGATGCCCTGCAGGCGCTGGTCGGCGCGCACGTTGCGCGTCAGGTCGAAGCCGTCCATGCGCGGCATCTCGATGTCGACCAGCAGCACGCCGGGCAGCGAGTCCTTCATCTGCTCCAGCGCGTCGACGCCGTCCTTGGCGAGCAGCACCCGGTAGCCTTCGCGCTCGAGCAGCCGGCTGGTGATCTTGCGCACCGTGAGCGAGTCGTCGACCACCATCACCGCGGGTATCGCGACCTGCGCCGCGGCGGCCTGCACCGGCTCGGGCGGTGCGGCGGCGGCGCGCATCCGCGCCGCGAGCTGCACCGGGTTCATGATCAGCACGATCGCGCCGTCGGCGAGCACGGTGGCACCGGCGACGCCGGGCAGGCGCGCGAGCTGCGGGCCGAGGTTCTTGACCACGATTTCCTCGTTGCCGAGCAGCTCGTCGACGTGCAGCGCGATGCGCTGGATGCCGCTGCGCAGCAGCAGCACCGAGTTGTAGGACTGGGCGTCGCTCGTCCCCGGCGTGCCGAGCAGGTTGCGCAACGAATGCAGCGGATAGGCGCGGTCCTGGAAAGCGACGCTCTGCCGCGCGTAGAGCTCGGCGAGCGCGTCCTCCTTCATCCGCATCACCTGCTCCACCATGGCCGAGGAAATCGCCACGATCGTCGATCCGGCGCGCACCAGCACCACCTGCGTAACGGCCAGCGTCAACGGCAGGTGGATGGCGAAGCTCGTGCCCTGGCCGCGGGTGGTCGCGATCTCGATCCGCCCGCCGATGGCGCTGATTTCGCTGCGCACCACGTCCATGCCGACGCCGCGGCCGGAGAGCTCGCTGACCCTGTCGGCGGTGGACAGGCCGGAGACGAAGATCAGCTGCGCGAGCTGCGCCTCGGTGGGCTCGCCCTCGGGCAGGATCCCCATGTCCTGGCCCTTCTTGCGCAGCCTCTCCAGGTCGAGGCCGGCGCCGTCGTCCGATACCACCAGCGCGATCTCGTTGCTCTCCTGGCGCAGCGTGATGCTGATCTTGCCGGTGTCGGGCTTGCCCGCGGCAATGCGGGCCTCGGGCGCCTCCAGGCCGTGCGCGAGCGCGTTGCGCAGCATGTGCTCGAGCGGCGCGCCGATGCGCTCCAGCACGCTGCGGTCGAGCTCGACCTCGGAGCCCTCGATGGCGAGGTCGGCCTTCTTGTCGAGCTCGCGCGAAGTCTGCCGGACGATTCGGTAGAGGCGCTCGTTGAGGTTGGAGAACGGCACGGCGCGGATGCGCATCAGCCCCTGCTGCACCTCGCGGCTGATGCGCGCCTGCTGCAGCAGGGCGGCGTCGGTGTCGCCGACGTTCTTGAACAGCGCCTGCTGGATCGAGGCGATGTCGCTCAAGCCCTCCGTCATCATCCGCGTCAGTTCCTGCAGGCGCGTGTAGCGGTCGAACTCCAGCGGGTCGAAATCGCGGTCCTTCTCTTCCGCCACCGACAGGCGCGACTGCATCTGGCTGTCGGCCTGCACCTCCACCTCGCGCAGCTGGCCCTTGAGCCGGGCGATGCTGTCGTTCAGGTCCGAGAGCGCCTGCTTCACGCCGCGCAGCTCGGCCTCGACCCGCGAGCGGGCGATCGCCACCTCGCCCGACTCGTTGATCAGGAAGTCGAGCGTCTCGGCATTGACGCGCAGCGTCGCCGCCGGGCTGGGCAGCGGCGCGGCCGGGCGCGGCGCCGGCTCGGCGCGCGGCCCCGCCGGCGCCTTGACCGGCTGCGCGACCGGAGCCGGGGCGGCGGGCGCCGGCACCGCAGGCGCGGCCTCCTCCTCCTCGGGTCCGCCGGTCCCCATGCGCTCGACGTCGAGGCTGAGGCGGTCCATCTTGTCCTCGAGCTCGTCCCAGAGCGCCTTCGGGAAGGCGTTCTTCTCGAGCGCCTCCTCGACCTTGGTTTCCATGATGTGGCAGAGCTCGCCGAGCCGGATCGCGCCCGCCATCCGCGAGCTGCCCTTGAACGTGTGCAACACGCGGCGCAGCGAGTCCGAGACCTTGGAGTCGGCGGGGTTCGCCTTCCAGTCGCGCAGGTCGGCGCCGAGCTGCGGCACGAGCTGCTGCGCTTCCTCGAGGAAGATCGGCAGCAGCTGCGGGTCGATGTCGTCCCGCATGACGCGCTTGTCGCGCCCGGTTTTCTCCTGCTCGGGCTTTTTCCCCTCGGGCCCGCCTGAGGGCGCCTTCGGCTTGGGCGGCTGCTTCGGCTCAGGCTGCGGCTTGGCGTCGACCAGCGGCACCGGCTGCGCTTCGATGCGCATGATCAGCGCGCGCAGCTTGCGCATCGACTCCTCGTCCGGGGCCGGCGCCTGCTTCTTCGCCAGGCCTTCGACCATCCAGCGCAGCTTTGCGATCGCGGCCTGGACCGCTTCGCCGTCGGCGGCCGCGGTGGTGCGCGCGGAGAATCCGGTCCACTGCTCGAGGACGCCGGCGAGATCGGCAAGCGCAGGGAAACCCGCGGTGCGCGAGCTGCTCGCGAGGGTGTGCGCGGCGCGCATGAACTCGTGCGACGCCTCGGCGCCCGGCATCTGCCGCCATTCGCGGCACTGCGCCTCCAGGGTAGCGACGTGCCCCGCCGCCTCCTTGTAGTAGATGTCGAAGAAGTTGCGCGCCATCGACACGCCGCCGATGGTGGTGTCCTCGCTCGGCGGCGCGGGCGCGGCGGGCTCGTCGTTCAGGTGGGCGATGAGATCGACGAGGTGGCGCGCGTCGACCTCCTCCTTCAGCGCGCCTTCTTTCAGCGCCGCGACCCAGCCGGCGAACGCCTTGCTCGCCTGGCCGACGAGCTCGAGGAGCGCAGGCGTGGCCGGCTTCTTGGCTTCCAGCCAGTGGTTCATCGCCCGCTCGACTTCCCAGGCGGCTTCGCCGAGGTCCATCAGGCCGACCATGCGGCCGCTGCCCTTCAGCGTGTGGAAGCCGCGGCGGATGGTGGTGAGAGCCTCGCGGTCTTCCGGCCGGCTGCGCGATTCGGGCACGGTCTTGTCGATCGTCTCCAGCACCTCGCCCGCCTCCTCGAGGAAGATGGCGAGCAGGTCCTGGTCCACTCCGGCGCGTGCGTCCGGCTTGGCCGGTTCCTCGGGCGCCGCCTCGAATTCCAGCGTCGGCGCTTCCGCCTGTGCCGGCGCGGCGGATGCCGAGCCGACCGGCGACTTCATGCGCATCGTCGTGTCGAGCGATGGCGGCGCGTCGCGCTTCTCGTAGCGGCGGAAGAAGAGGTCGATCGCCTCCTCCGCCGGCTCGCGACCGTGGCGGCAGGGCTCGAGGAAGAAGCCGAGGCTGGAGAGGCCCTCGGCGATCCAGTCCATGTCGTCGGCGAGCGCCCGGTGGCCCTCCCTGCCGCAGGCGAGGATCAGCTTCTCGCAGATCGCCAGCGCTTCGGCGGCCCGGTTGAGGCCGAGCACCACCAGCGCGCCGTGCATCTGGCGCAGGTACGGTTGCAGCTCCGGCAGCGTCGTCCGCTTGGAGGTATCGCGGGCGAAGGCGTCGAGCACCTGCTCGACGTGCTGCAGGTTGGCGAGGATCTCCTTCGCCACCTGCGAGCGCAGGTGCAGCGCGCCGATGCGCTCGGAAAGGTCGGGGCGCACGCCGGGCGGCGGCTCGCCGGTCGACTTGCCCATCGCCGCGTCGAGCAGCCAGCCGCCCATGATCGCGATCTGCTGCTCGAGGTCGGGCGCCGGGCTGGTGAAATTGTCGAGCACGTGCTCGACCAGCAGGAACGCCGAGGCCATCTCGATCACCAGGATCTGCGTCTGGCGCGGATAGGGATCGGGCAGCTTGCCCGCCACCAGGCCGATGGCGTCGAGCAGCTTGATCAGGTGCTGGTTGCCGAGGTCGCGCGCCTTGGCCTTGAAGGCGGTGACGCGCTCGCGGAACGGCGCCGCGGTCTTGTGCTCGCCGGAGACGTACTGCACCCAGGCGCGCTTCAGCGCGTCGAGCCGCGAATGCAGGTCGTAGAGCGCGACCTCGAGCCGCTCGATGTCGAATTCGAGGTGGATTCCCGGCCCCGCGTCGTGGCGCGGAAAGAGGCTGTCGATCTGGTAGAGCTGGCGCACGTCCTTCAGGCGCTGCGTCGCCGGCTTCGCCTTGCCGATGGCGTAGAGCAGCTCGCGCAGCAGGCTCTCGGTGACCGTCGCCGTGCCGCCGCGCATCTGCTTCTCGATGCGGTTGCCGAGCGCCTTGGCGGAACCGATCCAGTCGGCATCGCTCGTGCCTTCGATCGCGTCGAGGAAGCCGTGCGCCACCCACCAGATGCCCTGCGGATCCGGCAGCTGCGCCGCGATCTTGTGCAGCTGGTTGACCGCGCGGCGCATGTCGTCCAGGCCGGTGGGCGGATTGCGCAGCCAGGCGAGCAGCCCCTTCTGGAACAGCGCGCGCTGCTTCTGCACGAAGGCGGGAATCGCTTCCGGGGGCAGCGTCTTCGGCCGCCGGTGCGGCGGCGCCTTGACGGTGACGTCCGGAAAGAAAAGGTCCTTCTCCGACACGCCGGCGGCGCCCTTGAGCTGCGCGAGGTCGCGATACACCGGGAAGAGGCGCAGCGGCACGTCCGCCTGGCCGCGCGCCAGGTCGCTGACGAAGTCCTTCAGCGCAAGCACCGCGCGGTCGATGATGCCCATCGCCGCAGCGCTCGGCCGCGCGCCGCTGAAGCCGGCGAAGCTGCCCTCGATGCTCTCGCAGACCAGCGTCGCGCCGTTCAGGCCGACCATGCGCAGCGCCCCGCTCACCTGGTGCAGGTGCTCCGGGCACGGGCGCAGCGCGTCCTGGTCCTCCGGCGCCGCCGTGAACCGCGCGATGCAGTCGCGCACCAGGAGCAACGCCCGCTCGACCTCGGCGTTGATCCAGGAAAGGAGGGTGGCGTCAGCCATTTGGGCAGCGGGTCAAGGATCCTTCGCTTCTTCCTTTAGGCGAGCTTGAAGCCCGACACCGAGCTCTTCAGCCCGTCGGCCAGCGCGGTCAGCCGGGACGCGGCCGCCGCGGTCTGCTTGGTGCCGTCGGTGGTGAGCTGCGTGATGCCGAGAATCACCTTCATGTTGGAAGCCACCTTGGTGGCGGTCGCGGCTTGCGACTGCGTCGCCTGGGTAATCGAGCCGATCAGCTCGGCGAGCTGCGTCGAGACGCGCTCGATGTCGTGCAGCGCCTGGCCCGCCTCGTCGGCGGTCTTCGCGCCCTGCACCACGCCCTGCGTGCTGCGCTCCATGGCCTCGACCGCGTCCTGCGTGTCGCGCTGAATCGATTTGACGATGGCGCTGATGTGCTTGGTCGCCTCGCCCGAGCGCTCGGCCAGGCGCTGCACTTCCTCGGCCACGACGGTGAAGCCCCTGCCCGCCTCGCCGGCCGACGCAGCCTGGATCGCCGCGTTCAGCGCCAGCACGTTGGTCTGCTCGGTGATGTCCGAGATCAGCTGCACGATCTCGCCGATCTCCTGCGAGCTCTCGCCCAGGCGCTTGATCCGCTTCGAGGTCTCCTGGATCTGCTCGCGGATGTCGTTCATCCCCTTGATCGCGTTCTGCACCGCCTCGGCGCCCTTGCCCGCGGCGCTGAGCGAGCTCTCCGCCACCTTGGAGGAGTCGCCCGCCTTCTTCGACACGTCGATCATCGACTGCGCCATCTGCGTCACCGAGGTGCCCGCGCCCTGGATCTCCACCGCCTGCTTCTGCGCCGCCTCGAGGAGGCGGGTCGACACCGACTGCGCCTCCTGCGTCGCCGCCGTCACCTGCGTCGAGGCCTCGGTAATGCCCTTCACCAGCCGCCGCATTTCGTCGATGGCGTAGTTGATCGAGTCGGCGATCGCGCCGGTGATGTGCTCGGTCACCTTGGCGTGCACCGTCAGGTCGCCGTCGCCGAGCGTCGTGATCTCGTCGAGCAGGCGCTGAATCGCCGCCTGGTTCTCGGCGTTGAGCGCCCCGCTTTCGTCGGCGCGGCGCCGCGAGTCGTCGAGGTAGAACTTGCCGATCGCGAGCAGCACGCCGAGCGCCAGCAAAGAGACGACGGTCAGGATGATCAGGTTGGTGCGCCGGCCGGTGAGCTCCGCCTCGTAGGCGTCGTTGAGCTGCTCGGACGCCTTGAGCAGGGTTTCGCTGTCGTTGAACAGGTCGAAGGTGGCCCGCTTGGCGTTCACCAGCCGCTGCTGGTTGCCGAGGATCTCGCTCACCGCGCGCTGGTACTCCTTGAACGCGCCTTCCATCTCGCCCAGCTTGCCGCGCAGCTCGGGGTCGCCCACCCGCCCGATGCGCTGCGATTCGCTGCCCTCGATCAGGCCCTTCAGCGTGTCGCGGAAGGTGTTGGTGTCCTTGCCGAGCAGGAACGACACTTCCGGGTCGATCTGCGCCTCCGCGAGCATGGTGTTGGCGTTCTTCGCCATGCGCTGCGTCAGCATCATCAGCTGCGCGGTCAGCGCGTTCTGTCTCGCGGACCCTCCGCTCTGCACTGAAAGTGCCGAGATCTCGTCGGCCAGCTCCTGCAGGGTCGGGTTGGCGGCGTTGATCTGGCGCACCGACAAGCCGAGCGCGAGCAGGTTGCGCTCCTCGCCGATCACCAGCTTTGCGTTCTTGTCGTTCTTCTTCCACTCGACATCGAGCGCGTCGAGCGCCGGGCGCGAAGCCGCGCCCGTCGCCGGCAGGCTGGTGCCGCCCGCGGGACCGCCGTTGAGCAGCAGGTTCATCGCCGCCTCGAACTCGTCGCGGCTGTCGCGCAGCTGCTTGAAGGCTTCGCGGTTGCCCTGCGACGCCTGCTGCGCCGCTTTCGCGAGGCGCTGCGACAGCATGCGGATCTTGCCGACCGTGGCGATGTAGATCGTGCCGAACGTGCCCTGGCGGGTGTCGACGGCGACCACCGCCGCGTCGATCGCCAGCAGCGCGATCAGCGCCGCGATCAGCAGTTGCAGCCGCTTCGCGCCTGGCGAGCCCGTCTTGGCTTGCGCCTTGGGAACCTGGGCTTCCTCCGCAGCCGCCTTGCGGCCGAAGAAGGGCAGTTTGCCGGTGACTTCGAGCTTGAATGCCATGTGCTTCCCCTTATCTCAAGAACTTGCCTTCGCGCCCGATGATGGTCAGGTCGACGAATTTCGATCCGGTATGGCTCTTGGGCGAATAGCTGACGAAGAAGCCGCCCAGGTCCACGTCGTTCATCTTCTCCATCGCGTCGACGAACCCCTCGCGCGTCAGGTTCCTGCCGGCGCGGCGCAGCCCCTCGACCATCACCTTGGCGGTGAGGAAGCCCTCCATCGCGCCGAAGTTGTAGTCGGCGAAGCCCGCTTTCTTCGCCGCCGCCTGGTATTCCTTGACCACCGGCACCGAGGTGCCCCACGGGAACGGCACCACCTGCGAGATGGCGACGCCGCTGCCCTCCTTGCCCAGCGCGGCGGCAAGCGCCGTGCTGCCGACGAACGAGACGTTGTAGAAGGTGGCGGCGCTGCCCGCCTTCTTCATCTGCTTGATGAACTCGGCGCACGAGGTATAGGCGCTGACCATGACCACCGCGTCGGGCTGCACCGCCTGGATCTTCTTCACCGCGTCCTCGACGGCGATCGTATTGCGCTCGACCGTGCCGAGCGCATCGATCTTCAGGTTGCGCTTGCCCATCGCGATCTCGACGCCCTTCAGCCCGGCCTGGCCGTAGCCGTCGTTCTGGTAGAAGACCGCGATCTTCTTGCCGCCGGTCGACAGCACCTGCTCGACGATCTTCTCGGTCTCGTCGTAGTAGCTCGCGCGCACGTGGAAGATGTAGCGGCTCATCGGCACGCGCAACGCCTCGGCGCCGGTGAACATGCCGACCAGCGGCACCTTGGCCGGCGCGGTCACCTTGATGTGCTCGGTGCCGGTCGGCGTGCCGACGTAGCCGAGCAGCGCGAACGCCTTGTGCTCCTCGATCAGCTTCTTGCTCGCGCCCGGCGCTTCCTTGGCCTCGTACTTGTCGTCCTCGGTGACCAGCTCGAGCTTGCGGCCGTGCACGCCGCCCTTCTCGTTCACCGCGGCGAAGTAAGCCTGGATGCCGTTGCGCATCTGGATGCCGAGCTGCGCCGCGGGCCCGCTGAACACCGCCGCCTGCCCGAGCACGATCTTGTCGCCCGTCACGCCCTGCGCGAGCGTGAGGCCGGGCAGGAGCGCCGCGGCCGCCGTCACGATCAAGGTCTTGGTCATCGAGTTGTCCTCCTCCTCAGCTGCTGACCGTCAGGAAATTCGTATCCCGTACCAGCTCGGCCACGTCGAGCTCCTTCCATACCCTGCCCGCCTCGTCTTCGTATTCCGCGCGCAGCCATGCCGCCGGCGCCTGCGCCGGCTCGCGCGGCTGCCATGAATCCGGGTTGCGCAGGCCGAGCGAGCCGTCGACCAGCAGCGCCGCGCCGGCGCGGTAGCGCTGCGCGATCAGCAGCAGCCGGGACTGCTCGCCGAGCGCGACGCCGTTGCCGCCGAGGAAGGCCGGAAAATCGATCACGCTGTACAGGTTGCCGCGCACGTTCGACACGCCCTTGAACCAGGGCCGCGTCTGCGCCACCGCGGTGATCGGCGGCACCGGGATCACCTCGCCCGCTTCCATCAGGTCGACCAGCCAGCCCTCGCTGCCCGCCTGCACGGCGAGCTTCGACGAGGTGCGGCCGCTGTCGGCGGCTTTCAGCCGCGCAGCGAGGTCGCGCTGGTAATCCCTGAGGGAGATCCGCTCGGCCATTTATCCCAGCGCCGAAATCTTCGCCAGCAGGTCCGCTGCCGCGACCGGCTTCACGAGGTAGTCGCGTGCGCCCTGGCGCATGCCCCAGGCCTTGTCCGTCTCCTGCCCCTTCGAGGTGCAGATGATGACCGGGATGTTCTTGGTGGCTTCGTCTTTCGCCAGCGTGCGGGTCGCCTGGAAGCCGCTCTGGCCGGGCATCACCACGTCCATGAGGACGAGGTCCGGGCGGGCCTGCTTCACCTTGACCAGCGCGTCCTCCGCGTTCTCAGCGGTCGCGACCTGGAAGCCGTTCTTGGTCAGGATGTCGCTCAGGTACTGCCGGTCGGTCGGCGAGTCGTCGACCACGAGGACGTTTCGGATGGGCATGGGATGGTCTCTCTTCTCTCGTCTCAGTTGGTGGGTGCGGGTACTGCGTCGGTTTTCACGTGCAGGCTGATCGCCTCGAGCAGGCCTTCCTTGGTGAAGGGCTTGGTCAGGTAGCGGTCGGAGCCCGCCAGCCGGCCGCGAGCGCGGTCGAACACGCCGTCCTTGCTCGAGAGCATGATCACCGGCGTCGCCTTGAGGTTGGGGTTCTGCTTGATGAGGGCGCAGGTCTGGTAGCCGTCGAGCCTCGGCATCATGATGTCGACGAAGATCACCTGCGGGCGGTAGTCGCTGATCTTGGCCAGCGCGTCGAATCCGTCCTCGGCGAGGATGACGTCGTACCCCGCCTGCCGCAGGAACAGTTCTGCGCTGCGACGAATAGTGTTGCTGTCGTCAATGACGAGGACTTTGATCGCGCCGGTCGCCGCGTCACTCACGGAAAAGCTCTCTCCTCCAAAGCCGGTTGCAGGTGCGGGAGGAGTGGTCTTGTGAGCACTTCTTCGCAGGTCTTGCCTGGCCTGCTGCCCTCTCCCAGCGTCCCTAAAAAACTCTTTCGGGTCTAAACGTTAGTACGAGTTTCTAAGGTGAAATGATACCTGCGCCACAGCCAAAATCAAACCGCCCCGGGGGCGTGCGGAGAGTTTATTCCGCTCGCGGGGGGTCAATTGCCAAGGAAAGTCAGGCCAGTGCAGCTTTTACACGTTCCGGGTCGAGCGGCGCGCGCCGAATGCGCTTGCCGGTCGCGTCGAAGAACGCGTTCGCCAGCGCGGCCGGGATGACGCGGATCGTCGGCTCGCCGGCCCCGGTCGGCGCGACCTCCGGACGGTCGATGAGAACCACCTCGATCGTCTCCGGCGCATCCTGGATCTCGAGGATCGGGTAGCTCGCCCAGTCGATGCTGGTCACGGCGTCGCGGTTGAAGCGGACTTCCTCGAAAAGCGCGCGGGAAAGACCGTGCACGACGTTGCCTTCGATCGTCTGGCGCAGCACCAGGGGGTTGATCACCAGGCCGCAATCGTGCGCGACGGTGATCCGGCGCGCCCAGACGCGTCCCGTCTTGCGATCGACTTCGACCTGGGCGACCACCGCCACCGCGGTACCGCCGCGCTCGGCGAAAGCGATGCCCTTCCCCTTGCCGAGGGATCCCCATCCGGCCTTGTCGGCGGCGGCCTTCACCACCGCTGCATGCCGGGGGTTGGTGAGGTACTTGATGCGGAACGCCGCCGGGTCCTCGCCCGCGGCGAGCGCAAGCTCGTCGATGAACTGCTCCGAGCCGAAATGGATCTCGGGCCCCACCGGGTCGCGCAGGTGCGAAGTGCGCAGCGGCGAGCAGCCTTCGGCGACCAGCGGCGGGATGGTCTCCCAGGCCAGAAGCTTGTTCTCGAAGCCGTAGGATTCCGCGGGCACGCCGAAGATCTGATTTCCCTTGGGCGCGACTCCCGTCGCCAGCCCGACCAGGCTGTCCGCCGGATCGGACTCGTTCGTAGCAATGTGCTGCCGCGAGAACCCCTTCGACAGGAACTCGTAGCCGATCACCTTGCCCGATGCGTCGAGCGCGGCACGGCCGCGCAGCACACAGGCGGGCGCCTTGGGATCCCAGGCGGTGCCGTCCATGCGCATGCCCTGCACCCGCACCGGTTTCCCGAGCTTCCGGGAAAGAAAGGCGGCATCCATCGCCGCGTCGCCGGCGTCGTTCCGGCCGTAGGAGCCGGGGCCCGATACCCAGATCGCGTGCACCTTGTCCTGCGGCAGGCCGAGAAGCCTGGCCACGCCGTCGCGCACGAAGTGCGGCTTCTGCGAGCCGGTCCATACCGTGCAGTGGTCGGCTTTCGCATCGACCACCGCACAGGCCGGTCCCATGCTGGCGTGCGACTGGAAAGGCCACTCGTATTCGGCTTCCACAATTCTGGGAGCCTTCGCGAAAGCGGCAGCAACGTCGCCGCGCTTCACTTCCTCCGCGCGCTTCGTCACCTTTGCGGCGCGCACGTGGTCATAGAGCTTTGCCATCTCCGGAAACGCGCCGTCCAGCGTGTGCCAGTCGACCTTCAGTCGCTGCGCGGCGCGCACCGCATCCCATTCTTTCGGCGCCACGACGGCGACAAAATCCTTCTCGCGCACGATCTGCGCGCCCGGGATGCCTTTGATCGAGCTCGCGTCGACGCCACGCACCTTGCAGGCGGCGCGCGGCGGACGGATGACGCGGGCGTGCAGCATGCCCGGCACGCGCACGTCGGTGACGAAGTCGCCGGTGCCGAACACCTTCCACGCCACGTCGCGGCGCGGCAGCGGCTTGCCGACCACCTTGTATTCGGCGGGCGGCTTCGGCTTTGCCGGCACCTGGATGTCCATCGGATTGCCGGTCTTGCCGTTCCACTGAACCCTGTGATTGAACTGCCTGCCGCCGACCAGCTCCGCGTAGGTCGTCTTCTTGTCACCGGCGAAAACCGTTCCGTTCTCCACTTTCAAGTCGGAAACCGGCACGCCCAATTTGTTCGAGGCTCCCTCCACCAGCACGCGCCGGGCCTCCGCCGCGGCCTTGCGCAGGAGACGCGCGCCGTTCGAGACGCCGGTGCTGCCGGATGCGCCGCCCTGGTTGCACGAGGTTGCGGTATCGCCCATCAGCACCTCGACGCGATCGAAGCCGACGTCGAGCTCCTCGGCGACGATCTGCGCCACGGCGACGTCGAGGCCCTGCCCCATGTCCATCTTGCCGAAGAACGCCTTCACGCCGCCGTCGGGCATGACCGCGATCCACGAATCGAGCTCGCCGGGAACCAGGTTTGATTTTCCCTGCGCAAGAACTTCAACTGGAAAAGAAGAAGAAACCACCAACGCACCACTGGCCTGGAAGAATTCGCGGCGGTTCATGACATCGCTCCCTGGGCACGCTTGATCGCCCTCAGGATCGAGACGTGGGTGCCGCAGCGGCATTTCAGTCCGGCGAGCCCTTCTCTCAGCTCCGCGTCCGTCGCCTTCGGGTTTTTCTTCAGGATCGCGGCCGCCGTCATGATCCAGCCGTTGACGCAGTAGCCGCACTGCGGCACGGCCTCCTCGACGTACGCGGCCTGCAGCGGATGCGGCTTGGACGGCGTGCCGAGCCCCTTGATCGTGGTCACCGTCTTGCCGGCGGCGACCGAAACCGGCATCACGCAGGCGCGCACCGGCTCGCCGTCGAGGTGCACGGTGCAGGCGCCGCATTGTGCGAGCCCGCAGCCGAAGTGGGGATTGTTCATGCCGAGGTCTTCGCGCAGGGCGTAGAGCAGCGGCATCTCGGGATCTGCGTTGAGCGTGACGGGCTTGCCGTCGACGGTGAGGCGGTAGCGAGCCATGTTGCCTCCTCCTTGGAACAGCTAGAAAAGAATAACCATTTTCCCTCTTGCGTGTCCGGATTCCGAGATGGCGTACGCCTTGCTTGCGTCCTCGGGCCTGAAGCGGTGGCTGACCTGTGGCTTGATCGTGCCCGAGGCCGCCCACTGGAAGAGCTGCTGCAGCCGCTCGCGCGTCGGCCGCACGTTGACCATCGTGTCCCGCACGTCGCTACGCTTCTGCGACGCCTTGGGGATCGGCTCGGCGGCCAGCGCGACCACCGTGCCCCCGGGCTTGAGCATCTTCAGCGAGCGCCGGTGGGTCTCGCCGCCGATGCTATCGAGGATCACGTCGCACGGCGGTATCGCCGTCGTGAAGTCCTGCGCCTTGTAGTCGACCACCGCCAGGGCGCCGAGCGAACGGCAGTAGTCATGGTTCGCCGGGCTCGCGGTCGCGAACACTTCGCAGCCGAGCTGGCGCGCGATCTGGATGGCGAGGCTGCCGACGCCGCCGGCGCCGGCGTGCACCAGCACGCGATGGCCGCCGGAGACGCGCGCGGTTTCGACCAGGGCGATGTAGGCCGAGATGCCGGTGACGCACAGGCTCGCGGCCTCTTCCGGCGAGAGACCCGCGGGGATCGGCGCGGCCTGATCGGCGGGCAGCAGCGCGTACTCGGCGTGCGTGCCGTCGGTGCGCGGGTCGCTGACGCCGGCGACCAGGCCGCCTTCCAGCTCGCCGGCGCAGTCGCGGCCCAGCACGCGCGGAAAGTCGATCGGGAAAACCTTCGCCATCATGCCGCGGCGCATCTTCCAGTCGATGGGGTTGACGCTCGCGGCGCGCACCTTCACCAGCACCTGGCCGGGCTTGGCCACCGGCTTCGGCGCCTGCTCCAGGCGCATGACCTCGGGGCCGCCGTACCCGTGGATACGCAGCGCCCGCAAGGTCAGCGCACGATCTTGACGCCTGCTTCCTGCAGGATGCCGCGCATCGTGCCGGTGAAGTCGTCGTAGAACTTCGCCAGCTCGGCGGAGTTCTGGTAGCCGTCCTCGAACTGGTTGTCCTCGAGGTATTTCTTCCACGAGGCGGTGCGCGTCAGCCGGCGGAAGACGTCCTCCCAGTAGGCGACGTTCGCCGCCGGGATTCCGGGCGGTGCGACCACGCCGCGCACCTGCGGCACCGCCGGAACGTCGAAGCCCGCCTCCTTCAGCGTCGGCACGTTGGGGAAGGCGGACAGCCGGCGATCGGCCACCTGCGCCAGCACGCGCATGTTGCCGGCGCGGATGTGCTCGCCGGCTTCCGCGGGCTCGATCACCATCATGTTGACGTGCCCGCCGAGCAGCGCGGCGATCCGCTCGCCGCCCCCCGGGAAGGAGATGAATGCCCAGCGCGCGCCGCTCGATCGCTGCAGCAGCTGCCGGACCACGTTGTCGCGGCTGGTCACCGAGCCGCCGGACTGCTTCAGCTGGCCGGGCTTCTCCTTCGCCGCGGCGGTGAAATCGGCGAGCGTCTTGAACGGCGCATCGGCCTTCACCGCGATCAGCGCAGGCTCGAGCACCAGGCGCGCGATGGGCGTCAGGTCCTTGAGGGTCACCTTGGCGCTGTCGGTGGTGATCGGATTCGTGAGCCAGACGCCGGTGAAAAACCCCAGGGTGTGCTGGTCGCCCGCCTTCTCGGCGAGGTAGGCCGGCGCGAGCGCGCCGCCGCCGCCCGCCTTGTTCACCACCTGCATGCGCACCGGCAGCAGCTTCTCTTTCTCGATCATGGCCGCGACGCCGCGCGCGAGCAGGTCGCTGCCGCCGCCCGGGCCGGTGTGAACCACGACCTCGATCGGCCGGGTGGGCTTGAAGCCTTGCGCGAACGCCGAGCCGGCGAGCGAAAGGGCGATCAGGAAAGCAATTTTTGGCGCCATGCGTTGACCCTGGAGAAGAGCGGGATGAGCAGTATCAGGAGCGCCAACGATAGCATCACCGCCGAGATCGGCCTAGCGACCAGGATCGAAAGGCTGCCTTCCGACATCATCAGCGACTGGCGCAGCGCGCGCTCCATCGCGCCGCCCAGCACCAGGCCGAGGATCAGGGGCGCGCTCGGGTAGTCGAGCTTGCGCATCAGGTAGCCGAGCAGGCCGAAGCCGGCGAGCAGGCCGACGTCGAACAGGCTGCCGGAAGTGCTGTAGACCCCGACCATCGAGATGCCGAGGATGATGGGGAAGAGCACGTACGCGGGGGCGCGCAGCACCTGCGCGAATAACGGCACCAGCGGCAGGTTCAGCACCAGCAGCATGACGTTGCCGATGTACATGCTCGCCACCAGGCTCCAGAAGAGCGACGGGTTGTCCGAGATGAACAGCGGCCCCGGCTTGAAGCCCCACAGCACCAGCGCCGCGAGCAGGATCGCGGTGGTGCCCGAGCCGGGAATGCCGAGCGTGAGCAGCGGCACCAGCGCGCCGCCGGTCTCGGAATTGTTCGCCCCTTCCGGCGCCGCCACGCCTTCGACCACGCCGGTGCCGAACTCGTCGCGCCGCCGCGAAAAGGCTTTCTCCACGCCGTAGGAGATGAACGAGGCGATGGTCGAGCCCGCGCCGGGCAGCACGCCGATCAGGAAGCCGAGCACCGAGCCCTGCGCGAAGGCGAAGCGACAATCCTTCAGGTCCTGCACCGTCGGCAGCAGGTTGCGCAGGCCCTTGGGAATCGGCAGCGGCGCCGCCGGCGTAGCCTCTTCCATGTTGGCGAGCACCTCGCCGATCGCGAACACGCCGATCGCAACCACGACGAAGTCGATGCCCGAGAGCAGCTCCATGCGGCCGAAGGTGAAGCGCGATTCGCTGCTGAAGAGGTCAGTGCCGATGCCGGCCAGCCACAACCCGAGCAGCATCGCGAGCAGCGCCTTCACCATCGAGCGGCCGGCGAGCAGCACCACCATCGCCAGGCCGAGCGCCATCAGCCCGAAATACTCGGGCGAGCTGAACGCGAGCGCGAAGCGCGCCAGCGGCGGCGCGACCAGCATCAGGCCGAGCACGCCGACGGTGCCGGCGATGAAGGACGCGATCGCGGCGATGCCGAGCGCCGCGCCGGCGCGCCCCTTGCGCGCCATCTGGTAGCCGTCGAGGCAGGTGACGACCGACGCCGACTCGCCCGGCACGTTGAGCAGGATCGAGGTGGTCGAGCCGCCGTACTTCGCGCCGTAGTAGATGCCGGCGAGCATGATCATGGCGCTGGCCGGGTTCATGAGGAACGTAAGCGGCAGCAGCATGGCGATCGTGGCCGGCGGCCCGAGCCCCGGCATGATGCCGACGATGGTGCCGAGGAACACGCCGACGAAGCACCAGAACAGGTTCACCGGCTGCAGCGCCAGCGCGAATCCGTGCAGCAGGCCGCCGAAGATCTCCACGTCAGGGAAGCGCCACGCCGAGCGCGAGCGGGAAGATGAGATAGAAGCCGGCCGCGACGCCGAGCGCGACGAGCGCGGCGACGCCCGGCGGCCGGCGGTACATCACCGCGACGATGAAGAAGCTCAGCACCGCAAAGCTGATGAGGAAACCGACGATCTGCAGCACCGCGACCGAGACGGCGAACGCTCCCCAGGTCGCAAATGCGCGGCCGGCGCCTTTCCACTCGACCTTCTGGCCTTCCTTCCGCGAGAAGACCAGGAGAAGGGAGAGCGCGAGCATCGCGATGCCGTACCAGAGCGGGAAGAACCCCGGCCCGGGTCCGTCCTGGCCGAGATACTCCCAGCCGCGCGCCGTGTACACGATGTAGCCGCCGAGCGCGGCGAGCGCGAGCCCGGACCACAAGTCCGGGGAGCGGAGACGCACTAGCGCTTCTTCTTCTTTGCGGTTTTCTTCTTCGGTTTCTTGTAGCGACCTTTGGGCACCAGTTCACAGACCGTGCCTCCGGGTGCCCTGAACTTCACCGGGATCACCCCTGGGTCGCTGATGATCTGACAGCCGTAGGCTTTCACCTGCTTCGTCGCGACGGCGATGCTGTCCACCTCGACCGCGAAGTGGTGGATGCAGGGGCCCTCGCCCGCGGCCTTCGACTCGGCCGACTCGGTGCCGGCGTCGTACTTGATCAGCGCCACGTCGAGCACGCCGTCGCTGAGGTGGCGCGAAGTGTGGTCGCGGACCTTCTCGGTGTTCATCTCCTTGAAGCCGAACACCTTCTGGTAGAACTCGGTCGTGCGCTCCAGGTCCTCGACCTTGAGCGCGAGGTGCACGATGCGGCTCATCGCTTCTCCTTGAGCAGGGTTCTCAGTTTCCGGACATCCTTCAGCCGGTCGAGGCTCCAGATCGCGTCGCAGAGCTTGCGCGCGCGATCGCGGCCCAGCACCGGCGCCACGAGATCGTAGCCTTTGGCGTCGACTTCGGCACGCGTCATCGGATTTTCCGCGGTGCCGCGAACCGCCTGCATGTGGTGGCGCAACCGGCGTTCGCCCCGGAGGAACACTTCGACGATCCCCTGCCGGCTGGGCATGGCCCGCGTGAGCGCATCGTCGCCGAGCAGCTCGACCTTCTTCCTCAGGGCGAGAACCTTCGGGTCCTTCATCCGCCCCTCGTCGTGGGAGGACTTGAAGCTCACCGTGCCGTCGAGAATCATGACCGCGCACAGGTGCTGCATGCAGATGTCGGGCATGTCGCGGTTGTTGGTGGTATTCGCTCCCTGGTGGGCCACCCGGACGACAACTTTTTCGACAGCATCAACGTCAAATTTTTCTTCGAGTAGAACTGAAAGAGCATCCAAAGGTGCCTGGATGGGAGAACCCACCGACCAGCGCTTGATGTTGGTGTTCATGATCTCGTAGATCTCGCCGAGACCGTCAACCAGCTTCTCCGGCTTCGGCTCCCGCCCGTAGGCGACGAAGAAGCTGCGCTCTCCCGAGAGCGCGTCTTCCACCCCCGTGAAGCCATGCGCGACCATCGCCGCGGCGGCGACGCCGTTGCGCGCCGGCATGCCGCCGAAGTCGAACGCCTTCTCGACATGCTCCTCGTCGCGCATCCAGCAGGAAATCCCCGAGGCTTGTTGCGCGGTGTAGGACAAGACGTGTCTCACCTGGGAATCCTTGAGTCGAAGGAGCGCGGCGGACGCCGCCGCCGCGCCGAACATCGGCCCGAAGCTGTGCGTCGAGTGCCCGTCCTCGCGGAACTCGTAGGCGTTGAGGGACATCGTCAGCCGGCAGCCGACGTCGTAGCCGAGCGCGACCGCGCGCAGCAGGGCCTCGCCGCTACTCTGTTCTCTTTCCGCAATTGCGAGCGCCCCCGGCACGATGCCGCAGCCGGGATGCGTCAGGGAAGGCGCGTGCGAGTCGTCGGTCTCGTCGGCGTGCGCGAGCATGCCGTTGGCGAGCGCTGCGTTCTCGGCGGTGGTCAGGAAACCGTCGCCGACGACGCAAGCTTCCTTCGTCCCGCCGCGAGTCTTCGCGAACGAGATCGCCTTCCGTCCGGGCAGAAGGCGCGAGCCGGAGACCATCGCCGCGATGGTGTCGAGCACGTGATGCTTGGTCTTCTCGGCGACCGCCGCGGGCAGCGGCCGCTTCGGCGCCCGAGCAATGTAGCCGCTCAGGCGTTGCATCACCGTCATGGCAGGTATCCGCCGCCGTTCACGTGGATCGACTGTCCGGTGACGTAGCGCGCGTCGGGGCCGCATAGCATGCGCACCATCGCCGCGATCTCCTCCGGCTCGCCGCGGCGGCCGATCGGCGGCGGCGCGGCGCGATGCGCGGGCCGCTCCGGCACGCCCGGCAGGCCGCGCTGGCTGTCGATCGTGCCCGGCACGACGCAGTTCACCGTGATGCGCTGCGGCGCGAGGTCGAGCGCGAGCGCCTTGGTGAATCCGGCGAGTCCCGACTTGGCGGCGATGACGTGCGCGCGGCCGGTCGCGCCGCGATGCCCGGTGAGGCCGCCGATGTTGATGATCGTGCCGCCGCCCGATTTCGCGAGATGCGGCAGGCACGCCTGGCTGCAGATGAACGCGGCGTCGAGGATCGTCGCGAGGACGTTGCGCCAGTCCTCGAGCTTGATCTGCTCGAACGGCGTTTCCATGCGAATCGCCGCGTTGTTGACCAGGATGTCGAGCCGGCCGAAGCGCTTGACCGTCGCCTCGACCAATGCCTTCACTTCCGGCGGCTTGGTGACATCGGCGATGCAGAGGTCGGCCGACGCGCCGATCATCTTCACCGTCTCCTCGGCCATGGCTTTCGAGGTCTTCGCGTTGACCATCACCGAAGCGCCGCCGGCGGCGAGCGAACGGGCGATGGCGCGGCCGATGTTGCGCGCGCCGCCCGTGACGAGCGCGACCTTGCCGGCGAGCTCCTCGCCCGGCCTCATTCCGACGTTGCTGGGCATTAGCGACTGACTTTCGGTAACCAGGTGGCCAGGGGCGGAATATAAATGACCATCAGGATCAGCAACACCACGCAGGCGATGAACGGCAGGCCGGCGAGGTAGATGTCCTTCATCCGTGTTCCGGGGGGCGAAACGCCCTTCATGACGAACAGCAGCAGCCCGAACGGCGGCATGGTGTAGCCCATCTCCAGGGCGAGCAGCATGATCAGCCCGAACCAGGTGAGGTCGAAGCCCAGCGTCTTGGCGAGCGGGAAGAAGATCGGCGCGGTGAGCAGCATCTTCGACAGCGGGTCCATGAAGCTGCCGAGGAAGATGATCACGCCGATCATGATGTAGAGCATCTGCACCGGCGTGACCTGGAAGCCGGTCGCCCAG
>DATNCP010000049.1:0-5813 GCA_035607175.1 Burkholderiales bacterium
GTGGGCGAAGAAGCCCTACGCCTGCGTGATCTTCAACCTGCACGTCGAGCACTCGACGCGCGGCTCGATCCGCGCCGGCGACGCCTTCCGCCGCCTGATCAACATCGCCGTCAAGCACGGCGGCAGCTACTACCTCACCTACCACCGCCACGCGCTGCGCCAGCAGATCGACGTCTGCTACCCGCGCTTTCGCGACTTCCTGCAGCTGAAGCGCAAGTACGACAAGGAGGAGCTGTTCCAGAGCGACTGGTACCGCCACTACAAGCGCATGTATTTCGGTAGCTGACACGGAGCGTCAGCGTGGTAGCTGAGCCGGTCACGATGCTCACCGACTACGCCCTGGGGGGCGTGACCGTGTGGCTCGCAGTTCTTCTCCGAAAAAACACCTCGATCGCGTCGCGCTTCTGGCTCCTCGCGTTCATCGCGCTGGCGGTCACGGCATTCCTCGGCGGCACGTACCACGGCTTGCTGATCGAATGGTTGTGGAAGCCGACCGTATTTGCGATCGGCGTCGCCAGCTTCGGCATGCTCGCGGGCAGTGCATGCGCCACCACGTCGGGTCGCGTGCGCCGCGTGCTGCTCGCCGCCGCGGCGCTGAAGCTCGTCTTCTACGAAGCGTGGATGCTCGGGCACGAAGACTTCATCTTCGTCGTCGCCGACACTGCCTCGGCGATGCTCGCGGTCGCGGCGCTGCACCTGCTCGCGCTCGACAACCCGGCGACGCGCTGGATCCTCGGCGGCGTGGCGGTGTCGCTGATCGCGGCGGGAATCCAGGCGGGACGCCTGGCCTTGCACGAGCACTTCAACCACAACGACCTCTACCACGTGGTGCAGATCGCGGCGATGGCGCTCTACTACGCCGGCGCGAGGCGGATGCGCGACGCGGGCGTCGCTGCCGGAGACCTTACCGGCCCTGCAGCCAGGCGATAGCGGAGTTGGCGTCGTTGAAGCAGCGCAGCGCGTAGCCGCGGCGGCGCGCGAGGCCTTCGGACAGGATGTGCCAGCGGTCGTTGTCCATGGTGTCGACCAGCGCGACTCGCGCCGGGCCGCAGGCGCCGAGCATCAGCGTGCTGAGCGTGCCGACGCGGTCGACCAGGCCGCGCACGTCGATCAGGAGCTGCTTCGCGGCGCGCTGCGTCGCTTCCTCGGCGATGTCGCGCGCGATGCGCGCGGCGTGCGCAAGCGTCGAGCGGCCGGAGACCCGGGCCTGCATGGTCCCGCCGCGCACCGCGTATTCGATCCGGTAGCCCACGGCCACACCCTAGCGAAACCCGCGGGCGCCGCCGTGAGGATCTGTCAGATCAGTCGATTTTCAGCAGTGGAATTGCGCTCGCCGACGGCGAGGGCTTGATCGAGCGCACGTAAGCGTAAATATCTGCAAGGTCCTGGTCGGGGAGATGCTGCTTCCGGTACGCCGGCATGTCCTGGCGCGGCGTGCGCACCTGGAACTCGAACCCCGCCCACGGGAACGGATTCGGCGCGAGCTTCGGCCCGGCGCCGCGCTCCGCCCCCTGGCCGACGGTGCCGTGGCACGTATAGCACTGGTACTTCAGGAACGCGGCGTGCCCCCGCTTCGCGTCGCCCTGCGGCGCATCCTGGGCGAAAACGAGGGACGGGAAAAAGAGCAGGAGCAGGACCCTCATCTCACCTCCCCTGCGTGACGACGTCGAGCAGCGCCGGCTCGCCCTTCTTGACCACCGCGATCGCGCGCCGCAGCGCCGGCCCGAGCTGCGCCGGCTCGGTGATCGGGCCTTCCGCCCACACGCCCTGCGCCTGCGCGAGCTTCGCGTAGTCGATGTTCGGGTTCTCGATGGTCGTGCCGATGCGCGCCGTGTCCATGCGCCGGTTGTGCAGGCCCGCCATCTTCTGCAGGTGCATGACTTCCTGGTGATAGGCGCGGTTGTTGTGCATCACCGAGAGCAGCGGGATCCTGTGGTGCGCCGCGGTCCAGAGGACGCCGGGCGCGTACATCAGGTCGCCGTCGGGCTGCACCACCGCGGTGATGATGCCCTTGTCCTTGTTGGCGAGCGCCGCGCCGACGGCCGCCGGCGCGATGTAGCCCACGCCGGCGCCGCCCGACTGGCCGAGGAAGTTGTGCTGCTGCGTCGCCGGCCAGAGCCGCGCCGCCCACGAGCCCGAGCGCGACTCGGCGAGGCACCAGTTCTCGTTCTTCAGCACCTGCCAGAGCTCGGCGTGCAACCGCGCGGTCGACACCGGGCTCGCGTCCCACGCGACCGCAGCGGCTTCGCGCGCCCGCTCCTTCATCTTCTGGTAGTCGCCCTTCAGCTTCTCGGTGCGCGCATTTCTCTTCGCGGAGGAAATCTCCTTCCTGACGGATTCGATCAGCGACGGCAGCGTCGCCTGCGCGTCGGCGCTGATCGAGATGTCGACCGGGCAGAAGCGCTGCATGTCCTGGTAGTTCGACTTCATCAGCTGGTCGGCGAGCGTGACGTGGATGGTCTTCACGTCGGGCTTGGCGACGCGCCGGTACTGGTGGTGCGGGTCGCTGATGCTGTTCATCTGTCCCCAGGGGTCGCCGACCTCGAGGAAGAGGATGACGTCGGCGTCGCGCACCAGCGCGCGGCCGTCCTGGGTGCGCGCGAGGTAATGGGTGGTCGGGAAGTTCATCCGGCCGAGCAGGTTCACCACCGGCGCGTTCAGCGCCTCGGCGAGCTCGACCATCAGCTTGATGCCTTCGTCGTTGCGCGACACGCGCTCGGCGACGATCACCGGGTGCTCGGCCGCGGCGAGCAGCTTCGCCGCCTCGCGCACCGCGCCCGATTCGCCCTGCGGCGGCGCGGTGAGGGCGAGCTTCGGGATCGACAGGCTCTTCTCGTCCTCGATCGCGTGCTCCTGCAGCATGCCGTCGGCGACGATCATCACCGGCTCCATCGGCGGCGTCATCGCCATCTTGTAGGCGCGCACCGTCGACTCGGCGAAATGCTGCAGCGAGGCCGGCTGGTCGTCCCACTTGATGAAGTCGCGCAGGATGCCGGCCGCGTTCTGCGAGCAGTGCGCCCACTCCACGCCGGGGCGGCGCTGCGCCGCGTCCATGAAGTTGCCGCCGATCAGCATCACCGGCACGCGGTCGCACCAGGCGTTGTAGACCGCCATCGCCGCGTGCTGGATGCCCACCGAGCCGTGCGCCATCATCGCCATCATCCTGCCGCTCGCCTTGTAGTAGCCGTGCGCGATCGCCACCGAAGACTCCTCGTGCAGGCAGGTGATGAACTCGGGCTTGCGGTTGTTGCCGTAGTTGACGATCGACTCGTGAAAGCTGCGGAAGCTCGAGGCGGGGTTCGAGGCGACGTAGTCGATGTTGAGCGAGCGCAGCACGTCGACCATGAAGTCGGAGCCCGGCCGCTCGATCATCTTGTCGAGGCCGGCGCCCGAGGTCTTGGGCGCGGGTTTCTTCTCGCCGGTGGCGGCTTGCGCCTGCGCGGTGACGGTCGTCGCGGCGATGGTCGCGGCGGCGCCTTTCAGGAATGAACGGCGGGCTTCGTTGTCCATGGCTCCTCCTCGTTGCAGCGTAATCGTACCGAGTAAGATAGCCGCGGAGGAGGATAAAAAATGAGACTGTTGCACTGCACGGTCGGGGCGCTCGCCCTCGCCGCCGGCTCCGCGTTCGCGCAAAGCTGGCTCGGCCAGCCGCTGGTGGTCGAGAATCGCGGCGGCGCCGGCGGCACCGCGGTGGTGAAGGCTGCCGGGGTGAAGCCGGAATAATTCGGGGTCAGGGTAACAATTCCCCGTTATCTAACGACCCCTCACTCTTCTTGAATTGTTACCCTGACCCCGAATTGAGGCGGAAGAGTCTTTCGGCGTTGGTCCGGCCGATCTTAAGGCGGTCGACTTCGCTGATCGGGCAGGCGTCGAACCAGTCCGCCGCGTGGTCGACGTTCTCGAACGGCCAGTCGGTGGAGAAGAGGATCCGGTCCGAGCCGACCTCGAGGATCGCGTCGATCAGCGTCTGCGTGCGGAAGTTGCCCGACACGGTGAGGTGGAAGTTGTCGCGGAAGTAGTCGCCCAGCTTCTTCTTCGCCGGGTAGCGCGGCGGCGCCTTGGTCCAGGCATTGCGGTTGTCGACGCGCCAGATGCTGTAGGGCAGCCCTTCACCGAGGTGGCCGATCACGATCTGCAGCTTCGGGTGGCGGTCGAACAGGCCCGAGGCCATGAGCCGCAGCGCGTGCACCGCCGTCTCCTGGCCGAAGGCCCAGGTCGGGCCGAGCAGCCACGGATGGCCCTCGTAGATCTGCGACGCGCTCGGCAGGGGGTTGCGCGGGTGCAGGTAGAACGGCACGTCGAGCTTCTCGCACTCCGCCCAGAAGCCGCGGTAGCGCGGATCGTCCAGGTACACCATCGAATCCGCTTTTTCGATTTGGGAAAACCCGTTGACGAGAGCGCCGCGAAACCCCAGCTCCCTCACGCAGCGGATGAGCTCGCGGGTCGCCGCGTCCGGGTCCTGCATCGCCAGCGCGGCGAACGCCTGGAAGCGATCGGGGCGCTTCTTCACCTCGGCGGCGAGGAAGTCGTTCGCCTTGCGCGCCGTTGCCGTGGCTTTCTTCGCGTCGGGGATCGCCTGGATGGCCGGCGCGTTCAGCGACAGGATCATCATCTGCATGCCGTGCCTGTCCATCTGCGACAGCCGGTACTCCTGCATGTCGAGCAGGCGCTTCTCGAGCTCGGGCCAGACGTGGTCGCCGAGGAACCCTTTCGAGTCGTTCAGCGTGTCGGGGATGGCGAAATGCTCTTCCAGCCCTATCTTGCGATCCATGTCAGGCTCCGCGCAAAATGACGTGGCATCTTAGCCGCTCCCGAGGAGACGCAATGGCCACCGCGCCGCAAAAAGTCGAAGTCGCCTATGACCCCGCCGTGGCGCTGGACTTCTTCAAGTCCGCGGGCAAGCCGGAAACCTTCGCCGAAGGCGCGAAGATCTTCAGCGAGAGCGAGCGCGCCATCCCGCTGCTGCGCAAGAGCAAGATGTACCTGCTGCTCAAGGGCGAGGTCGAGCTGCGCGCGAAGAAGAAGCCGATCGGCACGGTCAAGGCGGGCGAGATCTTCGGCGAGATCGCGGTCATGGCCCACGCCCCTCGCAGCGCCGGCGCGGTGGCGAAGGGAGACTGCCGCGTCATCGCCCTCGACCCGGAGGAATTCGAGGCGGCGCTGGCGCACAAGCCCGCCTTCGCGCTGATGCTGATGAGCATGCTGATCCGCCGCCTGCGCGAGACCATCGCCCAGCTCTCGGTGTCCGGGGCGCTCTCGCACGACGAGGACTTCGAGGAGGCGATCGTCTTCGACCGGAAGCAGCTGCAGGAGCTGGTCGCCGGCCTCGCCGACGATCCGCCGATCTTCTTCCGCCAGGGCGCGCAGATCATCGCCAAGGGCCAGACCGGCATCCGCATGTACGCGGTCCTCGAGGGCGAGGTCGCGGTGTCGATCGACGGCCGCATCGTCGAGATGCTCGGGCCGGGCGGCGTGTTCGGCGAGGCGGCGCTGGTGAGCGAATCGGCGCGGCTGGCGAGCGCCACCGCGCAGACCGATTGCGAGCTGCTCGCCATCGGCCGGCCGGCGTTCCTGCAGCTGGTCAAGGTCAGCCCGCAGTTCGCCTCGACCCTGCTCAGCGCGCTCGCCGCGCGCCTCCGGTTCCTGACCACGCATTTGAATTGAGCGAACCTCCGCGCCGCATCATCCACATCGACATGGACGCGTTCTACGCGTCGGTGGAGATGCGCGATGACCCGGAGCTGCGCGGCAAGCCGGTGGTGGTGGGCGGATCGCCCGAGTCGCGCGGCGTGGTCGCGGCGGCAAGCTACGAG
>DATNCP010000061.1:0-10156 GCA_035607175.1 Burkholderiales bacterium
GCTCGGCGAGCAGCGCTTTCTGTACCTTTCCGTTCAAGCCCTCGACGGTCGTAACAGTTTTATTTTCCAGAAACGACATGGGGAGGTCGCACGAAGCCATGGTCTTGCCATCAACCATGACGAAGCACGCGCCGCACTGGCCGCTGCCGCAGCCGAAGCGGCTGCCGACCAGGCCGAGATCGTTTCGCAGTACGTAGAGGAGCGGCGTGTTCTCGCTCGCCTTCACCTCGACCGGCTTGCCGTTGACGACGAACTTCACGCCTTCGCCTTCTGGATCGCTTCCCAGACGCGCCGCGGGGTCGCGGGCATGTCCAGGTGACCGATCTTGTAGACGGACAAGGCATCCAGGATTGCATTCATCACCACCGGCGGCGCGCCGACGCAGCCGGCCTCGCCCACGCCCTTGACGCCGAGCGGATTGGTCTTGGCCGGCACGTCGATGAAGTCCATCTCGTAGTGCAGCGGCAGGTCGGCGGCGCGCGGCATCGCGTAGTCCATGAAGCTCGCCGAGAGCATCTGCCCCGACTCCGCGTCGAAAGCGACGTTCTCCATCAGCGCCTGGCCGATGCCTTGCGCCAGCGCGCCTTCGATCTGGCCGTGGCAGATCATCGGGTTGATCACCTTGCCGACGTCGTCGACCACGGTGTAGCGATCGATCTCCACCACGCCGGTCTCCGGGTCGATCTCCAGCTCGCAGGCGTGGCAACCGTTGGGGAAGCTCGGCGGTACCGCCGAAGACCCGCTTGCGTCGAGGCCGGTGCCGAACTTCGTCGTCGGGCCGACCGGGCGATAGAAGGCCTTCGCCACGTCGGTCATCGGAATCGCCTTGTCCGTTCCCTTGACCTTGAACTTCCCTTCCTCGAATTCGATGTCCGCAACCGCGGTCTCGAGCAGATGCCCCGCCATGTGCTTCGCCTTCTCGATGATGGCGTCGGCTGCGCCTTTCAGCGCCGAACCGCCGAGCATCGTGCTGCGCGACGCGTACGTGCCGCGACCGAACGCGACGGCGTCCGTGTCGCCCTGCACCAGCCGAACGCTCTCGAACGGCACGCCGAGCCAGTCGGAGACCATCTGCGCATAGGTGGTGGCGTGGCCCTGGCCGTGATTGTGCGTGCCGGCGACGACGGTGACCGTGCCGCTCGGGTCGAAGCGCAATTCCATGCGCTCGTTGAAGACGCCCGAGTCCTCGAGGTAGTAGATGAGCGATCGACCGCGAAGGCGGTTTTTCGCTTCACTTTGCTGTTTCCGTTTCTGAAACCCGTTCCAATCGGCAAGCTCCAGAGCACGATCCGTCAGCTTCGCAAACTCGCCCGAATCGTAAGTCCAGCCCACCGGCTTGCCGACGGTCCAGTTCGCGGTGGTGTCGTAAGGCATGGCGCTCGGCGGAATGTAGTTGCGCCGGCGCAGCTCCACCGGATCCATGCCGATCTTGCGCGCGGCGTCGTCCATCAGCCGCTCGATCACGTAAGACGCCTCCGGGCGCCCGGCGCCGCGATACGGGCCGAGCGGCGTGGTGTGGGTGAAGGTCGCCTTGCTCATCACCAGCATCGCCGGCACGACGTAGACGTTCGGAATGTTGCGCAGCGCGCACAGCACCGGCACCACGCCTGCGTTGGTGACGTACGCGCCAACGGAGTGCAGCGCTTGGGCCTTGATCGCGAGGATCTTGCCTTGCTCGTCCAAGGCCATCTCGGCGCTGATGAGCTGGTCGCGGCCGTGGTTGTCGCCGAGCAGCGATTCGGTGCGGGTCGCCACCCATTTCACCGGGCAGCCGAGCCTGCGCGACGCCCAGAGCACCAGCCCGTCCTCGGGATAGATGTCGCCCTTCATGCCGAAGCCGCCGCCGACATCCGGCGAGACCACGCGGAGTTTATTTTCCGGAAACTTGAAAACCGCCCCCGAGAGGATGCCGCGCACGCCGTGCGGGTTCTGGCTGCTCGTGTACAGGGCGTAGGAGTCGTTCGCGAAGTCGCCGATGCAGCACCGCGGCTCCATGGCATTGGCGGTGATGCGGTTGTTGTACAGCCGCAGCGACACCGTGTGCTTCGCCTTCGCGAACGCGGCGTCGGTCGCGTCCTTGTTGCCCATCATCAGCGGAAACGCGAGGTTGCCCGCCGCGTTGTCGTCCCAGACTTTGGGCGCGCCGTCCTTCGCCGCGTCGGCGACATTGACCGCCGCCGGCAGCGGCTCGTAGTCGATCTCGACCTTCTCCGCGGCGATGCGCGCCAGCTCCGGCGAGTCGGCGACGACGAAGGCGATGCGATCGCCGACGTAGCGCGCCTTGACAGGTTCAAGCAAGGGACGGAACGTGCGATAGCCCTTCGGCCCGCCCATGTCCTCGGGCATGAAGAGCGGCGGGATGCCGCCAAGGCCTTCTTTCTTCGCATCTTCGCCGGTGAGCACCAGGTGGACGCCGGGCATCGCCAGCGCCTCCTTGGCATCGATGCCTCTGATGCGCGCGTGGGCGTGAGGCGACATCACCACCGCCCCATGCAGCATGTGGGGTAGCTGGATGTCGTCGACGTACCGCGCCTTGCCGGTAAGGAAGCGCTGGTCCTCGACGCGTCGTACTGGCTGACCGATGCCGTGTCTATTCATGGATAGATAGTCTCAGAGCGGTGGGCTATTTTTACGTAGAATTCGGCGGGCCTGCGCACGATTTATCCTAAACTCCAATCATGAACACGTTCAAAGTAGTCCGCATTGCAAAACGCGGCGACAAGCTGCCGTTGGAATTCAAGCAGGAATGGATCGAGCTGCATGGCCAGCTCAAGCGTAGCTCGAATCGCGTCACGGTCGGCATCGCGCGCGGCGAAAAGGCGCCCTTCGACGGCATGGCGGCGATGTACTACAGCAGCGCGGCCAAGGCGAAGGAGACCCTCATCGATCACCCGCAGCGCCAGGAGGTGGCGTGCGAGGAATTCCTCGCCGGCGAGAAGATCGACGCGGCCAAGACCATCAAGCAGAAGGAGCAGATCAAGATCGTTCGCACCATCTTCCGCCACAAGGACCTCTCGGTCCCGCAGTTCAGGGACTACTGGCTGAAGAACTACGCCAAGCTGGAGAAGCGGCTCGCGCTGGAGACGCCGGTGCTACGCGTCGTCGCGAGCTTCGCCCTGCCCCCGGAGCCGGGCGGCAACGAGCCCGCATTCGACGGCATGGAGGAGATCTACGTCTCGAGCGCCACCGACGTCGAGGCCATGCTGGCGAGCCCGATCCCGGCGCTGATGCGCAAGGAAGAAGAGAGCTTTGTCCAGCTCGACTCGCCGCTCGCAGTGCGCCTGATGGTCGAGGAAAGCGTCCTCTAGCGCAGCCCGGCGACCAGCAGGCCCAGCAGGCGCCTCAGCTCGGCAATGCCGGTGCGGGGATCGGGCTTGGGCGAAGCGATCCACCAGCGCAGCGACGCCGAATAGACGAAAAAGACATAGCGCGCCACCAGCGCCGGGTCTTCCTTCACCTTCGCTTTCCGCACCAGGGCCTCGATACCGTCCATCAATCTGCGCCGGATGCCTTGGAAGGTCGCGGCCTGCTTGCCGCTCGAGTAGAAGGTCAGCTCCTGCAGCAGGATCCTCGCCAGCGCCGGCTTCCCCGCCAGCCAGCGGTAGTGAACGGCGAACAGCGCCAGCAGCTGCTCGGCGAGCGCCTGTCCCGGGCGCGGCGCGGCGAGCGCCACGTCGGTGGTGGCGTTCAGCTCCTCGTTGAAGATCAGGAACACCAGGTCGCGCTTGTCCTCGGCGTAGTTGAACAGCGTGCCCAGGCCGACGTGCGCGCGCTGCGCGATCTGCCGCATGGTCGCCGCGCCGTAGCCGTGGCGCGTGAAGAGGTCGGCCGCCGCGGCGCGGATGCGCTCGCGCGTGGCGAGCTTTTTCTTCTCTCTTACGCTTTTATGGCCTGCCAAACGCGGCTCGCCGAGTACGGGAAATCGAGGTGGTGGATGCCGAGCGGCCGCAGCGCGTCGATCACCGCGTTCGCCACCGCGGGCAGCGCTCCCGTGGTGCCCGCCTCGCCTGCGCCCTTCACGCCGAGCGGGTTGGACGGCGACGGCACCGAATGGTCGTGCAGCTCGACGCGCTTCAGGATCTCCGGCCGCGGCATGGCGTAGTCCATGAACGAGCCGGTGAGGAGCTGGCCGCTCGATCGGTCGTAGATCACCTGCTCGCAGAAAATCTGCCCGAGGCCCTGGACGATGCCGCCGTGCAGCTGGCCGTCGACCAGCGCATGGCTGAGGATCCGGCCGCAGTCGTCGACGCCGGTGTAGCGCAGCAGATCGATCTCCCCGGTCTCGGGATCGATCTCCACTTCGGCGACGTGCACGCCGCCGGGAAATGCGACCGGCGTGGGAATCGAGTCCTTCGTCTCCAGTTCCTGCCAGTGCCGCTTCACGACTTCGGAAAAGGACAGCGAAAGGTCGGTGCCTTTCACCTTGTACCTTCCCTCGTGGAACTCGACATCCGCGGGCGAGACTTCGAGGTCCTTCGCCGCCAGCTCGAGGCCCTTCTTGATCACTGTTCTTGCAGTCGCAACCAGCGCACCCCCATGCGACATCATCGTGCGCGAGCCGACCGTCCCGCCTCCCATCAATGGGGGGCCGTTGGGGTCACTGGCTCTCAGCACAATCTTCTCGGCAGGCATGCCGAATACTTGAGAAACCAGTTCCGGCAGCATCGTCTCGTGGCCCTGCCCGGATGCTCCGGCGAGGACATGCAGCTCTGCGTCGCCCGAGGCGCCGAACTTGATCACCGCCTCCTCCTTCGGGCTCGCGCCGCCGCCTGAGGGCTCGACGAACACCGACAGGCCGATTCCTCTCAATTTTCCCCGGGAACGTGCTTCGTCTTTCCGTTTGTGAAAAGAGTCCCAGTCGGAAAAGCGAATTGCCTTCTCCAACTCACCCGGCGGATCGCCGCTGTCGTAGGTCGAGCCGGTCGGCGTCTTGTACGGGAACGCATCCCTCGGAATCAGGTTGCGCTTGCGCAGCTCGACGCGATCGACTCCGGTCTCTCGCGCCGCTTCGTCGACCAGCCTTTCGACCAGGTAGGAAACGTTCGGCCGCCCCGCGCCGCGGTACGCGGTGGTCGAAGTGGTGTTGGTCAGCGCGAGCCGATGGCGGCCGTAGAGCGCGGGAATCCGATAGGCGTTGATCGCATGGGTCGAGGGATTGAGGGTGTTGATCAGCGGGCCTGGCTGCGACAGGCAGGCGCCGGCATTCACCGTCCAGTTGACGCGCAGCGCGACGAAGCGGCCGTCGCGGTCGAGGCCGAGCTCGCCCGCGAGCTTCGCGCCGCGGCCGTGGTAGTCGCTGACGATGGTCTCGAAGCGCGAGCCCACCCACTTCACCGGCCGGCCGAGCTTGCGCGAGGCGATCATCAGCGCGACATATTCGGCGTAGGCGTCGGAGCGGATGCCGAAGCCGCCGCCGACGTCGAGCGCGTGCAGGCGGATCTTCTCCGCCGGAAAACCGAGGATCGCGCCTAAGCTCGGCACCATCATCCCCTTGCCCTGCGAGGCGGCGTAGAGGTCGAAGCTCTCGCTCGCCGCATCCCACGAAGCGACGCAGGCCTTCGGCTCCATCGGCGTGCCCGAGACGCGCGTCGAGTCGAGCGTCAGGCGCGTGATATGCGCAGCGCCGGCGAGCGCTTCCCCGGCCGCCTTCTCGTTGCCGTACTCGTAGTCGAAGCAAAGATTGCCGGGAATGCCTTCGTGCAGGAGCGGCGCGCCCGGCGCCAGCGCCTCCTCGGCGTCGACGACGACCGGCAGCTCGCGGTACTCGATCTCGATCCGCTCCGCCGCGTCCTGCGCCGCCTGCGGCGACTCTGCGACGACCAGCGCAACCTCCTGGCCGATGTAGCGCACCCGGCCATGCGCGAGGATGTCCCGGTGCGGAACCTTGAGCGCGGCGCCGCCGCGCCCCGGATAGCGCACCAGCGGCGGCGGGTCCTTCAGGTCCTTCGTGTCTTCGCCGGTGAAAACAAGAACGTGTTCTGGTTTTTTAAGGGAAACAATTTCCGCATGGGCGCGGTCGGAGCGAAGGAAGTATCCGTAGAGCTGACCGGGGAGATTCCAGTCGGCGGTGTAGCGACCCTTGCCGGAGAGAAGACGATCGTCCTCTCTCCTCCCCCGAAACGCCTCGCTCACGCCGCCGGCTGCGGCGTCGATTGCCAGGCGACGAACTTCCAGCCTTGCGGCGTTTTCGTCCAGACGTTGAGGTAGACCAGTCGCATGCTGCGCGCCTGGCCGTTCACCTCCGCTTCGATCGCCGCCTTGCCGGTGACGAGCGCGTTGTCGCCGTAGATGCGCACCTTGCGGTCGCTGTTCTTGACGCTCTTGTAGACCGTGCGGCCGCCCTTCATCGCGTCCATCCACACCGCCTTGGTGTCGGTGACGCCGCTCGAGTGCGTGTACAGGAGCTGGTCGTGCAGCAGCGCGTCGAGCGCCTTCCAGTCCTTCCCCGTCATCGCGCCGAAGCGCTTGTCTTCGAGCCCCAGGATCTCGCTTTCGCTCATCGCCAAACCTCCTTTGCCGTTTGCACCACGCGCTCGAGCTTCCGCCACTGCTCGTCGTGCGTGAGCTGGTTGCCGTGATGGGTGCTGGAGAAGCCGCATTGCGGCGAGAGGCAGAGGTCCTCCAGCGGGACAAATTTCGCTGCCTGGTCGATTTTTCGGTTCAACTCTTCCTTCGACTCCAGCTGGGACGTTTTCGACGTCACCAGGCCCAGAACCACCTTCTTCCCTTTCGGCAGGAAGCGCAGCGGCTCGAAGCCGCCGGCCCGCGCGCTGTCGAACTCCATGAAGAACGCGTCGACGCCGCTCGCGAACATCGCCTCCGCGACCGGCTCGTAGCCGCCCTCCGCGACCCAGGCGCTCTTGAAGTTGCCGCGGCAGGTGTGCATGGCGATCGTCATGCTCTCCGGACGATTTTTCAGGGCTGCGCGGATCGTCGAGGAGTATTTTTCAGGAAGCAATTCGGGATCGTCGCCGTTCTTCCGGCAGTTGTCGCGGATCTTCGGATCGCAGAGGTACGAGAAGGCGACGTCGTCCATCTGCAGATAAGTGCAGCCCGCCTTCGCGAAGGCAGCGATCGCCTCGCGATAGACCCCGGCCGCGTCGCTCCAGAACTCCTCCATGTCCTCGTAGGCGATGCCGGCGCGCCCTGCGCGCAGATGCAGCATCGATGGCGAAGGAATGGTGATCTTCGCCGTCTTCTTCGTGTTCTTTTTCAGGAAAGCGAAGTCGTCGAGCATGATCGGCTTCGCATAGCGCAGCTTGCCGGTGACGATCGGCATCGGCGGCTGTTCCTCGGTGCCGGCGAACTTCGGCCCCGGGTTCTGGCGCAGGCCGACGCCTTCGATCTGCGTCAGGAAGTCGAGGTGCCACCAGTCGCGCCGGAACTCGCCGTCGGTGATGCTCTCGAGGCCGAGCTCTTCCTGGCGCCGGATCGCTTCGCGAATCGCGCGGTCCTGCAGCTCGCGGTCCTTGCGCGCGGCCGCCAGGTACTCGGGGCGCAGGAGGCTGCCAACGTGGTCGGCACGGAACGGTGGCTTCATCCTGCTAATCGGCCCGGGCGCCCGATTCCTTGACCGCGCGCGACCATTTCTGCACCTCGTCGCGCAGGAAGGCGGCGAATTCCCCCGAGGTGTTGCTCTTCCAGTCGAGGCCGAGCTGCGCCAGGCGATCGGCGATGTCGGGCGTCGAAAGCACGCGGTTCAACTCCGAGTTGAGGCGGTTGACCACGTCCTGCGGCACGCCCGCCGGCACGAAGAACGCGGTCCAGGTGAGGTCATCGAAGCCCGAGAAGCCCTGCTCGTTGACGGTCGGTACGTCGGGCAATGCCGGCGAGCGGCGTGCGCTGGTCACGGCAAGCGCGCGCACGCGGCCCGCTTTCACGTGCTGCACCGCCGGCGGCATCGAGGTGCTGGAGATCTGCGTATGGCCCGCGACCGCCGCGCCCACCGCCTGCGCCGGCTGGTAGGGCACGTGCGTGATGTCGACGTTGGTCGCCATCTTGATGCGCTCCATCGAGAGATGGGTCGTGGTGCCGATCCCCGACGAGGCGTAGGAGAGCTTCTCCTTGCGCGCCAGGCCGATCAGCTCCTGCAGGTTCTTCGCCGGCACGGCGGGATTGACGGTGATGATATTGGGCGTGCTCGGGCCGAGGATCACGGGCACGAAGTCGGTGAACGGGTCGTAGCCGGAGTTGGCGTACAGGCTCGGGTTGACCGCATACGCGACGCTGGTGACGAGCAGCGTATAGCCGTCGGGCGCGGCGCGCTTCACCTGCTGCGTGGCGAGGTTGCCGCCGGCGCCGCCCTTGTTCTCCACCAGCACCGTCTGGCCGAGCACCTCGGAGAGCTTCGGCGCCACCAGGCGGGCGACGATGTCGGTGGTGCTGCCCGGCGCGAAGCCGACGAGGATGTGAATCTGCTTCTGTTTCGGCCAGTCCTGCGCGGCTGCCGTTCCGACGAAAACCCACAGGAGAAACGCAAGGACGCGCACTGCCGGATGCTACCATCGCCCGCGCCGTGAACATCCTTTTCGCGAGTGAAACCGAGAAAGCAGAGTTCTGGTTGCCGCTGCTCGAGCGGGATCTGCCGGACGACCGGTTTTTCGTGACCCATGAAAATCCAGTGGACATCGCGCTCGTGGCGACGCCGCCGGCGGGCACGCTCGGCAAGCTGAAGGGCGTGAAGCTGATCCAGTCGCTGTGGATGGGCGTCGAGAAGCTGCTCGCCGACCCCGAGTACCCGCGCGGCGTGCCGCTTGCGCGGCTGATCGACCCCGGCATGGTTGCGGCGATGTCCGAGACGGTGATCGCGCACGTGCTCGACTGGCATCGCCACCACTACCGCTACCGCGCGCAGAAGGCGAAGGTCGAGTGGCGCCGCTACAAGCAGTACCTCGCCTCCGACCGCACCATCGGCATCCTCGGCCTCGGCGAGCTCGGCAGCGACGCCGCGCGCAAGCTGCTCGCGCTCGGCTTCCGCGTCGCCGGCTACAGCCGCCGGCCGAAGAGCCTCGAGGGCGTGCAGAGCTTCACCGACCTGGAAGCGATGCTGCCGCTCTGCAATGTTCTCGTCTGCCTGCTACCGCTGACGGTCCAGACTCGAGGCGTGTTGAACGGCAGGAATCTTTCACTGCTGAAAAAGCATTCCGCCCTCGTCAATCTGGCGCGCGGCGGGCACCTGGTCGTTGACGACCTGCTGAAGAGCCTGGATGAAAAGCATCTCGCCCATGCGTACCTCGACGTCTTCGACACCGAGCCGCTGCCCGCCTCGAGCCCGCTCTGGAAGCACCCGGGCGTGAGCATCACGCCGCATTCGGCGGCGCTCACCGAGCCGCGCACCGCGGTCGCGAAGCTTGTCGAGAACGTCGAGCGCGTGCGGCGCGGCGAGACGCCGCTGCACCTGGTCGACTTCACCGCGGGGTACTGATCCCGGGATTGCGGCTCTCCTTGAGGGCCAGAATCTCCTTCAAGCCGCGCAGCGCAAGGAAGTAGCCGTAGATACCGAACCCGGTGACGACACTGCGACAGACACGCCCCACGTCGGAGATGCGGCCGCGGGCGGCCGGGTTGGACCCGTGCACCTCTACCACCGGAAGAGCGATCTGGGTAATGGCTGCGCAAAGTGCCGGGTGCTCGGTGGTGTAGCCGGCGGGATTGATGATGGCGCCGTCCAGCTTGCGCTCGAAGGCGTCGTAGAAGCGGTTGATCACCTCCCCCTCGACGTTCGAGTGGAATAACTCCACCTCGCACTCCAGCTCTCGAGCATAGCGGCGGATATGCTCGTCGTATTGCGGAAGTGTAAGCGGGCCAAAGATGTCGATTTGCGATTTGCCGCGCATGTTCATGCCCGCGCCGTGAACGACCAGTATTTTCGGCATCCGATGTTCTCCTATGGGATCTTCAACGTGGCGGTTCGCCAAGAGCGGACGTTCCGTCAATCATTCCGGCCGCCACGGGGTCATCCGCGGTATCCAGCCGAGCCCTCATTCCAACCTCCCCTACTCCGGCTGGATGCCGACATCCTGGACGATCTTGCGGAAGCGCGGGATGTCGCGCCGCACGGTGTCGGCGAGCTCTTGGGGCGTGCCGCCGGTCGGCTCGAGGCCTGCCTTGTTCAGCCTGTCCGCCACTTCGGGCGCGGCGACGGCGCTCCTCATCT
>DATNCP010000150.1:0-9015 GCA_035607175.1 Burkholderiales bacterium
CAGGTAATTCTTCTGCTGGAAGCTCGCGTGCGAGATGCCGGCCATCACCGTGAACTGCTTGTCGGGATGCGGCAGCCGGTGGAAGAACTTGAGCAGATCGTCGACCGAGGCGATGCCGTCGTGCTCGCCGCGCATGACGATGGTCGGTACGTTGATCTTCGCCGGATCGACGAGCGGCAGCTTCGAGCACATGTCCACGTAAGTTCCGGTCGGGACCGAATCGTCGAGCGCGAGGATCGCGTCGGCGAACGCCTCGATGGTGGCTTTGTCGGCGGTGCCGGGATGGTCGCGGTTGAAGATGCTGTGCACGAAGGCGCGGTCGATCGGCCGGCGGTTCTTCGCCTGGAACTCGGGCAGGCGCTTCTTGCGCTCGGCGAGCGTCGGGCTGCCCTCGCCCGTCCAGACGAAGGCGTCGAGCGCGAGCCGCGCGACCCGCTCGGGGTGGCGCTGCGCGAAGAGCGCCGCCTTCAGCGCGCCCGACGAGATGCCGTACATCATCACCTTCTTGCCGATGTGCGCGGTCGCTGCCTCGATGTCGTCGGCGCCGTTGGCGATGTCGAAGTTGATCGGCCGGCTCTTGTCTGAGCGGCCGTAGCCCTCGTTGTCCATCGTCCACGTCTCGTAGCCCTGCTCGGCGAACCATTCCATCGCCGAGGAATGCGGCCGCCCGGGCACCTGCAGGTCGAACGTGGGTTGCGAGGCCATCGACGACCCGTGCACGAAAAGGATGGTCCCTTTCGGTGCGCCGACGGCGGGTTTCTGCCAGAGGAAGAGCTTGATGTCGCCCTTCTTCTTGATCCAGTGTTCTTTACCTTTCATCGGCCGTACTTTAGCGGAAATTGTGCAAGAATCCGCCGGCTTATCGCAGGAAGAGGAGGCCTCGATGGCACTGGATATCGGAACGCTGGACACGTTCCCGAAGTTGCTTCTGCACCATGCGCGCGTGCGTCCGTCGCGCCCGGCGATCCGCGAGAAGGATCTCGGCATCTGGCAGACGCGTACCTGGCTCGAGTTCGCTGACGAAGTACGCGCGCTCGCCTGCGGGCTGGCCGGCGCGGGATTGAAGCGCGGCGAGCACTTCGCGCTGGTGAGCGACAACCGGCCGCGGCTCTACGCGATGATGTACGCGGTGCAGTGCCTCGGCGGCATCCCGGTGCCCCTGTACCAGGATGCGGTCGCCGCCGAGATGGCCTTCCCCATTCAGAACGCGGAGATCCGCTTCGCCTTCGCCGAAGACCAGGAGCAGGTCGACAAGCTGCTCGAGATCATGCCGCAGTGCCCGACGCTGAAGCACATCGTCTACGACGACCCGCGCGGACTGCGCCACTACCGCCAGGGCGAGCTCGCCGGCTACGACGATCTGCTGGCGAAGGGCGGCGAGGCCCTGAAGCGCGATCCCGCGTTTCTCGAAGCCGAGATCGCCAGGGGGCGCGGCAGCGATACCGCTGCGATGCTTTTCACGTCGGGCACGACCGCGACGCCCAAGGGCGTTGCGCTCACTCACCACGCGCTGATCGACCGCGCCAAGGTGGCCGCCGAGCTGGAGAAGCTGGGCGACAGCGACGTGGTGCTCGCCTACCTGCCGCCGGCGTGGGTCGGCCAGTTCATCTTCTCGCTCGCGCAGCCGCTCGTCACGGGCTACTGCATCTGCTGCCCCGAGGCACCCGAGACGGTCATGACCGACATGCGCGAGATCGGGCCGACCTACTACTTCGCGCCGCCTCGCGTGCTCGAGGCGCTGCTCACCCAGGTCTCGATCCGCATGGAGGACGCGAGCCGCATCAAGCGCTGGCTCTACCGCCGCTTCATGGCGGTGGCGAACCGTGCCGGTGGCGCGATTCTCGACAAGAGGCCGGTGTCGATCATCGACCGGGCCTTGTATTTTTTCGGGGATGTCTTCATCTACGGCCCGCTGCGCAACGTGCTCGGCATGGGCCGGGTGCGCGTCGCCTATACCGCGGGCGAGGCGATCGGGCCGGACCTGTTCAGGTTCTACCGCTCGATCGGCATCAACCTGAAGCAGCTCTACGGGTCTACGGAGACGAGCGTCTTCGTCTGCATCCAGCCCGACGGCCAGGTGAAGGCGGACACCGCGGGGCCGCCGGTGCCGGGGGTGGAGCTGAAGTTCACGCCGGAGCGGGAGCTCCTGATCCGCTCGCCGGGACTGTTCAAGGAGTACTACAAGAATCCGCAGGCGACGAGCGAGGCGAAGGACGCCGAGGGCTGGTTCCATACCGGCGACGCCGGCTACTTCGACCCGGACGGCCACCTCAAGATCATCGATCGCGTCAAGGACGTCGGCAAGCTCTCGGACGGCACCCTGTTCGCGCCGAAATACCTCGAGAACAAGCTGAAATTCTTTCCCTACATCAAGGAAGCGGTCTGCTTCGGCCACGATCGCGCCACGGTGTGCGCGTTCATCAACATGGATCCCGACGCGGTCAGCAACTGGGCGGAGAAGCGCAACATGCCCTACTCCGGCTACACCGACCTCGCTTCGCGCGACGAGGTCTACGACCTGGTGCGGGGCTGCATCGAGCAGGTGAACAGCGATCTCGCGAGCGAGCCGGAAATCGCCAACTCGCAGATCCACCGCTTCCTCATCCTGCACAAGGAGCTCGACGCCGACGACGGCGAGCTGACGCGCACGCGCAAGGTGCGCCGCCGCTTCATCGGCGAGCGTTTCGACGCGCTGGTCGCGGCGATGTACGCGGGCAAGGACGCGGTGCACGTCGAGGCGCAGGTAAAGTACGAGGACGGTCGCAGCGGCACGTTCTCCGCCGACCTGAAGATCCGCGACGCGAAGACCTTCGCCCCCGCGGCTGCCAAGAAAGCGGCATGAGCGAGCGCGCCGCGCCGGGCGAGGTGGTGCTGTCGGTGGAGGGCGTGTCGCTTGCCTTCGGCGGCGTCAAGGCGCTGCAGGACGTGTCCTTCGACGTGCGCAGCCGCGAAGTGCGCGCCATCATCGGCCCGAACGGCGCCGGCAAGAGCTCGATGCTCAACGTGCTGAACGGCGTCTATCACCCGCAGAAGGGAAAGATCAGGTTCAAGCAGAAGGAGTTCGTGGACATGGATTCGCACGAAGCCGCCGCTCTGGGGATCGCGCGCACCTTCCAGAACATCGCGCTCTTCAAGGGCATGACCGTGCTGGACAACATCATGACCGGGCGCAACCTGAAGATGCATTGCAACATCTTCCAGCAGGCGCTGTGGGTCGGTGCGGCGAAGCGCGAAGAGCTCGTGCACCGGCGCGCAGTCGAGGAAATCATCGACTTCCTCGAGATCCAGCATATCCGCAGGACGCCGGTCGGACGGCTGCCCTACGGCCTGCAGAAGCGCGTCGAGCTCGGCCGCGCGCTCGCCGCGGAGCCCGAGCTGATGCTGCTCGACGAGCCGATGGCGGGCATGAACCTCGAGGAAAAGCAGGACATGTGCCGCTTCATCCTCGACGTCAACGACCACTTCGGCACCACCCTGGTCCTCATCGAGCACGACATGGGCGTGGTGATGGACATCTCCGACCGCGTCGTCGTCCTCGACTACGGCCGCAAGATCGCCGACGGCAATCCCGCGGAGATCAAGAAGGACCAGAAGGTCATCGATGCGTACCTCGGTGTCGCCCACTAGATGAATTTCTTCCTCGAAGTCGTCGCGGGCGGGCTGCTGGCGGGCGTGATGTACGCGCTCGTCGCCCTGGGCTTCGTGCTGATCTACAAGGCTTCCGGGGTGTTCAACTTCGCCCAGGGCTCGATGGTGTTCTTCGCCGCGCTGACCTTCGTCTCCCTGACCGAGAAGGGCTGGAACTTCTGGCTGGCGCTGGCGGTGACCCTCGCCGTGATGATCGTGCTCGGCATGCTGATCGAGCGGATCGTGCTGCGGCCGCTCATCAACCAGCCGCCGATCACGCTCCTGATGGCGACCATCGGCCTCACCTTCGTGCTGGAAGGCCTGTCGCAACTTGCATTTGGTTCCCAACCTCACGGCCTCGAGCTCGGCATCCCCGACGTGCCGATCGAATGGCTGTCGGAGAAGTGGAACATCAGCATCAGCCAGTTCGACCTCTTCGCCGCCTTCGTCGCCGGCCTGCTGGTGCTGGTCCTGGCGGTGTTGTTCCAGAAGACGCGCATCGGCCGCGCGCTGCGCGCCGTGGCCGACGACCACCAGGCCGCGCTCGCGGTCGGCATTCCGCTGCAGCACATCTGGACCATCGTCTGGGCGGTCGCGGGCTGCGTGGCGCTGGTCGCCGGGATGATGTGGGGCGTGAGAAACGGCGTGCAGTACGCGCTGACCTTTACCGCGCTGAAGGCGCTGCCGGTGCTGATCCTCGGCGGCTTCGAGTCGATCGCCGGAGCGATCGTCGGCGGCCTGATCATCGGCGCGAGCGAGAAGCTGGCCGAGGTCTACATCGGGCCGATGGTCGGCGGCGGCATCGAGTCCTGGTTTGCCTACGTGGTGGCGCTGCTATTCCTGCTGGTGCGGCCCGAAGGCCTGTTCGGCGAAAAGCACATCGATCGGGTCTAGGCATGCTCTACCGCGAATCGGGCCAGTTCAAATCCACGTACGGACAGGATCAGCAGATCTTCCCGATCCTGCAGGACCGCATCGCCATGGTCGCGCTGCTGCTGGTGGCGTTCGTGGCGGTGCCGATCTTCGGCGACCAATACTGGCTCTCGGCGATCATCACGCCGTTCCTCATCCTCTCGCTCGCCGCGCTCGGGCTCAACATCCTTACCGGCTACGCGGGACAGCTCTCGCTCGGCACCGCGGCCTTCATGGCGGTCGGCGCGTTCATGGCCTACAACGCGATGCTCCGCATCCCGCACATCCCCGTGCTGGGCGCCTTCGCGATCGGCGGCCTCTCCGCCGCGGCGGTGGGCTTCGTCTTCGGGCTGCCGAGCCTGCGGATCAAGGGCCTGTACCTCGCGGTGGCGACGCTGGCCTGCCAGTTCTTCGTCCTCTGGGCGATCAATCGCGTGGGCTGGTTTTCCAATCACAGCTCTTCCGGCGTCATCACCGCGCAGCGCATGGTGATCCTTGGCTACGAGTTCGTCTCGCCGGCATCGAAATACCTGCTCACGCTGGGCGTCGTCGCGGTCATGGCGCTCGCGGCGAAGAACCTGATGCGCAGCGAGACCGGGCGGGCGTTCATGGCGGTCCGCGACATGGACGTCGCCGCGGCGGTGGTCGGCATCCCGATGATGCACACCAAGCTGCTCGCCTTCGCCATCAGCTCCTTCTACTGCGGCGTGGCCGGCGCGCTCTACGCCTTCTGCTATCTCGGCACGGTCGAGCCCGAGGCGTTCACCCTCGACTTGAGCTTCCGGGTGCTGTTCATGATCATCATCGGCGGGGTGGGGTCGATCCTCGGCTCGTTCCTCGGGGCGGCTTTCATCACCCTCTTCCCCATCCTGCTCAACTTCGTCTCCAAGGGGCTGGAGAGCCTGCTCGGCATCGAAATGGACCATGCGATGGTGTCGAATACCGAGGCGATCATCTTCGGCGGGCTGATCATCTTCTTCCTCATCGTCGAGCCCAACGGCCTCGCCCGGATGTGGCAGATCGCCAAGGAAAAGCTCAGGCTCTGGCCCTTCCCGCACTAGGTGGGAATGGCTATACTCGCCGTTCCGCTATTCTGAACAGACTCTTAGGAGGAGGACTTTCATGAAACGGACGGCACTTGCCTTTGCGGCGCTCGCCTTGTCGGCGGCGCTCCCAGCGACGGCGCAAAACGAGCAGTTCGTACCCGCCAACTTCTACTGGGTCGGCCCCTACGCCCCCGGTGGCTCGGGCTTCGGCGGCGGCATCATCGACTACATGGCGATGCTGAACGAGCGCGACGGCGGCATCAACGGCGTCAAGCTCACCTGGGAGAAGTGCGAGACGGAATACAACAACGCCCGCGGCGTCGAGTGCTATGAGCGCTCGAAGAAGAAAGGTCCGACCGGCGCCACCGTCATCCACCCGCTTTCGACCGGCATCACCTACTCGCTGATCGAGAAGGCGACCGCCGACAAGATTCCCGTGATCTCGATGGGCTACGGCCGCACCTCGGCTGCCGACGGGCGCGTCTTCCCGTACGTCTTCCCGCTGATCACCACCTACTGGTCGCAGGCGACCGTGATGGTGAAGTTCATGGGCCAGAAGCTTGGCGGCATGGACAAGCTGAAGGGCAAGAAGATCGTGCTCGTGTACCACGACTCGGCGTACGGCAAGGAGCCGATCCCGGTCCTCACCGACATGTCGAAGCAGTACGGCTACGAGCTCACCACGATCGCCGTGCCGCATCCGGGCAACGAGCAGCAGTCGCAGTGGCTGCAGATCCGCCAGATCAAGCCGGACTACGTGATCCTCTGGGGCTGGGGAGTGATGAACCCGACGGCGCTCAAGGCCGCCGCCAAGATCGGCTTCCCGCGCGAGAAAGTGATCGGCGTGTGGTGGTCGGGCGCCGAAGAGGACGTCCTGCCTGCCGGCTCGGCTGCCAAGGGCTACATCGCGGCCGGCTTCAACTCGCCGGGGTCGGACTTCCCGGTGATGAAGGACATCCAGAAGTTCGTCTACGGCAAGGGCAAGGGCGAGTTCGAGGACAAGTCGCGCTTCGGCTCGATCTACCACACCCGCGGCGTAGTCGCCGGCATCGTCACCAGCGAGGCGATCCGCGTCGCCCAGGCCAAGTTCGGCAAGGGCAAGCCGATCACCGGCGAGCAGATGCGCTGGGGCATCGAGCACCTGAACATCGACGCGGCGCGGCTGAAGGCGCTGGGCGCGACCGGCCTCATGCCGCCGCTCAAGGTGACCTGCCTCGACCACGAGGGTTCGGGACTGGTGAAGTTCCAGCAGTGGGACGGCGCCAAGTGGAAGGTGATCACCGACTGGATGGAGCCTGACCGCAAGCTGGTGCGCGCCAAGGTCGAGCAGGACGCGGCGCAGTACGCGAAAGAGAAGGGCATCACGCCGCGCGACTGCACGTCGGACTAAGCAGCGTTTCGAAGCGTCAGCGAACGGCGGGCTCGTCCCGCCGTTCCGTTTTATAGGGCGGAAGGGCGATGCCGCAGGCCTACCTCGCGATCAACAACATCGAGGTCATCTACGACCACGTCATCCTGGTCCTGCGGGGCGTCTCGCTCGAGGTCCGGGAAGGCCAGATCGTCGCGCTGCTGGGCGCCAACGGCGCCGGCAAGACGACGACGCTGAAAGCGATCTCAAACCTGCTGCGCGCCGAGCGGGGCGACGTCACCAAGGGCCAGATCGTGTTCGGCGGGGAGCGCATCGACCAGCTCGATCCCGCGGCGCTGGTGAAACGCGGCATCTGCCAGGTGATGGAAGGCCGCCACTGCTTCGCGCACCTTACAGTCGAGGAGAACCTGCTCACCGGCGCCTACACGCGCGGCGCGCTTGGCGGCGGCGTGCCGGAAGACCTGGACAAGGTCTACAAGTACTTCCCGCGGCTGAAGGAGCGACGCCAGACGCAGGCGGGCTACACCTCGGGCGGCGAGCAGCAGATGACCGCGATCGGCCGCGCGCTGATGGCGCGGCCGAAGATGATCCTGCTCGACGAGCCGTCGATGGGGCTCGCGCCGCAGCTCGTGGAGGAGATCTTCCAGATCGTGCAGCGCCTGAACCGCGAGGAGAAGGTGAGCTTCCTGCTCGCCGAGCAGAACACCCACATCGCGCTGCGCTACGCCGACTACGGCTACATCCTGGAGAACGGCCGGGTGGTGATGGACGGCGAGGGCAAGGATCTGGCGCAGAACGAGGACGTGAAGGAGTTCTACCTCGGCTTCTCGTCGGGCGAGCGCAGGAGCTTCCGCGACGTCAAGTCCTACCGGCGGCGCAAGCGTTGGCTGTAAAGAGAGAACATTTCGACAAGCTCGAGACGCGCTCGCCGAAGTCGCGCGAGGCGGCGCTCATGGCCGCGCTGCCCAGGCACATCGCCCATGCGAAGCAGCGCGCGCCCGGATTCGCGAGGATTCTCTCCTCGATCAACCCTTCGCGAATCAAGTCGCGGAAGGCGCTGGCGACGCTGCCCCTGACCCGCAAGAGCGACCTCGCCGCTCTGCAGAAGGAGTTGCCGCCGCTCGGCGGGCTGAACGCCGTGCCGCCCGCCAAGCTCTTCGTCTCGCCCGGCCCCATCCACGACATGGAAGGCCTCGGCACGGACTGGTGGCGCACCGCGCGCGGATTGTTCGCGGGCGGCTTCCGCAAGGGCGACGTGATCCTGAACAGCTACGCCTACCACTTCACCCCGGCGGGCTCGATGCTCGAAACCGGCGCGATCGCCCTGGGCTGCACCGTGCTGCCCACCGGCACGGGCCAGACCGAGATCCAGGTCGCGGCCATCGACCGGATGCGGGTGACGGGCTACGTGGGAACGCCGTCGTTCCTGAAGCTGATCGTCGAGAAGGCCCACGAGCTGAAAGCGGACATCTCCTCGCTGAAGAAAGCCCAGGTGGGCGCCGAGTACCTGCCGCCGGTCCTTCGCACTGCGCTGCAGGAGTGCGGCATTTCGGTGACGCAGATGTACGGCAGCGCCGATCTCGGCCTGATTGCCTACGAGTCGCTGCTTCCGGGCGGCGAGTTGACGCCCGGCATGATCCTCGAAGAGGGCCTGCTGCTCGAGATCGTCCGCCCCGGGACCGGCGACCCGGTCGAGCCGGGCGAGGTCGGCGAAGTCGTCATCACCAACTTCAACCGCGACTACCCGCTGATCCGCTTCGCCACCGGCGACCTTTCCGCGGTGCTGCCCGGCGTGAGCCCCTGCGGCAGGACCAACGTGCGGATCAAGGGCTGGATGGGCCGCGCCGACCAGAGCACCAAGGTGCGTGCCATGTTCGTCACGCCCGGCCTGGTAAGCGAGATCCTGCGCCGCCATCGCGAAGTTTCGAAGGCGCGGCTCGTCGTCGAAGGGGAGAACGGCAACGACCGCATGACGCTGAAGTGCGAGGCGCAGGAGCGTCCCGCGGGCCTTGCGGAGGCGATCGTCGCCTCGATCCGCGACGTCACCAAGCTGCGCGGCGA
>DATNCP010000099.1:0-6945 GCA_035607175.1 Burkholderiales bacterium
ACGAAGTTGGTGGCGAGGAAGCCGGTGCCGAACACCACCGCCACGGTGAGGATGGCGCCCAGGCCGGGGATGTGCACGCCGAGCCAGCTCTCGGTCTGGAGCGCCGTCGGCACCAGCAGCAGCGACTGGTCGAGGAAGTCGAAGATGAACTTCAGCACCCAGATCGTCACCACGATCGGGATCCAGATCAGCAGGCCGGTGATGAAGTACTTCTTCATGCGATAGAAACAAAAAAGCCCGGCTCACGCCGGGCTGATCGAGTTGGGCGCGCCATCAGTCGGTGGTGGCCGGCGCGGACGCTTTCTTGGTCTCGGGCTTGGCTTCCGTCTTCGCTTCCGACTTGGCTTCGGTCTTCAGGTCGACCTTCTTTTCCGCCGGCTTCTTGCCGGCGGTCTTGAAATCGGTGGCGTACCAGCCGCTGCCCTTCAGCTGGAAGCCGGCGGCGCTGAGCAGCTTCTTGTAGGCCTTCTTGCCGCAGGCCGGGCACTTGGAGAGCGGCTTCTCGGACACCTTCTGCAGGTGGTCCGCCTGGTGGCCGCAGTCCTCGCAGCGGTATTCGTAAATCGGCATGCCGCCATTATATGCCTGATTTCAGAACGGAATATCGTCTTCCATGTCGTTGAACTTGCCCGCCGGCTTCTTCGCCGCAGCGGCGGGTTTCGCGTCGCCGCGCGGCTCGCCGCGTTCGGCGCGCTCGGGCATCGCGCGTCCCTCGCCGCCGCCTTCGCGCCGGCCGAGCATCTGCATCACGTCGGCGCGGATCTCGGTGCTGTAGCGGTCCTGGCCGTCCTTGTCCTGCCACTTGCGCGTGCGCAACTGGCCCTCGACGTAGACCTGCGAGCCCTTCTTCAGGTACTCGCCGGCGATCTCGGCCAGGCGGCCGAAGAAGGCGATGCGATGCCACTCGGTGGCTTCCTTCTTCTCGCCGCTCGTCTTGTCCTTCCACGTGTCGGTCGTCGCGACGCGGATGTTGGTCACGGCGTCGCCGCTCGGCAGGTACTTGGTTTCCGGGTCGGCGCCGAGATTGCCGACGATGATGACCTTGTTCACCGATGCCATGTCACACCCCTCGTTTGAATCATTGTGTCCCGCTCAACGTGCCGATGGAAGGGCCCGTTGACTTCGTTCGGCGGCAAACCTGGAGGCGGGAACACGAGACGAGCTATAGTAGCAAGTTTATCTTTTTCTCCGGAATTTCTTGGATTCGATTCGCATCCGCGGCGCGCGGACTCACAACCTGAAGAACCTCAGCCTCGAGCTGCCGCGCAACCGGCTCGTAGTGATCACCGGCCTGTCGGGTTCGGGCAAGAGCTCGCTCGCCTTCGACACGCTCTATGCCGAAGGGCAGCGGCGCTACGTCGAGAGCCTTTCCGCGTACGCGCGCCAGTTCCTGCAGCTGATGGAGAAGCCCGACGTCGACCTGATCGAGGGCCTCTCGCCGGCGATCGCCATCGAGCAGAAGGCGGCGAGCCACAACCCGCGCTCCACCGTCGGCACGGTGACCGAGATCCACGACTACCTGCGCCTGCTCTTCGCGCGGGCCGGCACGCCCTATTGCCCCGAGCACGGCCAGGCGCTGCAGGCGCAGTCGGTGGCGCAGATGGTCGAGCAGCTGCTCGCGCTGCCCGAGGAGACCAAGCTGATGATCCTCGCCCCGGTGGTGGCTGCGCGCAAGGGCGAGCAGGCGGAGCTGCTGGAGGAGCTGCGGGCGCAGGGGTTCACGCGCGTGCGCATCGACGGCCGCGTGCACGAGCTCGACGCCGCGCCGCGCCTCGCCAGGAACGCCAAGCATTCGATCGATGTGGTGGTCGACCGGGTAAAGGCGCGCCCCGACGCCAAGCAGCGCATCGCCGAATCGCTGGAGACGGCGCTGCGCCACGCCGACGGCAAGGCGATCGTCCAGGAAACCGACAACCGCAAGGAACATCTCTTCTCGGCCAAGTTCGCCTGCCCGCTCTGCGACTACGCGATCCCCGAGCTCGAGCCGCGCCTTTTCTCGTTCAACAACCCGATGGGCGCCTGCCCGCGCTGCGACGGCCTGGGCAGCATCGAATTCTTCGATCCGAAGCGCATCGTCGCGCACCCCAACCTGTCGCTCGCCGCCGGCGCGATCCGTGGCTGGGACCGCCGCAACCACTTCTACTACACGATGCTGCAGTCGCTCGCGCGCCACTACGAGTTCGACGTCGAGGCGCCGTGGGAAGTGCTCGACGAGCGCATCCAGAACCTGGTGCTCTACGGCTCGGGCAAGGAAACGATCGCCTTCCACTATCCCGGCGAGAAAGGCCGCACCGCGGTCAAGTCGCATCCCTTCGAGGGCGTGGTGCCCAACCTCGAGCGGCGCTACAAGGAAACCGACTCGCTGGTGGTGAAGGAGGAACTCGCCAAGCTGGTCAATCAGCGCGCCTGCCCCGTGTGCGACGGCACGCGCTTGCGGCGCGAGGCGCGGCACGTGAAAGTCGCGGAGAAAACGATCTACGAAATCTCCGGCTTGCCGCTGCGCCTCTGCAAGGAGTTCTTTTCGACGCTGAGGCTGGAGGGGGCGAAAGGGCAGGTCGCCGAGCGCATCGTGCGCGAGATCGCCAACCGGCTGGAATTCCTGGTCAACGTCGGCCTCGACTATCTGGCGCTCGACCGCGCCGCGACTTCGCTCTCCGGCGGCGAGTCGCAGCGAATTCGGCTGGCGAGCCAGATCGGCTCCGGCCTCACCGGCGTCATGTACGTGCTCGACGAGCCGTCGATCGGCCTCCACCAGCGCGACAACGCGCGCCTGATCGAGACGCTGCAGCGGCTGCGCGACCTCGGCAACTCGGTGATCGTCGTCGAGCACGACGAGGAGGCGATCCGCGCCGCCGATCACGTCGTCGACATGGGGCCCGGCGCAGGCGACGCCGGCGGCAGGATCGTCGCCGAAGGTTCTCCGGCACAGATCATCTCGAATGCGCAATCGCTCACCGGCCGGTATCTCGCGCGCGAGCTGGCGATCCCGGTGCCGGCGCGGCGCGCCCGTCCCAAGCAGAAAATCCTCCTCAGGGGCGCGACCGGCAACAATCTGAAGAGGGTCGACCTCGACCTGCCGCTCGGGCTGCTGGTGTGCGTGACCGGCGTCTCGGGTTCGGGCAAGTCCACGCTGGTGAACGACACGCTGTACGCCGCGGTTGCACGTCACCTGTACGGAAGCACGACCGAGCCGGCGCCGCACGAGGCGATCGACGGCCTCGAGCACCTCGACAAGGTGGTGAGCGTCGACCAGAGCCCGATCGGGCGCACGCCGCGCTCCAATCCCGCGACCTACACCGGCCTGTTCACGCCGATCCGCGAGCTTTTCGCCGGCGTCCCGGAAGCGCGCCAGCGCGGCTACGACGCCGGGCGCTTCTCCTTCAACGTCAAGGGCGGGCGCTGCGAGGCCTGCCAGGGCGACGGCGTCACCAAGGTCGAGATGCATTTCCTGCCCGACATCTACGTCGCCTGCGACGTCTGCCATGGCAAGCGCTACAACCGCGAGACCCTGGAGGTGCGCTACAAGGGCCGCAACATCCAGGAAGTGCTGGAGATGACCGTGCTCGATGCCGCAGCGTTCTTCTCCGCTGTGCCCGCGATCGCACGCAAGCTTGCGACCCTGATCGACGTCGGCCTCGGCTACGTGCGGCTCGGGCAGTCGGCAACCACCCTCTCGGGCGGCGAAGCGCAGCGCGTCAAGCTTTCGCTCGAGCTCTCCAAGCGCGACACCGGCCGCACGCTCTACATCCTCGACGAGCCCACCACCGGCCTGCACTTCCACGACATCCAGATGCTGCTGCACGTCCTGCACCGCCTGCGCGACGCCGGCAACACGGTGCTGGTCATCGAGCACAACCTCGACGTGGTCAAGACCGCCGACTGGGTAATCGACCTCGGGCCCGAGGGCGGCGACGGCGGCGGTCGGATCATCGCGGCCGGCACCCCCGAGGCGGTTTCGCGGAGCAAGGAAAGCTTTACCGGCAGCTACTTGGCGAAGGTCTTGACTAAACCGAACGTTCGTACTATTTTAACGACCGCATGAGCCCGACCCCGACGCCCACCAAGGGCGAGCAGACCCGCGCGGTGATCCTCGACCAGGCGCTGCAGATCGCGAGCAAGCTCGGCCTCGAGGGCCTGACCATCGGCAGCCTGGCCGACGCCACCGGCATGTCGAAGTCGGGTCTGTTCGCGCATTTCGGCTCGCGCGAGGACCTGCAACTCGCCGTGCTCGAGCACGCCGCGCAGCTCTACGGCAACAAGGTGTTCCTGCCGGCGCTGAAGATCGAACGCGGCCTGCCGCGGCTGCGGGCGCTGTTCGCGCAGTGGCTCGAGTGGACTATCGCTTCCGGGCTCCCCGGCGGCTGCATCATGATCTCGGCGGCGGCCGAGTACGACGACCGCCCCGGCCCGATCCGCGACGCCGTGATCGCGAACCAGAACCGCGGCCGCGCGATCTCGGAGAAGGCGGTGCGCCTCGCGATCGAGGAAGGGCACCTGCGGCCGGGCACCGATCCGGAGCAGATCGCCTTCGAGATGCTCGCCATCGTGCTCGCCAGCCACAACTACCGCCGCCTGCTCGGCGACAAGGAAGCGCGCAAGCGCGCGCTCACCGCATTCGAGCAGCTGGTCGGCCGCCACGCCGCCGACCGCAAGAAGCTCAGAGCCGTTTCCCGCTAGGAGAAAGCCCGCATGCCCCACGCCCACACGCTCGAGAAAATTAGCACGAACGTTCGCTTCTCTGCCGCCCGCTGGCTCGCGCCCGAGATCGCCGGCGCCTGGGCCGAGCGCCTGTTCCTGACGCCGCCGCGTCCCCGCTATGCCGGGCAGAGCGCGCTCGATCTCATCGACGCGAAGAGCCGTCTGATCGAGCACAAGGGCAGGTCCATCGCCGCCTGGCAATGGGGCGCGAACGACGCGCCGGCCGTGATGCTCGCGCACGGCTGGGGCGGTAACGCCGCGCAGATGCGCGGCTTCGTCTATCCCCTGCTCTCCGCGGGCTTCCGCGTCATCGCCTACGACCAGCCAGCGCACGGCGTCTCCGGCGGCAAGCTCACCGGGCTTCCCGACTTCGCCGAAGTCTTCGCCGAGCTCGCCTGGCACCACGGCGGCGTGAAGGCCGTGATCGCGCATTCGCTCGGCGCGGCCGGCGCGGCGCTCGCGCACGCGCGCGGCCTGCCGCTCGAGAGCATCGTGCTTGTCGCGCCGCCCGCCGATATCGTCGGCTTCTCGCGGCGCTTCGCGCGCTGGCACTGGATCCCGGAGGGGATCCGCCGCTCGATGCAGGCCGCGATCGAAGAGCGCTACGGCGTCGCCTGGGACGAGCTCGAAGTGGCGCGGCTCGCGCCACGCCTCGGCGCGCGAGCGCTGGTGATCCACGACCGCGAGGACCGCGTCGTGCCCTGGACGCAAGGCGCCCGCGTCGCCAGCCTGTGGCCGAACGCGCGCCTCTTCAGCACCGACGGCCTCGGCCACGGTCGCATCCTCGCCAGCGAGGACGTGGCGCGCGCCGCCGCGGAGTTCATCACCGGACGCTCGCAGGTCGCGAGCCCGGCGCGCCCTGCGCTGCCCTGGCCTGCGCCGCTCTACTGATGAACCGCACCGTTTCCGTCACCTGGCAGGACCCTGCGCCGCTCGCGCAGGCCGGCCGCTCGATGGCGGGCATCGAGTTCCTGCGCGCCATCCGTGACCGCAAGCTGCCCTCGCCGCCGATCGCCATGCTGCTCGGCTTCGATCTGGTCGAGGTCGAGGCCGGCCATGCGGTATTCGAGGTCACGCCGGGCGAGCGGCACTACAACCCGATCGGCGTCGTGCACGGCGGCCTCGCCATGACGCTCCTCGATTCCTGCATGGGCTGCGCGGTGCAGACCCACATGCCGGCCGGCTCCGGCTATACGACGCTCGAAGCCAAGACCAACCTGGTGCGGGCCATCACTTCAGAAACCGGGCGGCTGCGCGCGATCGGCCGCACGCTGCACGTCGGCAAGCGCATGGCGACCGCCGAAGGACGCCTCGAGGATGCCTCCGGCAAGCTCTACGCGCACGCGACCACGACCTGCATCGTCCTAACCGGACCTAACTGAGGGCAGCTAGGCCGTCGCCGCGCCATTGCAATTGGCGTGCGTGGTGGTTCGCAAGGCTCGCGCGATGGCCGATGGAAACCACCGTCGTACGCGGCAGCCTTTCCTTGAGGAGGCGGTAGAGCGCTTGCTGCGCGTCCTCGGGCAATGACGCCGTCGCTTCGTCGAGGAACAGCCAGTCGGGCTTGTTGAGCAACGCACGCGCGAACGCCAGCCGCTGCTGCTCGCCGCCGGAAAGCACCTGCGCCCAGTTCTCGCTGCGCTCCAGGTCCGGGGCGAGTTGCGACAGGCCGACCGCGATCAACGCGGCCTTCAACTCTTCATCCGGGTACCGCGCAGCATCCTCGGGATAGCTGACGGCGTGCTTCAGCGTGCCGATCGGCAGGTAAGGCTTCTGCGGCAGGAAGAAGAGTCGCGCGCCCTTCGGCAGGTTGATGCGTCCCTTCCAATAGGGCCAGATGCCGGCGAGTGCCCGGAACAGCGTCGACTTGCCAGCTCCCGAGGGACCGCTGACGAGCACGTCCTCGCCGCGCTTGAGCTCGACCGAGGTGGCGGCGAGCAGCGGCTTGCCCTGCGGCAGGTCGATGCTCAACGCCTGCAGCGACAGCGACTCGGTGGCGTTCTCGCCGCGCTCTCCCCCGGTCTTCAGCTGCTGGACGCGCTCGAGCGATTCGGTGAAGCCGACCAGCCGGTCCACGGTCGCCTTCCAGTTCGCGAAGCTGGTGTAAGCGTCGACGAACCAGGACAGCGCGCTCTGCACCTGGCCGAACGCGGAGGCGATCTGGAAGATGCCGCCGAGCGGCATTGCGCCGGAGAAGAAGCGCGGCGAAGCGACCAGGAACGGGAAGATGATCGCCACCTGGCCGTA
>DATNCP010000103.1:0-29484 GCA_035607175.1 Burkholderiales bacterium
TCGACGCACATGGACTACGAAGCCGAGATCGCGGTGATCATCGGCAAGCCGGGACGGCGCATCTCGCAGAAGGACGCGTGGAGCCATGTCTACGGCTACAGCTGCTACAACGACGGCTCGGTGCGCGACTGGCAGCGCCACACCATCCAGTGGACCGCGGGCAAGAACTTCCCCAAGACCGGGGGCTTCGGCCCGTGGATGGTCACCGCCGACGAGATCCCGCCCAACACGAAGATGACGCTCTCCTGCCGCCTGAACGGCGAGCGGATGCAGCACGCGACGACCGAGCAGATGATCTTCAAGATCCCGAAGATCATCGAGTACGTCTCGACCTGGACGACGCTCCAGCCCGGCGACGTGCTGGTCACCGGCACTCCCGGCGGCGTCGGCGCGCGGCGCACGCCGCCGGTCTGGATGAAGCCCGGCGACAAGGTGGAGATCGAGATCGACAAGGTCGGGATCCTCGAGAACTCCATCGCGGACGGTTGATGCGCGCCGCTCTGGCGCTCGCGGTTCTCGTCATCGCCGGCTGCGCCACGCCCGAGCCGAAGCCCGCTGGCGGCGACCCGCTGAGCGGCACGCGCTGGTCGCTGGTCTCCTTCGGCGGCTCGCCGGTGCTGGCGAGCGAGTCGACTTCGATGAACTTCGACAAGGGCCGGCTTGCCGGCTCGGACGGCTGCAACCGCTACAGCACCGGCTACGCCGCGTCGGAAAGCCGCCTGAAGATCGGCCCGAACATCGCCAGCACGCGCATGGCCTGCCCGCGGCCGATCATGGAGGAAGCGGCCACGTTCATGGAGGTACTTGGCAGGACCACGGGCTACCGCGTCGACGGCGACCGCATGACGCTCCTCGATAACAGCGGCCGCCCGATGGCCGCGTTCAGGAAGACGGCGCCTTAGGAATTCGGGGTCAGGGTCGCAATTCCGAACGCTGAGCCGATGAATTGCGACCCTGACCCCGAATTCAGCGGCGGCTGAGGCGCCAAACGGCGTTGCCGACGTCGTCGGCGACGAGCAGCGCGCCGTTCGCGTCGATCGCGACGCCCACCGGACGGCCCCAGGCTCCGCCGTCGGGGCTGACGAAGCCGTTGAGCACCTCGACCGGCGCGCCGGAAGGCTTGCCGTCGCGGAATGGAATGAAGACCACGTTGTAGCCCGAAAGCGGGCGCCGGTTCCACGAGCCGTGCTGGCCGACGTATGCGCCCTCGCCGGTCATCGCCAGGCCGAGCGGCGCGACGTGGCTGCCGAGGGCGTAGTCGGGCTTGATCGCCTTGCCGACGAGGTCAGGACGCTGCGGCTGCGCGCGCTTGTCAACGTTGGCGCCGTAGTAGCTGTACGGCCAGCCGTAGAAGCCGCCGTCCGCGACCGAGGTCAGGTAATCCGGCACGAGATCGCTGCCGAGCTCGTCGCGCTCGTTCACCACCGTCCACAGCTTGCCGCCCTCCCAGGCAAGGCCATTCGGATTGCGCAGCCCGGTCGCGAAAAGACGTTGCGTGCTCTTCTGCAGATCGATTTCCCAGATCGCAGCGCGCCCTTCCTCGACCTCCATGCCGTGCTCGGCGACGTTGCTGTTCGAGCCGACCGTGACGTAGAGCTTCGTTCCGTCGCGGCTCGCGATCAGGTTCTTGGTCCAGTGGTGGTTGCGAGTCCCCGCCGGCAGGTCGGCGACTTTTTCGCCCAGCGCACTGATGCGCGTCGCGCCTGGGACGTAGGAAAAGCGCATCACCGAATCGGTATTGGCGACGTAGAGGTCGTTGCCGACCAGCGCCATGCCGAACGGCGAGTTGAGCCTCTCGAGGAACGGCGTGCGCATCTCGGCGATGCCGTCGCCGTCCGCGTCGCGCAGCAGCGTGATGCGGTTCGCGCTCGGCACGGCCGAGCCGGCTCTCTTCATCGCGAGGCCCATCGCCTTGGCCTTGAGGCCCTTGCCTTCTTCGGGCCGCTTCGGCGCCGCGCTCTCGGCGACCAGCACGTCGCCGTTCGGCAGCACATGGACCCAGCGCGGATGATCGAGGCCGGTAGCGAAGGCGGTCACCGTTCCGCCTGCCGCCGCCTTCGGCATGGTTCCTTCGGGCCAGCCCTTGGCGGGCGCGATCTTGACGGTGGGGACGAGGGTCTGCGTGGGCTGCGGCAGCGACGGATCGCTGCCCACCTGCAGCGGCATGGTCGACTTCTCGCAACCAGCGAGAGCGAGGACGAGAGCTACGGCGAGTCGGGTGCGCATGAAGCTTGCGGACGCAAGTTTCAGGCCCAATTCGGGGTCAGGGTCGCAATTCGGAAGCGCACTAGCTAAAACGAATTACGACCCTGACCCCGAATTACTTGGCGGGCGGCGCGACGATCGCGTCCTTCTGGCCGCTGCGCGCGAGCGCCGCGGCGACGAAGCCGTTGGCCTTCTGCTCCTCGACGAACTTGCGCAGGTACTCGATGCCGCGCTCGCGGTCCTTCGGCATCGCCATCGCCTGCTCGATGATCATGAAGCGGCCGTCGAGCACGCGGTAGCCCGGGTTCTTCTTCGCCCACTCGACCAACGCCGCCTTCACGCCGGCGAGTACCGGCAAGCCATCCTTCGCGAACATCTCGAACGACGCTTGCGGCGACGGCGCGCGCACGAGCTGCGCCTGCTTCAGGTTGCGCGAGAGGTAGAGGTCATAGGCGCTGCGGTTGCTGAGGGCGATGCGCACGCCGGCACGGTCGACTTCCTCGATCGACTGGATCGGCGACGAAGCCGGCACCACGTAGCCGCCTTCGATGATCACGTAGGGCGCGGTGAACGCGGTATCCTCGGCGCGCTTCGGATCGACGGCGAAGAACGCCACGTCCCAGCGGTTCGTGGTCGCATCGGCGGTCACCTTGCCGGCGGCATCGTAGGGAACGATGTCGAGCGGCACGTTGAGCCGCCATGACAGCTCGCGCGCGAGGTCGACCGAGACGCCGCGCGCCTCGTCGGTCTTCGGGTCTTTCTGCGCCAGCACGACGTTGCCGAAGTTGATCGCCGCGCGCAGGTTGCCGGTCGGCGCGAGCTCGTTGACGATGTACGTCGGCGCCATGCCCACCGGGCGACAGGAGCCGAGCAGCACGACGGCCAGCAGCAGCGATTTCCTAATCAAGCTTTGCCCCGCTTTCCTTGACGAGCTTCGCCCATTTTGCGAGATCGGCCGCCATGAAATCGCGGAACGCGGCGGAATCGCTGCCCACCGGCTCCGCGCCGTCGGCGGCGATGCGCTGGCGCACGTCGGGCAGCGCCAGCTCGCGCACCAGCTCGTCGTGCAGCCGCTTGACGAGCGGCGCCGGCATGCCGGCCGGGCCGATCACGCCGTACCAGCCGACCACCTCGAAGCCGGGCAGCGCTTCCGCAACCGCCGGCACGTCGGGCAGCGCGGCGAGGCGCTTCGGCGTCGTGACCGCGATGGCGCGCAGCTTCCCGGCGCGCACCTGCACCTGCGCGCCGACCAGGCCGGCGAAGGTGAAGTCGTAGCGGCCGGCGATCAGGTCGATGAGCGACGGTCCGGTGCCTTTGTACGGGATGTGCTGCGCCTTGACGCCGGTCATCTGCTTGTACAGCTCCCCGGCGAGATGGCCGCCCGTGCCGAGCCCGGCCGAGCCGAAGTTCAGCGGGATCGTCGCGCGCTTGGTCCAGTCGATGAACTCCGCCAGGTTCTGCGGCGGCGAGGCCGGATTGACGAGCAGCAGGAACCCGGCGGTGGTGAGCTGCGTGATCGGCGTGAAATCGTTGACGACGTGATACGGCAGGTTCGGGTTCAGCACCGCGTTGACCGTGTGCTGGTGATACGCGAGGAGCAGCGTGTAGCCGTCGGGCGGCGCCTTCGCCGTGATGTCGCCGGCGACCACGCCTGAGGCGCTGGCGCGGTTGTCGACGATCACCTGCTGGCCGAGCGCCTCCGAGAGCTTGGCGCCGAAAAGCCGCGCCAGGAGGTCGGTCGTGCCGCCCGGCGCCGCCGGCGTGAGCAGGCGGATCGGCCGGGTCGGATAGTCCTGTGCGCTCGCCGCGCCAGCGGCGAGAACGAGCAACGCTATGAGAAAGCGCACGACGTCATCTTACCCGTGCGCGAGGCAAGCGAGCGCGCTGATCGCGACGGCGATGCCGGCGCCTTTCCGCGCGGTAAAACGCTCGCGCAGGAATAGGAAGCCGAGCAGCGCTGTTACCACGAACCCCATCTGCGCGATCGGCACCGCGACGCTCGCCTGCCCGCGTGCCATGCTCTCCACCATGCAGGCGAACGCCAGCGCGAGCACCAGCGCCGCCCGCGGCGCGTGGCGCAGCACCGCTGCGGAGGGCGCGATGCGGCGATCGAGAAAGACCACGAACGCGGTCGCGAGCGTGACCACGACGGCGGCCTGCGCGACGATCAGCGACCCCGGCGTCGCGCCAGCGCGCAGGCCGAGGGTGTAGACGAAATTGCCGAGGCCTACGGCAATCGTCGCGACGAGGACGCGGACCAGCGCGGAGCGGCTCTCACGCGCGCCGCCCGGCGCCGGCGCGCCGAGCAGCAGCCACGCCGCCGCCAGCGCGAGCGCGATGCCGGCGACCTTGTACGCCGTGAGCGGCTCGCCGAGCAACGCGATCGCGAGCGCAGCGGTGAGGACGAAGCTGAGGCGGAACACCGGCGCGTTGATGCTGATCGAGCCCGAGGCGAGGCTGCGCGCGAAGTTGTAGAAGCCGATCAGGATGAAGAAGCCCGCCAGGGCGCCCCAGGCGGAGCCGGCGACGAAGCGAAACGAGTCGGTGGCGATGGCGTACGCCACTACGGAAGGCGTGAACACCCACGACTGCACCATCAGAAACTGGTGCGCCTGCGCGCCGGCCGCGGCGCCGCGCTTGTAGACGAGATCGCCCAGCCCGAAGAACAGCATCGCGCCGAGCGCGAACTCAACTCCCGAGATAGGCCCTCACCCGCTCGTCCCGGAGCATCGTCATGACACCCTCGGCGATGTTGCCGTTCAGGTTCTGATGTGGGCTGCCGCTGCTATGCGGGACCTTGAAATCGAGCGTCTGTCCGTTGCCGAGCCTCGCCTGGAAAACGATGCTGCTGCGGTAAAAGAGTGCGCCGGTGTACTCGCTCAGCAACGAATCCACCCGCAGGTCAATCGACTTGGCCGCCCCGCCAGCCGGGCGGCCGTTCTTCTCCAGTTCCTTGCGCGTCTGCGCGACCATGACGTCGGTGATGCTCTTCAAGTTGGAGGCGAGCTTCGTCGGGCCGTAGGAATAAACGATGAACTCACCGTCGGCCGGCTGCACGTTGGAAACAGAGACCGTTCCGGCGACGTTGAATGGCGGGATAAGGCCGTCCCGCAGCGGGTACTCGGCCGGCTTGAAGTCCATCGTGCCGCAGCCGGAAAGCAGGCCGAAGCTCAGCATGATTGCAGCGATACGCATACCGTCTCCCTTATCCGAGGTTGAACTCGCGCACCGCGTGCTCGCGCAGCTTGGTCTTCTGCACCTTGCCGCTCGCCGTCATGCCGATCGACTCGAAATCCGCGACGATCCGCAGGTAGCGCGGCACGCGGAAGTTGGCGCATTTCTCTTTCGTCCACGCTACGAGCTCGGATTCTGTCGCAGAGGAACCGGCTTTGAGTGTGACGTATGCACATGGCACTTCGCCGAGCCTTGTGTCAGGGACGCCGATCACCTGCGCGGTCTCGACCGCCGGATGCGCGAGCAGCACCTCCTCCACCTCCGCCGGCGCGACGTTCTCGCCGCCGACGCGGAACACGTCCTTCAGCCGCCCGACCATGCGCAACCGGCCGTCGGCGGTGAGCTCGCCGAGATCGCCGGTGCGCAGCCAGCCGTCGGCGGTGAAGGCCTTGGCGTTCGCCTCCGGGTTGTTGTAGTAGCCCTTCATGACGTTCCAGCCGCGCACCTGGATTTCCCCGTCCTGGATTCGCACCTCGACGCCGTCGTGGGGCTTCGGCAAGCCATTCACGCGCAGCTCCTCGGGATCGCGCCAGTCGCTCATCACCACGTTGGGCGACGCCTCCGAAAGGCCGTAGGCAGCGCAGATGCCCTTCGCGCCGAGCACGTCGATGATCCTGCGCATGGTCTGGGGCCCCGCCGCCGCCCAGCCGCCACGCAACGACAGCTTCCGCTTCGGGAAATCCTCGTGGCCCATCAGCATCTGGAAGATCGTGTCGTTGCCCGAGACGAGCGTGCAGCGCTCGCGCTCCATCAGCTCGAGCGCGGCGCCCGCCTCGAAGGTCGGGAGCGTCACCAGGCAGGCGCCGGCGACGAGCGACATCAGCGCCGAGAGCGTCGACCCGGCGACGTGGAAGAACGGCCGGCAGTTGAAGTAGCGGTCGTCGCTGAGGATGCCGACCCGCGCGCCCGCCGCCCAGGCATCGCGCAGCATGTTGTCGTGCGTGAGCATCGCGCCCTTGGGATGCGCGGTCGTGCCGGAAGTGAACTGGATGAGCAGCAGATCGCCTGGCTCGACCTTGACCGGCGAGAACTTCCCCTGCGGAACGGCGCGGGATACCTCGACCTTGCCGATGTTCAGGCCGCGCACCATCGGCGCGAAGTCGATGCCGAGGAAGCGCTCGACGTAGAACAGCACCTCGCAGTCCGCCTGCTCGATGCAATAGCGGATCTCGTCGCTCTTCAGGCGCGTGTTCACCGGCACGGTCACCGCGCCGATCAGCGCCGCGCCGAAGAAGAGCGAGAGCCACTTTTCGTCGTTGCCCATCAGGATGCCGACGTGGTCGCCGCGGCCGATGCCCATCGCCTGCATGGCGCCGGCGGCGCCCTTTGCGGTTTCGAAGAGCTGCTGATAGGTGAATCGCCCCAGGCGAGTCACCAGCGCTTCGCCCTGCCGGCTGGCGAGCACTTCTCCGAGGGTCTGCGCCTTCCAGCTCACGGCTTGCCCATCCACTGTCCCGAGGCGAACTGCTCCTCGATCGCCCCGATCTCGACTTCGCGCGCGCCCTTGGGGTCGAGCTCGATGCCCTGGTCTATGGAACGTTTGGCCAGCTTCAAGGCGAGCGGCGGTGCCTTGAGGATCGCTTTTTCGATCTCCCGCCTTTCGCCGTCGAGGTCTGCAGCGATTCTCGAAACGAACCCTGCCGCGCGAGCTTCCTCGGCACCGAGGTCGCGACCCGTGAACATCAGGTCCTTGGCGAGTCGCTTGCCGAGGATGCGCGGCAGGCGCTGCGTCGCGCCGACCGTGCCGCGCTGCGCTTCGGGTGTGCGGAAGATCGCCTCCGGGGTGGCGACGATGAAGTCGCACGCCGCGGCGATCTCGCATCCCGAGCCGATGGCCGCGCCGTGCACCAGCGCGATGCACGGCATCGGCAGCGCCTCGAGCGCTTCGTAGGCGGCGAAGGCCTTCAGCCGCCGCTCGCGTACCCACTGCTCGGATTTGCCGGTGCGCTCCTTGACGTCGGCGCCGCCGCAGAACACCGGCCCGTTGCCGCGCACGAAGACCAGCCTTGCATCGAGTTTCCGTGTGGCTTCCAGAAGCGCTTCGCACATCTCGAGGTTGAGAGCGTTCCGGACTTCCGGACGATTCAATGATAGGACGGCCACGCCGTCGCGCAGCGAGAGCTCGACCGTCATATCGCGCGCTTCTCCCGCAGCTGGGCAATCTGCTCGGCCGAATAGTCCAGCGAAGCGAGAATCTTCTCGGTGTGCTCGCCGAGCGTCGGCGGCCGGCCGATCTCGGGCGCGTCCCAGCCGAGGAACTTGTAGGGCAGCGCCAGCGCCTTGAATTCTCCGACGCCAGGATAGTCGAAGCTGCCGACCAGGCGCCGCGCGCGCACGTGCGGATCGCCCAGGATCTCGGCGACGTCGTTCACCGGGCCGATCGGTACATCGACGGCGTCGAGCTTTTCGATCAGCTCATGCCGGTTCAGTTTTTCAATCTTCGCCGTCATGGCTTTCATGACTTCTTCACGCCGTTCGACGCGAATCTCATTGCTCTCCAGGCCCTTCCCATCAATCCCGAGGGCAGAACAGAGTGGCGCCCAGTGCTGATCGCTCGCGGTGATGTGCGCGTATTTGCCGTCCTTGCAGCGGAACGTGGCCGAGGGCACGCGCCCGGGGTGCTCGGTGCCGAGCCGCGGCGGAACTTCGTTCAAGGCGAAGAACCTGGCGGCGGCGAGCGTGAGCAGCGCCACCTGGCCGTCGAGCATCGAGAAATCGATGTGGCAGCCCTTGCCGGTGCGCGCTCGCCCGGCGAGCGCGGCGAGGATGGCGATCGCCACCCAGAGTCCCGACGTAAGGTCGGCGACCGGCAGCCCGGGCTTCACCGGGCCGCCGCCCTTCTCGCCGGTGAGGCTCATCAGCCCGCCCATCGCCTGGAAGACGGTGTCGTAGCCCTTCTTCTCCGCGTACGGGCCGGTCTGGCCGAAGCCGGTGCACGAGACATAGACCAGGCGGGGATTGAGAGAAGAGAGTGATGAAAAATCCAATCCGTATCGTGCGAGTGTTCCAACCGGGAAGTTTTCGACCACGACGTCGGCCTTGGCGGCGAGCTCGCGGACGATCTTCTTGCCTTCGGCCGAGCGCAGGTTGACAGTGATCGACTCCTTGGAGCGGTTGCAGGCGAAGTAGTAGGCGCTGTCCTGCGCGAGCTGCGGCTCGAAGGCCCGCGTCTCGTCGCCGCTGCCCGGCTGCTCGACCTTGATCACGCGCGCGCCGAGCTCGGCCAGCACCATCGAGGCGAACGGGCACGCCAGCACCCGCGAAAGGTCGAGGACCGTCAGCTGCTCGAGCGGCTTCACGGCTTGCCGAAGCCCCGCATCTTCCGGTTCACCTCGCGCGCCCGCTTCAGCGACTCTTCCAGCGGCAGGTCGAGCACTTCGTAGAACAGGCGCTTGGTCTGCGCCATCGCCGCCTTGGGCAGCGAAGCGAGCTTGGTCGCCAGGTAGAGCGCCTCGTCCATCAGCTGTCCTTCCGGGACGACGCGGTTCACCATGCCGAGCGCCAGCGCGCGCTCGCCGTCGATCCCCTCGCCCAGCGCGACCAGCTCGAACGCCGCTTTCGGGCCGATCTGGCGCACCAGGTTCGCCATGACGATCGCGGCGACGATGCCGTGCTTCGCTTCCGGATAACCGATCTTCGCGCCGCGGACCATCACCGCCAGGTCGCCGGCCAGCGCGAGCCCCGCGCCGCCGCCCATCGCCGCGCCGTTGATCGCTGTGACGACCGGCGTGGTCATCTTCGAGAACACCAGATGCAGCTGCATGGTCAGCTCGGCGCGCGCCTCGGCCGCCTGCGGATCCTTGAGCTCCTTGAACTCGGAGAGGTCGGCGCCGGCGCAGAACGCCTGCCCCGCGCCGGTGAGCACGATCGCGTCCACCGCATCCTCGGCGTCGGCGACCCGCAGCTGCTTGAGCAGCTCCTGGGTGAGCTCGGAGTCGAGCGCGTTGCGCTTCTCCGGGCGATTCATCGTCAGGATGCGAACCTTGTCGCGGTTCTCGACCAGGAGTTTCATAGGGATGCGAGCCTCCTCCTCGCTTCTTCCGTCTCGCGCACCAGGCGGCGGAACAGCTCCGCCGCCGGCACGATGTCGTCGATCAGCCCGGCGCTCTGCCCGGCCTCGACCTTGCCCCACTCCACGTCGCCCTCCAATGCCGCTTTCTTCAGGGACGAGCTATTGAAGATCTCCTCCAGCTGGGAGGGCGAAGACGATTCACACTTCGACGAGAAAGCGTTCTTGATCTGGCGAATCGGCAGCGACCGCGGGCCGACGAGGCAGGTGTCCTGAACCTCGGCGGCCAGCACGGCCTTCTTGTAGTTCTCGTGCACGCTCGCCTCGGGCGTGGCGATGAAGCGCGTGCCGAGCTGGACTGCATCCGCGCCGAGCGCGAGCAGCGCGGCGACGCCGGCGCCGTCGGCGACGCCACCGCTCGCGACCACGGGGAGCTTCGTCGCCTTTACCACGCGCCGCACGAGGACGATGGTGCCGACCTGGGACGGCGGCGGATGCCCGCCCGCCTCGGCGCCGTCGACGACCAGCGCGTCGACGCCCGCCGCTTCCGCTTTCTGCGCGTGCTCGACCGACGCCACCACGTGTAGCCACTTCGTGCCTGCCGAGCGGAAGCGCGCGAGGTGCTCGCGCGGCCCGCCCTGCGAGGCGACCATGACGGGAATTTTTTCTTCCAGGGCGATTTGCAGCAGCGCCGCGGCGTGCTTGCCGTTGAGCGGAATGTTCACACCCCACGGCTTTTTGGTCTTCGCGCGGATTTCCTTGACCACGTGGGAAAAATCCTCGATTCGCATGGGTCCCGCTGCGAGAACGCCCAGCCCGCCGGCATTCGACACGGCAACGATGAGCGGCGCGTTCGATGACGCCCAGCTCATCGCCGCCTGGAAGATCGGATGCTCGATGCCCAGCAGCTCGGTGATGCGCGTCTTCACCGGGCCTTCTCTTTCTGGATCAGCTCGCGCGCCTGGCCGGCGAGCTTCGACAGGCAACGCGCGAGGACTTCCTTTTCATTCCTGGACAGGCAATTGTTGAAAGTCTCGTCGCGCTCCGTCGCGGCGCTGATCAACCCCTCGTAGAGCCGCCGCCCGGCCTTGCTCAGCGTGAGCTGCACGCCGCGGCCGTCGGTCGAGCTGGCGGCGCGCAGCACCAGCTTGCGCCGCGTCAGCCCCGAGACGACGCGGCTCATCTGGCTCTTGTGGATGCCGGCCGAGTGCGCGAGGTGGTTGAGCGAGAGCGGCTCGCTCACCGCGCCGAGCAGCGCGACGGTGCGCCACTCCCAGAGGCTGACGCCGAACTCGCGGCGATAGCGCAGCTCGGCGCCGCGCGAGAGCAGGTTTGCGACCGTGTGCAGCCGGTACGAAATCAGCTCGCGGATCTCAGTCATCGAAGAACGGCGTTTCGTCGTCTCCGCGCAGGCGCAGGTCGAACGAAAATGACTGAGAAGAAAGTTTTTTGGCCACCAGGCGATCCCGATGCTTCACGAGGTCGAGGACCGGATCGGAAACCCTCTCGAAGAACATCGTCGTCTGCAGCTGTCGCATCAGTCCCGAATAGAGGATCAGGAAATTGATGTGCGGCGCCCGCCCCTGGACCGGCCCCGGTCGAATGGTCTTGAACGAGTAGACCCCCTTGGCGTCGGTCGCGGCGCGGCCCCAGCCGAAGAAGTCCGGATTGTCGTGGCGGCCCTTGGCGTCGGCCTGCCAGATCTCGACCACCACGTTGTCGAGCGGCTTGCCGTCGAGCTCGGTGACGCGGCCGGTGATCTCGATCACCTCGCCCTCGGCCCGTTTGCCGGCGACGACCGTCAAGTCGTTCGCCCCCTGCGCGAATTCGCGCGGGAAGAACGGCCCGAGCGTCATCTCGGCGGTGGGCGCGAGGCGCGTCACGGCATGCGCGGCGCGGCTTTGCGGCCGCGCACCACGAGCTGATACTCGTAGACCAGCGCGTTCGCCGGTCCGCGCGTGGTCGGCGCAAGACGCGCGATGCAGCGCGCCCGCGCTTCCGGGTCGCGCACCGCATTGAGGATCGCATCGTGGTCGTTGAGCGGATCGCCCGGAAAGAACATCTGCGTGACCAGGCGCGACAGCCAGACCCTGCCCCAGACCGAGAAATGGACATGCGGCGGGCGCCACCAGCCGTCGGTATCGGGCACCGCATAGGCGGCGGGCTTGATGGTGCGCAGCTCCACCAGGCCGCCGTCGCCGGCGATCAGCCGCGCGTTGCCGTGGAAATTGGGATCGGGCGGCGAGTCGCTCGCGTCGTTGGGATGCAGGTATTTGCCGGCGGAATTACAGTGCCAGATCTCGACCAGCGCGCCCGGCACCGGCGCGCCATCCTCGTCGACCACGCGCGCGCGCAAATGAATGAGCTGGCCCAGAGCGCGGTTCGCGCCGCGGCCCGCGAGATCGGCCTTCGAGGGCGGCAGGCGCCGCTCGAGCTTCGCCGGGCCGGAGAGCTCGCCCGTGTCGTGCGGCCGCACCACCAGCGGCTGCGACGGCCAGCGCCGCGCGGTGTGCGCGTAGCCCGCGACCACGCCTTCGGACTGCGTGCGCGGGTCGCGCGGCTCGACGATCCAGGACATAGTTGACACCGTAAACTATCGCCGCCGATACTGTCAACCGTGGACGTGACCCTCTGCGAATGCTTCGCGCGCGACGGGCTGCAGCACGAGCCCGGCTTCGTGCCGACCGCGACCAAGCGCGCGCTGGTGGAGCGCTTCGCCAGTTTGGGATTCCCCCGGGTCGAAGCGACGTCCTATTCAAATCCCAAAGTCGTTCCGCAGTTCGCCGATGCCAGTGAGTTAATGAAATCCCTGGAAAAGAGGACAAAGACGTTCTACAAGGCGACCTGCGCGAACGTGCGCGCGGTCGAGCGCGCTCTCGAGGACCTGGATGCCGGCTACGGCGCCAACGAAATCAGCCTGCTCGTCTCGGCGACGCGCTCGCACTCGAAGAAGAACCTCAACGCCACGCGCGGCGAGCAGTGGGAGAACGTCGCCGAGATGGCGCGCACGGCGAAGGGTCGCTTCCGTATGGTCGGGACGGTTTCGGTCGCCTTCGGCTGCCCGTTCGAAGGCAAGGTCGACCCCGATTCAGTGCTGAAGGACGTCGAGAAGTTCGCCTCGCTCGGCGTCACGCACGTCGCGCTCGGCGACACGATCGGCACCGCCACGCCCGCCGCGGTGAAGGCCATGTTCTCGAATCTGAAAGGCGTCACGCCCATTGCCCACTTCCATGATTCGCGCGGCACCGGGCTGGTGAACTACGTCGCCGCCTATGAGGCCGGCGTGCGCTGGTTCGATTCCTCGTTCGGCGGCGTCGGCGGCCATCCGGCGAAGGTGAAGTACGGCGACGGCTTCACCGGCAACGTCTGCACCGAGGACCTGGTGAACCTCTTCGAGTCGATGGGCATCTCGACCGGCGTCAACCTCGACGGCCTGCTCGCCACCGCGGAGTTCTGCGAGCAGACCCTCGGCCGCGAGCTCTACGGCCGGGTCACCCGCAGCGGTCTCACCCCATTCCGATAGCCTTCACCCACGTGCAGTCGCTGCGCCTCGCCACCGGCGAGGAGGCGCTCGTCGCGCGAGTGCTGACCGAGGAAGGCAAGGTCGGCTTCGGCTTCAGCTTCCGGCTGGACGCCACCGAGGCGCGGCACATGGCGGAATGGGCCGCCGGCGCGCGCCCCGAACGGCCGCCGTACGAAAGCCAGCTCGACCATCCCTGGGAACGATCCTGGCTATCGGAAGAAGAAATCGAGTGGCAAAGCGAGCCGGCCTTTGCGAAGATGAAGTGGCTATCCGAGTGAGGAGGAACGAATGGGCAAGTCCGTGAGCTTCAAGCGTCCCGACGGCAAGAGCGTCAATGGCTATCTGGCGGGGGAGAAGGGTCCGGGAATCGTCGTCATCCAGGAATGGTGGGGCATGAACGACCAGATCCGCGGCGTGGCGGACAAGCTCGCCGCCGCCGGCTACCGAGCGCTCGTGCCCGACCTCTATCGCGGCAAGGCGACCGTCGATGCGAAGGAAGCCGAGCACCTGATGAAGGGGCTCAACTTCGGCGACGCCGCCGGGCAGGACGTCCGGGGTGCGGTTCAGTTTCTGAAAAAAGAGAGTCCCAAGGTGGGCGTCACCGGCTTCTGCATGGGCGGCGCGCTAACGGTCCTCTCCGCGGTCAACGTGCCCGAGGCCGACGCCGGCGTGGTCTGGTACGGCTTCCCGCCGCTCGAGTACGTCGACGCCTCGAAGATCAAGGCGCCGCTGCTGGGCCACTTCGCCACGCGCGACCAGGCGTTCCCGATCGGCAAGGTCGACGAGCTGGAGAAGAAGCTGCGCGCGGCGAACGTGAAGTTCGAGTTCCACCGCTACGACGCCAAGCACGCCTTCGCCAACGAGACCGCGGACGAGAAGAAGCTCGACATGCTCGAGTACAACCCGAAGGCCGCCGAGATCGCCTGGAAGCGGACGATGGACTTCCTCGCGAAGACCCTGAAGTAGCCCTAGTGCCTGGCCGCCTCGACCTCGTCCTCGTCGAGCGATCCGGCCGCAAAGAGCGCGCCCTTCTCCGCAGCGATAAAGCGGTAGGCCGCTGCGCCGAGCAGGGCACCGGCGATCGGCGCGACCCAGAACAGCCACAGTTGCGCGATGGCCCAGTCGCCGACGAAGAACGCGACACCCGTGCTTCGCGCCGGGTTGACCGAAGTGTTGGTCACCGGGATGCTGATCAGGTGGATCAGTGTTAGCGCGAGGCCGATCGCGATGGGAGCAAGACCCGCGGGGGCGCGCTTGTCGGTGGAACCGAGGATGACGAGGAGGAAGAACATGGTCATCACCACCTCGGTGACCAGCGCCGCCAGCAGGGAGTAGCCGCCGGGCGAATGCGCACCATAGCCGTTCGAGGCAAAGCCCTTGGTGACATCGAAGCCGGCCGCGCCGCTGGCGATGACGTAGAGCACCGCGCCCGCAGCGATTGCGCCGAGCACTTGGGCTGCGATGTACGGCGCGAGGCTGCTGGCGGGGAACCGGCCGCCCGCCCACAGGCCGATCGAGACCGCCGGATTCAGATGACAGCCGGAGATATGGCCGATGGCATAGGCCATCGTCAGGACGGTCAGGCCGAATGCAAACGAAACGCCGAGCAGGCCTATGCCAACGTTCGGGAAAGCAGCCGCAAGAACCGCGCTGCCGCACCCGCCGAGAACGAGCCAGAACGTGCCGAGAAACTCTGCGCCGTACCGTTTCATGTGACCCTCCTCTTGGTCCATATCGTGCGCCTTTTCGGGTGGCAAGGGAGTAGGACCAAAGTCCTATCGCCGGCACCGCCAGGTCAGGAGAGCGAATCCCAGTACTGGACGATGCGCTTGCGCATCGCCGCGTCCAGGAACGCGCCGCGGGCCGCCTGGAGGTTGTCGAGCATGTACTCGGGCTTGTCGGTGCCGGGGATGACGGCGGTCACCGCCGGGTGCGAGAGGATGAACTTGAGAAAGAATTGCGCCCATGTTTTCGCGCCGAACTCGGCCGCGAAATCGGGCAGCGGTTTGTTGCCCGCCTTGCGGAAAAGAGAGTTCCGCCCGAAGGGCAGGTTGACGAGCACCGCCGCCCCCGCATCGCGGGCCGCAGGCAGCAGGACCTTCTCCGCTTCGCGGGCGCCGAGCGAGTAGTTCACCTGGAAGAAATCGGGCTTTTCGCGCACCAGCACCTTGGCGATCGCGTCGTACGAACGCTCTTGGCTGGTCGTGATGCCGAAATAGCGGCAAAGCCCTTGCTGCTTCCATTCCCGCAGCAGATCCAGCTTGTAGCCGCCGTCGGTGACATTCCAGGCCTGCATGAGATCGACGCGGTTCGTCTTCAAGCGCTGCAGCGAAGCGCGCATCGACGCCGTCGCGGCGGCGCGATCCAGGTGATAGGAGAACTTGGTGGCAAGGAACAGCTTGTCCCGCACCCCAAGTGCCGCGACGATCTCCCCCAGCCTGTCTTCCGCGCTGCCGTAGCCCGCCGCCGTGTCGATCAGCCTGCCGCCGGCCGCGACCAGCGCCTTGATCACCTCGCTGCGCGCCGCCTGCTTCGCAGGATCGTCCTGGTAGTCGAAGATCACCGCGGTGCCGATGCCGACGATCGGGATTCTCTCCCCGCCGTGCGGAATCGGGCGCGTCGTGAGGGGGTCTTCCGCGGACCTGGCCGCGGAAGGAAGCTGTGACAGGACGCCCGCCAGGGCCGTGCCGGCGAGAACCCGTCGACGCCCTAGGTCGATCATGCTGCGCTACTGCTTCGGGATCTTCGCCGCCTCGACCACGCGGGTCCAGCGCTTCGACTCGCTGATGAAGAACTCCTTCAGCTGCTCCGGGCTGCTCGGACGCGGCTCGACGCCGAGCTCGGCGAAGCGCTTCTGCACGTCGGGCGCCTTGAGCGCCTTCTCGAGTTCGGCGTGGATGCGCTTGATCACCGCCGCGGGCGTCCTGGCCGGCGCGGCGAGCGCGTTCCAGGAAGCGACGTCGTACCCCTTGACGCCGGCTTCAATTGCGGTGGGCACGTCGGGCAACTGGGGCTGACGCTTGCCGGCGCTCACGGCCAGCGCCCGTAGATCGCCGGCCTTGATGCCGGCGACGAGCGGCGCGATGAAATCGACGCCGATGTCGAGCGAGCCCTGGCGCACGCCGATGACCACTTCGCCTGTCGTCTTGTGCGGCACGACCAGCGCATCGATGCCGGCGGTGGAGCGGAACAGCTCGCCCGCGAGGTGCTGCGTGCCGCCCGGCGTGATGGTGCCGATATTCAGCTTGCCCGGGTTCTTCTTCGCTTCGTCGAGGACGTCCTTCAGGGTCTTGTACTTCGAGCTGGCGCCGGTGACGATCACCAGGCTGAAGTAGCCGACAGTGGAGACCATGGCGAAGTCGTTGATCGGGTCGTAGGGCAGCGACTTGAATAGCGCCTGGCTGACCGCGTTGCCGTTGGTGAGCAGCAGCAGCGTATGGCCGTCGGGCTCGGCCTTCGCGACCTCGCTGGAAGCCCGGATACCGCCCGCGCCGGGCATGTTCTCGACCACCACCTGCTGGCCGAGGCCGCTCGAAAGGTGCGGCGCGATGGTGCGCGTGGTGATGTCGGCGACGCCACCCGGCCCGAACGGCAGCACGATGCGGATCGGTTTGGTCGGAAATGCCTGCGCTGCTGCAAGCAGCGGCAGCATCAGTATCAATCCGGCGATTCTTTTCATTCGAAGAGCTCCTCCACGCTGAATCGCCGCGGGATCAGCTTTTGTTTATGGGCACAGTCGATTGCCACCTCGAGGTTGCGGCGGTTGGCCTCGAGGCCGTGCGGCAGCATCGGCGGATTTCCCGCCGCTTCCTTGCTCTTTACAAGATATCCGTAAACCTCGTCCGCCACGGCGGGCGAGACCGTGTTCTTCACCCCCACCAGGTGGTTGAGCTGGATCGCGTGGTGCTTCTCGCCCCACCTCTTCCCCGCGGCTTCGGGGTCGGGAATGAGCGGCTTCAGCTTCGGATCGGTCGGCGCCGCGGCGAGGATCGCGGCGTCGAGCTCGCCGGCGAGCAGCATCGCCATGATCTCCTTGCCGGCCGGCGCGCGCTCGACGTTCGGCGGGTCGCGGAATTCGGCGACGTGCGCCTCCTCGAACGTGACCCAGCGGATCTTCGACAGGTCGACGCCATGGTCCTCGGCGAGGATGCCGCGGATCCAGGCGCCGGTGGTCACCGAGTAGGAGCGGACACCGACGCGCTTGCCGGCGAGATTTTCGGGCTTCAGGGAAGGATTCAATTCGGGAGAGAAAGCCAGGTGCGGATGTTGAAACCTCGCCATCACCACGAACGGCAGCAGCCGGTAGGGCTTGCCGTAGGCCTTGGCGATGAGGAAGGTCATGATCGCCACCTCGGCGACGTCGAATTCGAGGTCGCGCACCACGCGCTTGAACTGCGTCGCGACGCTGCCCGGGAAGGTCGCGAACTCGAAACGCTCGGTGCGCGCCTTGAACTGCTTCGTCACCGGGTAGTCGCCGAGCAGCGTCTTCAGCTTCATCGCGCCCCGGGCACGCGGCGCGTCTTGAGGAAGGCCTCGAGCGATTCGCCCCGGAACGCCGCCACCATCTGCGGGTTGGAGACGCCCTTGGCGCGGGCGAGCTTCTCCAGGCAGAAGAAACTCGCTCCGTAGTCCATCAGCGCCTTCCAGTCGAGGCGGCGCACCATGTCCTTCTCGGCGTCGGACAAGCCCTGCATCGCTTCCTCGGGCTGGTCGAGAAATTTCTTCCGGTTTTTCTCGTGAACCAGGCCGTTCAGAAAACGATTGAGGCGCAGGCCCTTCGCGCTCATCTCCAGGTTGAAGACGTACTTACTCAAAGAGCGCCACGGCCATGGCCGTCGTCATCGGCAGGTAGTAGTTCTGGTGCAGCTTCTTCGCGTCCTTGCGCAGCGCGCCGCGCATGATGAGCCACATGATCACTTCCGCGCCCTCGTTGCCGCCGAGGCGCGCGAAGTCGTCGATGGTCATCTTTGCGAGGCGCTCGGGATCCTTCTCGATCAGGTCGAGGAACTCGCGGTCCCACTTCTCGTCGTTGAAGCCGGCGCGCTCGCCGATCATCTGGTGCGAAAGCCCGCCGGTGCCGACCATCGCCACCTTGAGGTCCTCGGGATAGCTCTCGATCGCCCTGCGGATCGCCTGCCCCAGCTTGTAGCAGCGCGAGGGCTTGGGCAGCGGGTGCTGCAGCACGTTGACCACCAGCGGAATCACCTTCCCCGGCCAGTCGGGCTGCGTCGGCCACATCATGGTGAGGGGCGAATGCAGGCCGTGGTCGATCGGCAGGTCCTGGAAGAGGGTCAGGTCGAACTCGTCCTCGACCAACGAGCGCGCGATGTGCCGTGCCAATGCGGCATCGCCTTTCAATCTCGGTATTTTTCGAACACCAAGACCTTCATCGGCGATACGGTACTCGGCGCTGACGCCGAGCGCGAAAGTCGGGTAGTGATCGAAGAAGAAGGTGGTGGCGTGGTCGTTGAAGCAGAAGAAGAGCACGTCGGGCTTCTTCTCGGCCAGCCACTTCGCCACCGCCTCGTAGCCCTTGAACAGCGGCTGCCAGTCGGGATCGTTCTGCTTGCCCTTGTCGAACGCCATCGCGATCGTGGGGACGTGCGATGTGCCGATGCCGCCGATGATCCTCGCCATGCGGCGATTTTACTTCGGGACTACCGCTTTTCCGGCGGGATCTCCCGGATCGGGCGCGGGACGAATCCGCCGCCGCAGTTGGGACAGACGTTGCCGATCACCGTCTCGGCGCAGGAGGCGCAGAACGTGCACTCGTAGGTGCAGATCCGCGCCTCCAGCGACGCCGGCGGCAGGGGCTTGTTGCTGTGCTCGCAGGTCGGGCGGAGCTCCAGCATCCCCCTGATTCTATTTCTATGCTATGCGGCCATTGCGATGCCGGAGCCGCCCATCTCGGCGGGCAGATCCTTCAGCTTCGGCAGCCCGTCCTTGATGTGCAGCTTGGACTCCTGGTAATTGACGTGCACGCCGGGCTTGAACGGAAAGCCGGGAATGACTGCGGCGTAGACGTCGACCAGGTTCCAGTGCGGATGGTCGGTGAAGAGATGCCCGCCGCAGCTCTTGCACCATTGGCGGCCGCTGCGAGGCGTCTTGTTGTACTTGCCGATGTTGCCCTCGCCCTTGGTGATCTTCAGCGCCTCGGGCTTCCACAGCGTGAAGGCGTTGACGGGCCCGGCCGACCAGGTGCGGCACGATTCGCAGTGGCAATAGCCCATGGCCGCAGGCTCGCCGGTGACGGTGAACTGGACGGTGCCGCAAAAACAGCTTCCCTTGTAGCTCGTTTCGTTGTTCATATTTCTCACCTCTGGTTGGACGGCTGCTAGTATCGGAACCCGTCGGCCAGCGGCCTTGGCCGAAACGCCGCCGTTCTTGATCGAAATTCCATGGATGCGCTCTCGGACGTCCTCAAATCGGTGCGCCTCGAAGGCGCCGTCTACCTCAACGCGGAGTTCACCGCGCCGTGGTGCATCCGCGGCGAATGCGGCCTGCCGAGCGTGCGGGCGCAACTCGCGGGCGCCGAGCACGTCGCGTTCTTCCATTTCCTCACCCAGGGCGCATGCAAGGTCCGTCTGGTGGACGGCGGCGAGGCGCAGCACGCCAAGGCCGGCGACCTGATCCTGTTCCCGCAGGAGGGCAAGCACCTGATGGGCAGCGACCTGCAGCTCGCGCCCATGGAGGCGGACGCCGCGGCCGCCGAGGGCTCCGGATTCCAGGGAAGCATTTTCCACATGCGCTATGGCGGCGGCGGCGCGGTGACCCGCTTCACCTGCGGCTATCTCGCCTGCAGCCGCGCCGTGTTCCGTCCGCTGTTCGAGGCGCTGCCGCGGATGCTCTGCATCCCCATGGGCGACGGCGTGCTGCTGCTGCGCGAGCTGCTCAAGGCCGGCGTGCACGAGTCCGCCGCCGGGCAGCCCGGCGCGGGATCGATGCTGGCGAAGCTCGCCGAGCTCCTCTTCGTCGAGGCGATGCGCCGCTACATGGACACGCTGCCGCCCCAGGGCAAGGGCTGGCTCGCCGGGGTCCGCGACGCGCACGTCGGCCGCGCGCTCGCGCTGCTGCACGCCGATCCCTCGCGAGCCTGGACGGTCGAGCGCCTGGCGCGCGAAGCCGCGCTTTCGCGCTCGGCGCTCGGGGAGCGCTTTACCGCGCTCATGGGTGAATCGCCGATGCAGTACCTGACCCGCTGGCGCCTGGCGCTCGCTGCGCGCGCGCTGCGTTCCGGCAGCGAAGCCATCGCGCGCGTCGCCGAGCACAGCGGCTACGAGTCCGAAGCCGCTTTCAATCGCGCCTTCAAGCGCGAGTTCGGCGTGCCGCCCGCCGCCTGGCGGAAAGCGGCCGCAAAGTAGCCGTTGCCGCAGGTTAGTATGGCTCCATGATGGAACTGCAAGGCAAATCGGCGCTAGTCACCGGCGCCGCCAGCGGCATCGGCAGGCAGATCGCGCTCACCTATGCGCGCGCGGGCGCCAAGGTCGCCATCGCCGACCTGAACAAGCAGGCCGCGGATGCCACCGCCGCCGAAATCAAGGCCGCAGGCGGCAACGCGATCGGCGTGGCGATGGACGTCGCCAATGAAGAGGCCGTCGACGCCGGCGTAGCGGCCATGGTGGCGGCGTTCGGCGGCGTCGACATACTGGTGAGCAACGCCGGAATCCAGATCGTCCATCCGCTGGATCAATTCCCTTTCGCCGAATGGAAGAAATTGCTCGCGATCCATCTCGACGGCGCATTCCTCACCACCCGCGCCTGCCTGCAGCACATGTACAAGTCGGGCCGCGGCGGCTCGATCATCTACATGGGCTCGGTGCACTCCAAGCTGGCCTCGGTGCTGAAGGCGCCCTACGTCACCGCCAAGCACGGCCTCATCGGGCTGGCTAAGGTGGTGGCCAAGGAAGGCGCGAAGCACGGCGTGCGCGCCAACGTCATCTGCCCGGGCTTCGTGCGCACGCCCCTCGTCGACAAGCAGATCCCGGAGCAAGCGAAGACGCTGGGCATCACCGAGGCGGAAGTCATCAAGAACGTGATGCTCAAGGACACCGTCGACGGCGAATTCACCACCGTTCAGGACGTGGCGGAAGCAGCGCTCTTCCTCGCGGCGTTCAAGACCAACGCGCTCACCGGCCAGTCGCTCATCGTGAGCCACGGCTGGTTCATGGAGTAGCCCCGGCTAGAAGCCGTACAGCCGGGCCGGGTTGTCGACCAGGATCTTCCTTTGCAGGGCAGGTTCCGGCGCCATCAGCGGGAAGAGATCCACGAGATCGCCGTCGTTAGGCATGTGCTTGCCGACGTTGGGATGCGGCCAGTCGGTTCCCCAAAGGATCCGGTCCGGCGCAGCCTCGATCAACGCGCGAGCGAAGGGCACGGCGTCGTCGAAAGGCGGTCCCTTCGAGGAAACACGCTCGGCACCGCAGATCTTCACCCAGAACTTGTCGTTTCGCATCCACTCAAGGAGGACCTTGAAGGGCTGCTGCCGCAATCCATCGGAGGCTTTCACGCGCCCCATGTGGTCGATGACCATCGGCACCGGGATCTTGCGGAAAACATCGTTCAGCTCCACCAGGTCGGTGGCGTCAAGATGCAGGATCAGGTGCCAGCCAAGCGATGGGAGTCTTTCGACTGTCCTCTTGAAAAACGCCATGCCCGGCCGGCCGCCGAGGTGCTGCACGAAGTTGAAGCGCACGGCGCGGATGCCGCCGTCGTGCATCCGCTGGAAATCCTTGTCCGTGTACGACTCGTCGATGATCGCGGTGCCGCGATAGGCGCCCTTCGAGCGCGCGATGCCGTCGAGCGTGGCGCGCATGTCGGCGCCGTGGCAGCTCGCATGGACGATTACAGCTCTTTCAAGGCCCAATATCTTATGTAACCGCTGCAGGCCTTCGAACGGCGAATCCGGCGGGTGGTAGGACGCTTTCGGATCGTAGGGAAACTTCGCCGCGGGCCCGAAGATGTGGCAATGCGCGTCGCAGGCGAGCGGCGGCGGGCGGAACTTGGGCTTGCGGGTATTCGGATCGGGTGCTGCGGTGCTTTTCACGAATGACCCCTGGTGAACTCCCCCATCGCGAGGTCGAAGGCGCCGGGGTTCTGGATGTTGGCGATGTGCGATCGATTCAAACCGGTTTCAGGCGGACATCGAGCAGCGCCAGCTGGCCCTTCTGTACCGCGGCGAGTCCCCGCTGGAGTGCCGGCCGGACCTCGCCTGGCTTATCCACGACTTCTCCCACGCCACCGTAGGCGCGCGCGAGGAGGGTGTAATCGGGCATCGGGCCGATCGTCGTGCCAATCGCCGTGCCGCTCTTCATCGCGTTGCCCTGCGGGTAGTAGTTGCCGACGTCGGTCTTCTGCGACAGATAGCCGGCGTTGTTGAAGAGCACGATGAAGATCGGCAGCCGGTGCTCCTGCGACGCGCCGAAGCTGGCGACGACGGGGTTGTAGTGGAACGCGCCGTCGCCCATGGTCGCCACCACGGTGCGGTGCGGCTGTGCGCATTTCACGCCGAGCGCCAGCCCCAGGCCGACGCCGAGGCCGCCATAGCTCGCCTCGAAGTGGCTGCCCGGGCCCAGCCGCTCGAGCTGCTGATGCAGCGCCAGGCGGTGCGTGATCGTCTCGTTCACCACCACCGCGTCGCCGGGCAGCACCGCGTTCAGCTCGTGCCCGACCCAGGCGGTCTCGATCACCGGCTTAGTACCCGCGCCCCTTCCCGCCGCGACGAGCAGCTCGCGGCGCCGGGCGAGCCGCGCCGGCCAGTCGCTGCCTTGCCGCTTCTCGATACGCGTTGCGAGCCGTCGGAGCGAAGGCGCCACATCACCGGTGGCGATGACATCGGCCCGGAAGCCCCAGAACGGCAGGCGCAGGCGCACCGGGTCTTCGCTGAGGATCAGCACCTTCTTGTCGCTAATGCTGGAAGGCGGATGCCATGGCAGCACCGACTCGGCGAGAAACACCGCGTCGGCGTCCTTGAGCATCTCCGGCATGTCGTCGTACGCGACCCCGCCCGAGAGCGGATGGCTGCGCGGAAAGTTGACGTAATACGGCTGCCACGCTTCGAACACGGGCGCGCCGAGCTTCTCGGCCAGGCCGACCAGCGCCTCGACCGCGGCGGGGTCGCGCCCCGCTTCCTCCGTGATGATGACCGGGTTGCGCGCGGCGTTCAGGGCGTCGGCAATCGCGCCGAGCGCATCGTCGCTCGCAACTGCGGGTAACGGCAGCGTGGCGGCCGGCGGCTCCTTCGCCGCCTCCTGGACGAGGTGCTCGACCGGAACCGAAACGAAAACCGGCCCGCGCGGCGCGGCGACGGCAAGCTGGCAGGCGCGCTGCATCGTCTGCGGCAGGATCGCCGGCGTGTTGAGGCCGAAGCTCCATTTGACGCAGCCTTCCATGAGCCGCGCCGGTCCTCCAGTGTCGGCGAGCAGGCGCAGCCATTGCCGGCCGACGCGGGTCTTTCCCTCGGAGAACTCGACCGACTCGCCGGCCAGCACCACCATCGGGATGCGCTCGTGCAGGGCTGCCCGGACCATCATCGCGGCGTGCAGCGCTCCCACGGTGGTGTGCAGCACGACGGCTGGCAGCCTGCCCGTCGCCTTGGCATAGCCCATCGCCATGCCGACGGCGGTCTCCTCGTGGCGCGAGGAGATGTACTGAGGGAAATCGGCGGCGGCGCCCGGAGCGGCGAGCGCCTCCCAGAGCGGCGCCCAATCCGAGCCGGGCGAGGCGAAGATGCGCTCCACGCCCATGGCGCGCAGCGCGCGCAGCAGCGCTTGCGCGCCGGTCATGCCCGGCGGCACCGCGTCGCGTTCATTCGCGACCTACTTCACGCGCCGCGCGGCCTGCTGCACGATGCTCAGGTCGGCGTGCTTGCGCACGTCGATGGTGGCCTTCACCAGCCCGAGCTGGTGCTGCAGGTCGATGTTCTCCTGCAGCGCCTTGAGGTCGGGCAGCATGTTCGGGTCGCGGTAGTAGTCGCCGCTCTGCCCGGCCTTGAGGAACAGCCACTTGTCGAAGGCCGCTGCCGGGCGCTTGCTGACGCGAGCCGCGATCTCCACCGCCTCCTTGTGGTTGTTCGCATCAAGGTACCAGCGCGCGGCGCGGATCGCGTCCTCCATGAAGTCGACCATCGCCGCGCGGTTCTTCTGCAGGACGCCGGAGCGCGCCGCCCAGAGGATCATCTGCGTGCGGCCGACGATCTCCTTCTGCGTGAACAGCACCCGCGAATTGGCGCGCAGCTCCGGGTCGAAGGCAAACGGAATCACGCCTGGGATCGCGTCGGCTTTCTTGGACAGCAGCGTCGGCTTCATGTTGGGGAACGCGGTCTCGATCGTGCTCACGTCCTTGCGGTCGTCAAGGCCGTTCTGCCGCAGGGCGGCGCGCATGATGATGTCGACTGCGCTGCCGGCGACGTTGGTCGCCACCACCTTGCCCTTCAGGTCCTTGATCGAACGCACCGGGCCGTCCTTGAGGACGAAGAACTCGTCGCTGTAGTAGCCGTCGACGCCGTCCTGGAACTCGTCGGCGATGACGCGCAGGTCGTCCATGCCGGCGTTCTGCACGGCGATGGCGAGCGAGGCGAAGGCGAGGTCGGCGATCTCGAGCTCGTTGTTGGCGAGCGCGGTGATCATCTGCGGCGTGCCCTGAAAATGCACCGCCTCGAAGGTGTAGCTCTTGCCGTTGTGGCGGGCGAGCCCCGGCTTCTCGAACAGCAGCGACGCCCAGTTCGCGACCGGCACGACGTAGGCGACGCGGATCTTGACCGGCTGGGCCCAGGCGGCGCCGGCGGCGAGCGACACCGCGAATGCAAGGACGAAACGCAACGTTGCTTTCATGCTCCCTCCTCCAAGGATGAACAAGTTCATTCTAGACCGTGGCCGGCGCGAGCGCCTCGGGGTGCCAGGCAAGCAACCGGCGGCGCGCGAGCGCCATGAGCTTCACCAGCACGTAGCCTGCGAGCGCGATCTCGACGATGCCGGCGAACACGCCGGGCGAATCGGCGAACCGCGAAGCCGTGATCATGGCGCCGCCGAGGCCGATGCCGCCCATCTTCATCTCGGCGACGATGCAGACGATGAGCGCGATCGGCAGCGCCACCTGCAGCCCGGTCATGATCTGCGGCAGCGCCGCCGGAAACACCACCTCGCTCAGCAGCTCGCGGGGCCGGGCGCCGAGGTTGCGCGCCGACCAGAGCAGGTGACGCTCGACGCCGCCGGTCGCGGCGATGGTCGCGGTGATGACCGGGAACACGGCGTCGAACACCACCATCGAGATTTTCGACAGGTCGTGGAAGCCCAGCCAGAGCGTGATGATCGGCAGGAAGGCGATCTTCGGCATCGGGAAGCCGACCGAGACCAGCGGATCGAGCAGCCAGCGGGCGAGCCGGTTCTGCGTCACCGCGAAACCGAGCCCGATGCCCAGCAGCGCGGAGATCGAGAAGCCGAGCAGCGAGCGGTAGAGCGTCATGCCGAGGTTCTGCCACAGCTCGCCCGAAGCGGAGTCGCTGCCGATCCGCTCGAGCACCACCGACAGCCGGGGCAGCATGAACGGCGTCACCGCGCCGCTGCGCGCGAAGAGCTCCCAGGCCGCGCCGAGCGCGACGATCGAGATCCACGGCGCAAGGCGCAGGATCACTCGCGCCATGCGAGCACCCTGCGCGTCGCGCGCTGGTAGAGCCGGTCGGCGAAGAAGCCGAGGAACGCCACCACCAGCACGACCGCGAACATGGCGTCGTAGACGCCGCCCTCGCCGAGGAAGCCGATCAGGTAGCCCAGGCCCGCGCGGGCGACGATCAGCTCCGAGGACACGAGCAACACGAAGCTCAGCGCCAGCGCGGTGCGCACGCCGTTCACCAGCTCGGGCAGCGCGCTCGGCACCACTACGTCCCAGAGCACGCGCAGCCGGCTCGCGCCGAGGCTCCTCGCCGACCAGACGAGCGCCTGCTCGCACGATCGCGCGCCGTTGTAGGCGGCAAGGGTGACCGGCAGCATGCAGCCGAGGAAGATGAGCAGGACCTTCGAGGCGTCGCCGAAGCCCAGCCAGAGCACCGTCACCGGGATGAGCGCCGACTTCGGCATCGGATACAGCGCCTCGACCAGCGGTCCCACGAAGGCATCGAGCAGGCGCCACCATGCCATGAGGATGCCGAGCGCCGCGCCGACGGCGATGGCGAGCGCGAGGCCGGCGCCGCCGCGATACAGCGAGGCGGCGCCGTTCCCCCAGAAATCGCCCTCGCGCAGCAGGACCCATCCGGCCTTCAGCACATCGGAGAGCGACGGCAGCAGGTCGCGCGACACGAGACCGAGCTGCACCAGCGCCTCCCAGGCGAGCGCGAGAAGCAGAAGCGGCAGGTATCTCATTGCGCCTTGAGGGCCTCGTCGCGCACCAGGTTCCAGATCTCGTCGACCTTCTCGGCGAAGGCTGGCGAGCGGTAGATGTGCGGATCGGCGCGGTCGAGGCGCGTCTCGACGATCGCCTTGATCCTCCCCGGGCGTGCCGACATCACGACCACGCGCTGCGCGAGCAGCACCGCCTCCTGCACGTCGTGCGTCACGAACAGCACCGTGGTCGGCCTGCGCTGCCAGATCGCGAGCAGCTCGGCCTGCATCAGGCTGCGCGTCTGCGCATCGAGGGCGCCGAAGGGCTCGTCCATGAGCAGCATCTTCGGGTCGACCGCGAGCGTGCGCGCGAGCGCGGCGCGCTGCTTCATGCCGCCGGAGAGCTGCGACGGATAGCTCTCCTCGAATCCCTTCAGGCCGACCATCTCGATCTGCGCCTGCGCCCGCCGCTCCTGCTCCTCCCGCGCAAGGCCCATCTTCTCCAGCCCGTAGCGCACGTTGGCGCGCACCGTCTTCCAGGGGAAGAGCGCGAAGTGCTGGAAGACAATGCCGCGGTCCGGGCCCGGCGCGCCGACCGGCTGCCCCTCGATGCGGATCGCGCCCTTCTCCACGGGCAGGAAGCCGCCGATGAGATAGAGCAGCGTCGACTTGCCGCAGCCCGAGGGGCCGAGCAGCGCGACGAACTCGCGCGGCGCGATCTCGAGCGACACGTCCTCGAGGGCGAGGACGTCACGCCCGCGCGCCGGCCGGTACGTGTGCGACACGCCCTCGACCACGATCTGCTTGACAGATGCCGCGCCGGAATCGAACATGAACTTGTTCACCGCATCGTATTGCACCCTCCAGCTTGACGTCCAGAAAAGCAGCGCTCGTCACCGGCGGCGCGACCGGCATCGGCCGGGCCGCGGTGCTCGCCCTCGCCGGCGCGGGATACGACGTCTGCATCAACTACAGCTCCAGCGAAGCCGCAGCGCGTGAAACCGCGAAGCAGGCTGAAAAGGCCGGTGCGAAAACCCTGCTCGTCAAATGCGACGTCTCCGACGAGCGTGCCGTGCGCGAAATGGTTTCCGCCATCAAAAATACCTTCAAGCGACTGGATGTCCTGGTGAACAACGCCGGCACGACCGCGGCGTGGAAGCCGAAGGACCTCGAGACCCTCTCGCTCGAGGAGTGGGACAAGGTGTTCGCGGTCAACGTGCGCGGCCTGTTCCAAGTGACCAGAGCTTGTATTTCTTTATTGAAGGAATCCAAGGGTTGTGTGGTCAATACGGCGTCCATCGTCGGCTTGCGCCCCGGCCCGCAGCCCCTGCCCTACGCCGCGAGCAAGGCCGCGGTCGTCAACCTGACCAAGACCCTCGCCTGGAACCTCGGCCCCGAGATTCGCGTCAACGCCGTCGCCCCCGGATGGATGGAAGGCGACTGGATGAAGCGCATGCTGAAGGACAAGTACGAGGACCTGATGGGCAAGCGCGCCAAGGCGACGCCGCTGAAGCGCGTCGTCACCGCCGAGGACGTCGCCGAGACCATGATGAGCCTGATCCAGGGCAACCGCTTCGTCACCGGCGAGATCGTCGTCATCGACGGCGGCTTCGCCAGCTCCACGTAATGCCCCTTCCCGGCGTCGTCCCCTTCCCGCCCGAATTCGCGCGCCGCTACCGCGAGAAGGGTTACTGGCAGGGCAGGTCGCTCGCCGAGGAATTTCGTTCTTGTTTTCAGAAATACGCAAAACGAATCTTTCTGGTCGACGGCGATCGGCAATACACCTACGCCGACATCGACCGGCTGAGCGACAACCTCGCGCGCAACCTCCTCGAGATGGGCCTGAAGCCACTCGACCGCGTGGTACCGACGCTGCCGAACGTCGCCGAGTTCGTACTGCTCTACTTCGCGCTGCAGAAAATCGGCGCGGTCCCGATCGCGGCGCTGGCGACGCACCGGTTTGCCGAGATCAGCCAGTTCGTGAGGCTCTCGGGCGCGACGGCGTGCTTCTATCCCGAGCGGCAGGGCGACTTCGAGTTCGAGCCGATGATCCAGCGGGTGAAGGCGGAGAACGAGTCTTTGCGGTTTTGCGTTTCGCTTTCTCAGTTGAAAGAACTCATTCAAAAACCGGGGAAAGGCAGCCTCGACGCCATTCGCATTGAACCGACGGATCCGTGCATCTTCCAGCTGTCCGGCGGAACCACGGGCATTCCGAAGCTGATCCCGCGCACGCACAACGACTACGCCTTCAACTCAAAAACCGCGGCGCCGGTCTGCGAGGTGACGCAGGACTCGGTGCTGCTGCTCGCGCTGCCGATCGCGCACAACCTGCCGCTCGCCTGCCCCGGCGTCCAGGGCTATTTCTTCCAGGGCGGGAAAGTCGTCCTCTCGCCGACGACCAGGCCGGAAGAGATGTTCCGCCTGATCGAAAAACACAAAGTCACCCATATCAAGGTAGTGCCGGCGCTGCTGATTCGCCTGATCAACGATCCGTCCATCGGTCGTTTCAATTTATCGTCGGTGAAATTGATTCAGAGCGGTGGCCAGCGGATGCAGCCCGAGGTTCGTCTCCGCACCCATCAGCTGATTCCGTCGTGCTTCGTGCAGGAGAATTTCGGCATGTCGGAAGGCATGCTCTTCTTCGTGCGCCTCGACGACCCGCAGGAAGTGAAGCTCGAGACCTGCGGCCGGCCGATCTGCGCCGACGACGAGGTGCGCCTGGTGGACGACGACGGCCGCGAGGTGAAGTCCGGCGAGGTCGGCGAGCTGACCTGCCGCGGGCCGTACACGCTGCGCGGCTACTTCGGCGTGCCCGAGTACAACGCGCGCCAGTTCACCGCCGACGGCTTCTACTGCTCGGGCGACCTGATGCGCCGCCACCCGTCGGGAAACTACGTGGTCGAGGGCCGCAAGAAGGATCTCATCAACCGTGGCGGCGAGAAGATCAGCGCCGAGGAAATCGAGAACCTGATCCTCTCGCACCCGGCGGTGCAGAACGTCGCCTGCGTGCCGGTGCCCGACCCGAGCCTCGGCGAGAAGATGTGCGCTTGCGTGGTTCTGAAAAACAACTCCAATCTTTCCCTGCCCGATCTGGTCGAGTTCCTCAAGGGCAAGGAGATCGCCAAGTTCAAGCTGCCCGAACGGCTGCTCATCTGCGATGACTTTCCGGTCTCGACGTTCGGCAAGGTTTCCAAGAAGGCTCT
>DATNCP010000112.1:0-18261 GCA_035607175.1 Burkholderiales bacterium
GGAGAAACTCCTCAAGCCGAACCTGAACGCGCTGCAGCTCGGCCTGAACTACGCGCGCGAGCACCTCAAGGACGCGCTGGGTTTGAAGACCAAGCGCGCCTACAACGTCGGCGAGAAGATCTTCATCGACGGCAACTCGGCCGCGGCGCTCGGCTGCGTCTACGGCGGCGCCACGGTCTGCGCCTGGTACCCGATCACGCCCTCGTCGTCGCTCGCCGAAGCGTTCACCTTCTACTGCAGCAAGATGCGCGTCGACAAGGCGACGGGCAAGAACAAGTTCGCCATCGTCCAGGCGGAGGACGAGCTCGCCTCGATCGGCATCGTCACCGGCGCGGGCTGGAACGGCGCGCGCGCCTTCACCGCCACGAGCGGCCCGGGGATTTCGCTCATGCAGGAGTTCATCGGCCTCGCGTACTTCGCCGAGATCCCGGTGACGATCATCGACGTGCAGCGCGGCGGCCCCTCGACCGGCATGCCGACGCGCACGCAGCAGTCCGACGTCACGACCTGCGCCTACGCCTCGCACGGCGACACCAAGCACGTTCTGCTATTCCCCGAGGACCCGAACGAGTGCTTCCAGTTCGCCGCCGAGGCGCTCGACCTCGCTGACCGCCTGCAGACGCCGATCTTCCTCATGACCGACCTCGACATCGGCATGAACCAGCGCCTCACCGCGCCGTTCAAGTGGGACGACAGCCGCGCCTACGACCGCGGCAAGGTGATGACCGCGGCGGAGCTCGAGGCGGGCAAGGATTTCGGCCGCTACCTCGACGTCGACGGCGACGGCATCCCGTTCCGCACCTATCCGGGCACGCACCCCAGCAAGGGCGCGTACTTCACGCGCGGCACGAGCCGCAACCCCTACGCCATGTACTCCGAGGCGGGGCCGGACTACCAGTACAACATGCAGCGGCTGCTGAAGAAGCACGACTTCGCGAAGACGCTGGTGCCGAAGCCGGTGCTGACGGCCTCCAAGGAGCCCGCCCGTTTCGGGGTTATCTATTACGGAAGCACGAGTCCTTCCATGCACGAGGCGCTGGAAGCGCTCGCGAAGAAGGACATCTTCATCAACGCGCTGCGCATCCGCGCCTTCCCGTTCCAGGACGAGATCTTCGACTTCGTCGCCTCGCACACCAAGGTGTTCGTGGTGGAGCAGAACCGCGACGCGCAGCTGAAGACGCTGCTCGTCAACGACGCCGGCATCAACCCGGCCTCGCTCATCTCCGTGCTGCACTACGACGGCACGCCGATCACCGCGCGCTTCATCCAGAAGGAAATCGCGGAGATCGTCTCGGCGCTCAACGTCCGCCCGATCAAGAAGGACAAGGCCGCATGACCTTCATCGCCAAGCCCAAGCTCCACCACCCGACGCTGCCGAAGAACAAGCTCGGCTTCACGCGCCGCGACTACGAAGGCAAGGTCTCCACCCTCTGCGCCGGCTGCGGCCACGATTCCATCTCCGCCGCGCTCATCCAGGCCTTCTGGGAGCTCGACGTTCAGCCGCACCGCGTCGCCAAGATGTCCGGCATCGGCTGCAGCTCCAAGACCCCGGACTACTTCCTCGGCCAGTCGCACGGCTTCAACACCGTGCACGGCCGCATGCCGTCGGTCCTCACCGGCGCCAACCTCGCCAACCGCGACCTCATCTACCTCGGCGTCTCCGGCGACGGCGACTCCGCTTCGATCGGCCTCGGCCAGTTCGCCCACGTCATGCGCCGCGGCGTGAACATGACCTACATCCTCGAGAACAACGGCGTCTACGGCCTCACCAAGGGCCAGTTCTCGGCGACCGCGGACAAAGGCAGCAAGGCGAAGAAGGGCGCGGTCAACGCCGACTCCGCGATCGACACTGTCAGTTTGGCGCTGCTCATGGGCGCGACCTACGTCGCGCGCAGCTTCAGCGGCGACAAGGGTCAGCTCGTGCCGCTGGTAAAGGCCGCCATCGCCCACCAGGGAGCGGCCTTCATCGATGTCGTCAGCCCGTGCGTCGCCTTCAACAACCACGCCGGCAGTACCAAGAGCTACGACTACGTCCGGGAGCACAACGAAGCGGTAAACCGCCTCGACTTCTGGCCGAGCCGCGATGCCATCACCGTCGACTACTCCGCCGGCGGCACCATCGAAGTCCCCGGCGCCGATGGCGCCATCCTCAAGCTCCGGAAGCTGCACGAAGACTACGACCCGAGCGACCGCATCAACGCCACCGCCATGATCGCCAGCGCCGCCGCCAAGGGCGAGGTCCTCACCGGCCTCCTCTACGTGGCGCCCGACTCAGAAGACCTTCACGGCCACCTCAACACCTACGAGACGGCGTTCAACACGCTCGGCGAGAAGGAGCTGTGCCCGGGTTCGGCGATGCTGGAGAAGATCAACGCCGGGCTGCGCTAGGGCCGGGCTACCATCGGCCCACACCGTTGTTCGGGGGTGGGTGTACTGGATTCGGCAGTCATGCTTCCGCAATGAAGAGTGCTATCGCGGCGATGCTGTGCTTGCTGCTTGCTCTACCGGTGTGGGCACAGAGCGCGCTCTCGCTCGAGCGCCTGCCGGAAGCGCAGCGCGCCGACTACGTGAAGCTGATGCGCGGCTATGTCGAGACGTTCCGCATCCTGGGACGCGCCAAGCGCTGCGGCCTCGACTTCGATCCGGAGCCCTATTGGCGCGAGGTCAAGCGCCGCCATGGCGAAGAGAGCGAGGCGGTCGCGGTGGCGGCCCTGGGCTATGCCGCCGGGGCGGAGAACGAGCCGCTTAGTCCGGAGCTCGCGCCGACATCCGCGCCGATGCCCTGCGACGTCGTCCAGTACATGCGGGAGATGCGCCTGCCGGACCTGCCGGAATCGCTCGACCCGGGGCCGCCGATCCAGGGCAGGGGCCGCGGATTGCGGGGAGAGGTCGGCGTTCCTGGCCGCGGCGCGCTGTAGGATGTCTCCCCCCGGCCGCTCGGCCAATCGAACACGCGCATTGAATAGGAGGCAACTAGTGATCAAGTTCTACTACAGCACGGCCCCGAACCCGATGAAGGTGGCGCTGTGCCTCGAGGAAATGGGGCTCGCCTACGAGCCGATTCCCGTCGACACGCGCAAGGGCGCGCAGCACAAGCCCGAGTACCTCGCCATCAACCCCAACGCCAAGGTGCCTTCCATCGTCGACGGCGACATGACGATGTTCGACAGCAACGCCATCGTGCTCTACCTCGCGGAGAAGACCGGCAAGTTCCTGCCGAAGCCCGCGCAGCGCGGCCCGGCGCTGTCGTGGCTCATGTTCGTCGCCAGCGGGATCGGGCCCTTCACCGGCCAGTACGTGCACTTCAAGAACTATGCGCCGGAGAAGATCTCTTACGCCCTCAACCGCTACGAGTTCGAGGCGCTGCGCCACTGGAACATCGTCGAGGCGCGCCTGGCGAAGAGCAAGTACATGGCGGGCGACGCCTACACCGTCGTCGACATGGCGCTCTGGGGCTGGGCGCGGCTGGTGCCGAACATCCTCGGCGAGCACGCGGCGAAGCTCGTCAACGTCAAGCGCCTAGTGGACGAGATCAGCGCGCACCCGGCGGCGGCGAAGGCGATCGCCCTCAAGGACCGCTACACCTTCAAGACCGAGCTGGACGACGAGGCGAAGCGCGCCATGTTCCCGCACCTCTACCGCGCGCAGGCCGCTGGCTAGCTTGGACGTACGCGCGGCGGTAGCGCACAAGGCGGGCGCGCCGCTCACGATCGAGAAGGTGCGCCTCGAAGGCCCGAAGGCGGGCGAGGTGCTGGTCGAGATCAAGGCGACCGGGATCTGCCACACCGACGAGTTCACGCGCTCGGGCGCCGACCCGGAAGGTCTCTTCCCGGCGATCCTCGGCCACGAGGGCGCGGGGATCGTCGTGGACGTGGGGCCGGGCGTGACGACGCTGAAGAAGGGCGACCACGTCGTGCCGCTCTACGTGCCCGAGTGCCGGCAGTGCAAGTCATGCCTGTCGCGCAAGACCAACCTGTGCACGGCGATCCGGGCGACGCAGGGCAAGGGTGTGATGCCGGATGGAACGTCGAGGTTTTCTCTCGGTAAAGAGAAACTTCACCATTACATGGGCTGCTCGACGTTCGCCAACTTCACGGTGCTGCCCGAGATCGCGCTGGCGAAGATCCGCGAGGACGCGCCGTTCGAGAAGGTCTGCTACATCGGCTGCGGGGTGACGACCGGGATCGGCGCGGTGATCAACACGGCGAAGGTCGAGCCGGGCGCGAACGTGGCGGTGTTCGGCCTGGGCGGCATCGGTCTCAATGTGGTGCAGGGCGCGCGGCTGGCAGGCGCGAACATGATCATCGGCGTCGACCTCAATCCCAAGCGGGAAGCCCTGGCACGAAAGTTTGGCCTCACGCATTTTCTGGATGGGAAAGATTCGGTTCAGAAAATCGTCGACCTCACCGGCGGAGGCGCCGACTACAGCTTCGAGGCGATCGGCAACGTCGAGGTGATGCGCCAGGCGCTCGAGTGCTGCCACCGCGGCTGGGGCGTGTCGGTGATCATCGGCGTCGCGGGCGCGGGGCAGGAGATCAAGACGCGCCCGTTCCAGCTCGTCACCGGCCGCGTCTGGAAGGGCACGGCGTTCGGCGGCGCGAGGGGACGGACCGACGTGCCGAAGATCGTCGACTGGTACATGCAGAAGAAGATCAACATCGACGACCTGATCACGCACGTGCTGCCGCTCGAGCGCATCAACGAGGGCTTCGACCTGATGCACAATGGCGAATCGATCCGAAGCGTCGTCGTCTACTAACGGAGACTCACATGTCCAGGAAATCCGATGCGATGAAGAAGAAGGCGAAGGCGATGGCGAAGAAGAAGCTCGCCCAGGCCAAGGTGCAGATCCGCAAGGTCAAGGCGCGCGCGCGGGTCGAGCTGTCGCGCCACATGCGGGCGCTGAAGCTCGCGGCGAAGCGCTACAAGGTCGCCCTGAAGAACTCGTAAAAACGGAATTCGGGGTCAGGGTCGTAATTCCACGATTCGGAATTACGACCCTGACCCCGAATTCGACCGCTTACTTGCTGGTGCCGGACTTGCTGCCGCCCATCGAGCCGCCGGTGCTCGGCGCCGGGGCAGCCGGCGACGTGGTGCTCGGGGTGCTGCCCGTCGAGCTGGACGACGAGCCGGACGAGCCGCTCGTGCCTGAGGAGCTGCTCGTGCCGCCGCTGCTCGAGCTCGACTTGTTGAAGTGGGCATCCCATTCCGTGCGGGAGATCTGGCCGTCGTTGTTGGTGTCGACGGACGAGAAGCTCGGCTGGGTCGCGCTGGGGCTCGCCGCGCTCGGCGAGGCGGCGCCGGTCGCCTTGGAAGAATCGGCAGCCATGGCGAGCGACGAGAGTGCAAATAGTGCCGCTGCGGTGGTAACGGTTACGCTTTTCATCATCTGAAGCTCCTCTTGGAGTGGGGGGAAAGCTCCCTACCTCTCGCAAGCGGCGTGCCGAGTCGCCGTCGGTTAAAGTGCCGTCCTGGGGAGGGATAGACTTGGAAGTCATCGACCCGATCGTCTTTGGCAGCGTGATCGCGATCGGCATCTTCGCCGGCGTCCTGGTGTCGCTGCGGGCCGGACGCGTGCTGGGGGAGCGCGCGATCAGCCGCCACGGCTCGATCGGCTCCACCATCGGCTCGCTCGAGGCCGCGGTGTTCGCGCTGCTCGGCCTGCTGATCGCCTTCACCTTCTCCGGGGCGCTGACGCGCTTCGACGCGCGCCGGGCGCAGGTCGTCCAGGAAGCGAACGCGATCGGCACTGCCTGGCTGCGGGTCGACCTCCTGCCGGCCGCGGCGCAGCCGAAGCTGCGCGAGACCTTCAAGGCCTACGTCGACTCGCGCATCGCCACCTATCGCAAGCTGCCGGACCTGAAGGCGGCGAAGGACGAGCTGGCGCATTCCCAGGACCTGCAGCAGAAGATCTGGGCACAGGCGGTCGCCGCGGTGCGCCTGCCGAAGGCCCGCCCGGAGGCGGAGCTGCTGATGATTCCGGCGCTGAACGACATGTTCGACATCACGACCACGCGCGTCGCGGCGACGCAGCTGCATCCGCCGGGAATCATCTACGGGATGCTGGTCGCGCTCTCGCTGGTGGCGGGGCTGCTGGCGGGCTACCAGTCGGCGGGGGAGAAGGGCTACGCCTGGATCCACAAGATCGCCTTCGCCACCATCGTCGCGCTCACCGTCTACGTGATCCTCGACATCGAGTACCCGCGCCTTGGCTTCGTCCGCATCGACGCGATCGACCATCTCCTGGTCGACGTGCGCGCCGGGATGAAATGAATTCGGGGTCAGGGTCATAATTCGAATCCCATGGCCCAAGGAATTACGACCCTGACCCCGAATTCCAAAACACTCCTCGCAGCGATCCTTTTCCTGCCGCTCGCGGCGCTGGCGCAGGCCTGGCCGACCAAGGCGGTGACCTTCGTCGTGCCGTTCGCCCCGGGCGGCGGTACCGACATCACCGCGCGCACCGTGGCGGCCAAGCTCTCGCAGCAGTGGGGGCAGGGGATCGTGGTCGAGAACCGCGGCGGCGCGGGCGGCGTGATCGGCACCGACGTGGTGGCGAAGGCGAGGCCCGACGGCTACACGCTGCTGATCGCCAACGTCGGCATCACCTCGATCAACCCGGCGCTCTACGCGAAGCTGCCCTACGACCCGGACAAGGCCTTCACGCCGATCTCGCTCATCTGCGAATTGCCGTTCGTGCTGATGGCGAGCCCGAAGCTGCAGGCCAGCTCGGTGAAGGAGCTCGTCGCCTACGCCAAGGCCAATCCGGAGAAGGTGACCTACGCGAGCTCGGGGCAGGGCGGCTCGCCGCACCTCACGGCGGAGCTCTTCCAGCTCCTCACCGGCACGAAGATGACGCACGTGCCGTACAAGGGCGGCGGTCCGGCGATGATCGATCTCATGGCCGGGCACGTCGACATCCTGTTCGCCTCGGTGCTCGAAGGCTCGGGCAACATCAAGTCGGGGAAGCTGAAGGGGCTGGCGGTGACGCACGCCAAGCGCAACGTCGCGCTGCCGGACGTGCCGACGATCTCGGAGGCGGGCGTGAAGGGCGGCGAGTCGGGTTCCTGGATCGCGCTGCTCGCGCCGGCGGGGACGCCGTCGGCGGTGATTGCCAGGGTCGGTAAAGACGTGAGGGAGGCAGTTGCCGATCCTGCGGTCGCCGAGAAGCTGATCGGCCAGGGCGCAGTGCCGCAGGCGAGCACACCGAAGGAATTGCAGGCGCTGATCGACAAGGACCTCGCCCGCTACGGCAAGATCATCCGCGACAAGGGATTGCGCGCCGAGTAGCTAGGTAATTCGGGGTCAGGGTAACAATTCCCGGGTGCATCGCGGTGACTGGAATTGTTACCCTGACCCCGAATTACCTCCAGCGCGGCGATGAGGGCCAGCGATTCACCGGTCGCACCCGCCGCACCGTGGAAACCGGGTAGTAGTAGCCGGGGTAGGCGCTGCGGTAGTAGAGCGGCTCGGCCGGGTTCTCGTAGACCGTCTGCACGTTTTGCCGCTCGGCCATGAGCCGCTGCCGCTGCAGCCAATCCTGCTGCAGCATCACCTCGTAGGGCGTCGGCGCGGTGTAGGCGGCCATCCTTCTCAGCGACGGATCGATCTCGTAGGTCGAGACGCGCTCGGCGATCGGCTGCGCGGCCTTCGCGGCGGCGGGCGGCGGGGTGTTGGAGTAGTTGACCACCCCCTTGTCGTCGACCCACTTGTAGGTCTGGGCGTGGGCCACCGAGGCCGCGAGAAGGGTCAGGGCGAGAAGGCGCCGCATGGCGACAGTCTAGACCCGAAATTTCCGCCCGCGCGCGCCTTTTGTAAGCGGATGTTGCCGCCATCGGCGGGCGTCAAGGGAAATACTCACCTTGCGCGGCGGCTGGAGTTGTACGAGGATTCCCTCCCTTCCCGGAGGCCAGCCATGAAGCGTCTCGTTCTTCTTGCCGTTCTGATCTTCACCGGTAGCGCGCTCGCCCATGACGAGGACCAGAAAGGCGGTGTGGCGCCCGAGAAGCTGGGCAAGGTGACCTTCCCGACCTCCTGCGATCCCGCGGTGCAGCCGATGTTCGAGCGCGGCGTCGCGTTGCTGCACTCGTTCTGGTTTCCCGAGGGCCTGAAGACCTTCAACGAAGTGCTGAAGCGCGATCCGTCCTGCACCATCGCCTACTGGGGGATCGGCGTGAACCGGCTGCTCAACCCGTTCGCCGGCCCCGCCGCAGAGGCAATCGCGCTGCAGGGCCAGGAGGCGATCGAAAAGGGAATCGCCGTGAACGCGAAGACCGAGCGCGAGCGCGACTACATGGTGGCCATCAGCGCCTTCTACGGCCGCGACCGCGCGCCGTTCCGCGAGCGCGCGGCGCGCTACGAGGCGGCGATGGAGAAGCTTGCCGCCAAGTATCCCGACGACAAGGAAGCGGGAATCTTCTACGCACTGGCGCTCAACATTGCCTCCGACCCGATGGACAAGACCTTCGCCAAGCAGTTGAAGGCGGCGGGCATCCTCGAGCCGATCTTCGCCGCGCAGCCCGAGCATCCAGGCGTCGCGCACTACCTCATCCACAGCTACGACTACCCGCCGATCGCCGAGAAGGGCCTGCCGGCGGCGCGACGCTACGCGGACATCGCGCCCGACGCGGCGCACGCGCTGCACATGCCGTCGCACATCTTCACGCGCGTCGGCGCCTGGGAGGACTCGCTGGCAACCAACCGGCGCGCCGAGCAGAACGCGCTCAAGAACAAGTCCGGCGCGGATATGCACCACGCGCTCGACTACCAGGTCTACGCCGCGCTGCAGCTTGCGCGCGACCGCGAGGCGCGCGAGGCGATCGCGCGCATGGCGGCGCTGCCGGCGAATCCCGACCAGCGCCCGAGCTTCTACGCGCTCACTGCGTCTCCGGCGCGCTACGTGCTCGAGCGCGGCGACTGGAAGGCGGCCGCGGCGCTCGAGCCAGTCAAGAACGCGTACGTCTACACGGTCGCCATGACGCACTTCGCGCGCGGCTACGGCGCGGCCCGCCTGGGTGACGCGGCCGCGGCGTCCCGCGAAGCGGAGGAGCTGGCGCGCCTGAAAGCGGCGCTCGACGAGCAGAAGGACAAGTACTGGGCGACCGAGGTGGAGGTGCAGCGCCTCGCGGTGGTCGCCTGGGGCAAGCTCGCCGCCGGCGAGCGCCAGGCCGGCCTCGACACGATGATCGCCGCGGCGAAGCTCGAGGACACGAGCGAGAAGGCGCCGGTCTCCCCCGGCCGCCCGGTCCCGGCGCGCGAGCTGCTGGGCGAGATGCTGCTGCAGCTCGGCCGCCCGGCCGACGCGCTGAAGGAATTCGAAGCTTCCGCGGTGCGCGACCCGAACCGCTTCCGCAACTTCTACGGCGCAGCGCTCGCGGCGGAGCGCTCGGGCGACTCGGCGAAGGCGCGGCAGTACTTCGGCAAGCTGGCGCAGCTCGGCGCCAAGGGCGACCCGCGACCGGAGCTGCAGCGGGCGAGGACTTTCATCGCCGCGAAGTAGCGCTCAGGGTTTCTTCGCGGCGCCGAAGTGGCGGCCGATCTTCTCCAGGCTGCCGGGATTGTCGAAGATCGCGCCGCCGCCGCACCTCACCTGCGTGAGCTGCGCCTCCATGCGCTGCGTCGTGCTCGCGGAGAGCACCCAGCCGAGCGGCACGTTGCGCGAGGAGCGGCACAGCCCGAAGTGGAAGGTGTAGCTCTGCCCCGCCTGCCAGGCGAGGCTCTCGCGCGACCAGTAGCCGCGCGCGTCGCGCGTGTTGAGCATCGCCCATAGCGGCGACATCGCCTCGTTGAGGAGCTCCTTCGGCGCGATGCGCGGGTTGTCGGGCGCGATCGCGAGCGCGTCGGAGGGGTGCTGCTCGTCGAAGGGCTCGTTGCTGATGTGGATCACGTACGCGTCGACCCGCTGCCAGCGCGGGTCTTCCTGCCGCAGCAGGTCGATGGTCTGCAGGATCTCGAGCGTCGCGGTCGCCGCCGAGTTCTCGAAGTAGCCGCCGTCCACCACGCGGCCGTGGGCGCGGCCGTCGCGCGCCAGGGTGCCCGCCGGGCTGACGTAGGTGAAGCGCGCGCTCATGTGCGCCGCGGTCGAGAGCGGCAGCGAGCGCGGCGCGAAGAACGCGTTCGCGTCTTCGACGTCGACGAAGTCCTCGCTGCCCTTGTCGGCGGCGACGCGCAGGTTGCTGGCGATGACGCGCTTGCCGGTCTCGACCCAGGTGGCGTTCAGGAGCAGCACCGGCGTCCAGTGCTTCCCGTCCGGCTGCCATAGGGCGTCGAGCGGCTCGCCCATGCGCGGGCGCGCGGGGACATGCTTTGTCCAGGCGCGCTCCCACGCGTGCTCGAGCGTCGCGGCGCGGTCGAAGGCCGCGACCGGAAACGGCAGGAAGCGCTGCGCCAGGTCGGGATAGAGCATGGTCGCGACCACCGGCGAGAGGAAATCCTCGCTGAGGATGCTCTGCGCGGTTTCCTTCAGGTGCAGCGGCTGCTTTTCCTCGCGCGCCTGCGCGAGCAGGGCGACGAACACCGACGCGCCGAGGCTGCCGCCCGAGACGCCGGAGAGCGAGTAGAGGTGCTCGGCGAAAGCCGGGTGGCGCTTCTGGATCTCGCCCAGCACCGTGACCGTCCAATAGGCGGCGCGGATGCCGCCGCCTTCGGCGTTCACGAGGTAGAGCGGCACTCGCGCCTTCGGGCTCCTGAGCTTCGCCTGGTGGTGCGAGAGCCAGGTCCTGAGGCTCGCGCGCAGGTCTTCGCGCGACGCGGCCTGGCCGCCGTCGAGCGTGCGCACCGCGTGGTTGTCGTTCCAGAGGCTGAAGACGATCACGAGCGCGAGCACCCCGGAGAAGGCCGGCACGTGCAGCCGCATGCCGATGAAATCGAGCGTGCTCGCCGCCGCGATCCAGCCGGCGGCGGCGATGAGGACGATCGCGGCCGAGCCGATGAAGGGCGCCGCGTTCAGCGGAGCCGCGGCAAAGACGAGGAAGAGCGCCACCGCGACGAGCACGGCAAGGAGGAGGAACATCTGCGTCAGCCGCCCGAGGCCGCGGAAGCCGAGCTCGCCGTAGGTTTCCTGCTTCGCCGCGGTCAGCCTGAAGAGCCAGCGCCGGATCGTGACGGCGACCAGGAACGCGACGGCGCCGGCCGCCGACCACCCGGCGTAGAAGCGCAGCAGCGCCTGCACGTCGCTGTGCTCCTGCGGATCGTACCCAAGCGAAGCGCGGTAGAAGGCGAGCGCCACGCTCGCCGCTGCGACGAAGCCGAGCAGGCGCGGCGTCCAGGTGCGAACGCCCTGCAGCGCGGGATGCTGGGGCGGGACGCCAGGCAGCTTGAGGCGCAGCATGGCGCGCGCCCAGTACCAGGCCGAGAGCGACCACGCTAGCGTGGCGGCGAAGAACCAGAAGGTCTGCCAGGCGGCGCGGCTATCGCCGCTGCGGCGCTCGGCGAGCGCGCGCGCCACGTCCTCGCCCTGGCCGGTAAGGAGGAAGATCAGGCCGCCGATCACCAGCAGCAGCGCCACGCGGCAGGGCTTCAGCGCCAGCGTGCAGGCGCGCGCGCCGCGCCAGGCATCGGCAATGAACTCACCCATAGGCACCTCCCGTGGTTTACCGGTGACCACGTTACGCCCCGGGGTGCGCGGGAGGCTTATCAGCGAGTCCGGACTTTGCCTCTTTCGGCGCGCGGCAACCAGTGTAGAAATGGAACTTGTCGCCCCGGCGGTGGCGGTCTAAGGTTCCCGCCATGGCGAGCTTCGGTCAGTTCTGCCCGGTGGCGGTCGCGAGCGAGATCTTCGCGGAGCGCTGGACGCCGATCATCCTGCGCGAGCTCCTCGCCGGCAGCCACCGCTTCAACGAGATCCACCGTTGCGTTCCGCTCATCTCGCGGCCGCTGCTCGCGCGGCGCCTGCGCGACCTGGAAGCGGTGGGCGTGGTGCGCAGCGCGGCGTCGCAGAAAGGCAAGCCGCGCGAGTACCACCTGACCGACTCGGGGCGCGAGTTCCGCGCCGCGATCGAGGCGCTCGGCACGTGGGGCCAGCGCTGGACGGTGCGCGTGCAGCCGGACAACCTCGACTCGGGCTTCCTGATGTGGAACATCCGCCGCCGCGTCGCGCTCGACCGCCTGCCCGCGCGCCGCGTCGTCGCGCACTTCGAGTTCCGCGGCGTCCCCGCCGGCCGCAGCATGCTGAAGAAATGCTGGCTGATCCTCGAGCGCTCGGGATGCGACGTCTGCCTGAGCGATCCCGGCCACGAGGTCGATGTCTACGTCGACGCCGATCTCGCCAGCATGACGAGGGTGTGGCTCGGCGATCTGCCGCTCGCCGAAGCGCTGCGCGAGAAGAAGATCCGCCTCACGGGCGTCCCGGCGCTCGTGCGGCAGTTCCCGGCCTGGCTGCTGCTCAGCCGCTTCGCCGCCGTGCCGCGGCCATCAGACAAAAGGAGGGTGACATGAACGCAAGAGCCGACTGGCGCACCAGCGTCGCGACGCTGGCTTCCGCTTTCGCCGCGCGCGCGGCGCAGCTGGACGAGGACGGCGAGTTCGTCGCCGAGAACTACGCGGAGCTGAAGGCGAGCGGGCTGTTTGCCGCGGGCGTGCCGCAGGAGCTCGGCGGCCTGGGCCTGACGCTCGCCGAGCTGTGCGAGATGCTGCGCACGCTCGCGCGCTCGTGCCCGAGCACCGCGCTCGCGTTCGCGATGCACACGCACCAGGTGACGATCAACGCGTGGCGCTGGCGCCACCTCAAGGCGCCGGTCGCGCCGATGCTGGAAAAAGTCGCGCGCGAAGGCATGGTCATCGTCTCGACCGGCGGCGGCGACTGGCTCGACAGCTCGGGCGACGCCGTCCCGGCAGAGGGCGGCTTCCGCGTCACCGCGCGCAAGGCCTTTGCCAGCGGCTCGCCGGCCGGCAGCGTCGCCTCCACCTCGGCGATCGTGCGCGACGGCAAATCGCCGGCGGAGGTCATCCATTTCATGGTCCCGATGGCGGCCAAGGGCGTGTCGATCGCGCCGACCTGGCGGACGATGGGCATGCGCAGCACCGCGTCGCACGACCTCGTGCTCGAAGACGTCTTCGTGCCGGACGCGGCGGTGGGGATACGGCGCCCGCAGGGAAAGTGGCACCTGCTGTTCCACCTCGTCTGCATGCTCGCGCAGCCGATCGTCTACGGCGTCTACACCGGCGTGGCGGAAGCCGCGCGCGAGCGCGCGCTCGCGCTGGTGCGCAAGCGCCGGCCCGACGAGCACCTCCTGCAGGCGGTGGGCGAGATGGAGAACCGGCTCGAGTCGGCGCGCATCGCGCACGCCGACTGGGTCGCTTTCAGCAGCAGCGCGCAGCCGGGTCCGGCGACGACCAGCAAGGGCATGATCAACCGCACGCTGGTTGCGCGCGGCGTGCTCGGCACAGTTGACGCGGCGATGGAAGTGGCCGGCGGCGCGGGGTACTTCCGCGCCAACGGCCTGGAGCGCCTATTCCGCGACGCGCAGGGCGCCCGCTTTCACCCGCTGCAGGAGGGCCTGCAGAAGACGCTCAGCGCGCGGGTCGCCCTCGGGATGGAGATCTGACGGGCTGGCCGCGCTAGCGGCGCGCGGCCACCGGCTGCAGCTCGAGCTGCCTGCCGTTCAGCTTGCCCTGGTAGCTCTTGCCGCCGGCATGGAAGCTGATGAGCTCGCCCAGCACCTTGCCCTCGAGGGCGGAAGTCTTGCCGTCGGCGCGCAGCGTGCCGGAGAGCATCTGGAACTCCTGCTTCAGCGTCACGTCGCCCTGCGGCGTCTTGTAGCTGCCCGCGACCTTGGCGGGCACGATCCAGAGCAGCGCGGTGCACCACGAGCTCTCGCAGCCGTTGTCGGCGTTGCCGGTCTCGTCGGCCTTCCAGTCGCCCATGGTGAAGGTGTTGGAGACGATGCGCGTGCCCGGCTTCATGTCGAGGATCTTGGGACGCAGGCGGAGGTTGATGTCGGGCAGCAGGAAGAGCGTGATCACGGTCGCCTTCGAGAAATCGGTCTCGAACAGATCGGCCTTGACGAACGTGGCGCGCGCCGAGACGCCGGCCTTCTCGGCGTTGCGCTTCGCGAGCTCGACCATGTCCGGGTTGTACTCGATGCCCATCGAGCGCGCGCCGCGCTTCGCCGCGGTGATGACCGTGCGGCCGTCGCCCGAGCCGAGGTCCATGTGGAAATCCTTCGGCGTGAGCTTCGCCATGTCGAGCATCTTGTTGACGAGCGTCTGCGGCGTCGGCACCCAGACGACGTCCTTGCCTTCCTGGCCGACCTGCGGCTCGTAGGTCGAGGCGGCGGGGGCCTGCGCCAGCGCGAGACTGCTGAAAGCGAGGAGGGCGACTACGGCGAAGCGATGGATCGATGCAGGTGCGAGCATTTCAACGGGCTCCAATTGGCGAAGGGCCCGATTATCACATCCCCTTCAGGGGCTGGATTTGTCCGTCGCGAAACCCCTTGTGCCAGTGGCGGCGCACCAGAACCGGGTTCTCTTCCGACCGCTCTGCGGCGGCGAATTCCAACGCGAAGGCGAGGGCTTCCATGAACGGTCCGGCCTGCAGGGGCTTGGCGAGGACCTGGAAGAAGCCGGCCTCCAGGCCCTTGACCACGGCCTCGGGCGCGACGCTGGCGCCGAGCGCGAGGATGGGGGCCGTTTCCATGGTCGGCTCCGCGCGCAGGAGCCGCAGGAGCGACGCGGCGCTGCCGGGCCCGGGCAGGTCGATGTTGATCAGGATCACGTCCGGCCGCTCGGTGCGCGACTGCTCGATGCCGAGGTTCGTGTCCGCGGCGCGCACCAGCAGCAGATCCTTGCGGCTCGCGAGCAGCCCTTCCACCAGCGCGATGCTCTCGGCGTGGTCCTCGATGTACAGCAGCCTGCGGCGTCGCGGGCCGGTTTTCGGCGTGGCTCGGGTAATCATGACGACACCCTCGCACGCCGGCACGGCGGCGTCTGTATGGTGGGGTGCTTAGCGGGACCGAATCTGCGACGTCAGGGACCGATGGTCCGCATCAGCGGGCAGCGGTCGGCCAGCGGCTCGATGCGCCGCATCACGCTGACGCCGATGAAGTACTTGCACTCGCGAGTCTTGGGGATCCGGGTGTCGGCCGAGGAGACCAGCAGCCCGGTGTTGCTCAGCCACAGGCCGAGCCAGATGAGGGCGATGACGCCGACGAGGCCGAGGGAGAGCTTCATGGCCTATTATTATCGGCCATGCACACTCTGGTCGCCGCGGCACTACTCCTCGCCGCATTGCCTTTGCGGGCGGCGACGATCGGCGGCCGGCTCAGCTACCCGAGCGAGGAGCTGCCGGGGATGACGGTGGTGGCGCGCAACGCCGCCGGCGCGACCTTTGCCGTCGAGACCAGGCCGAAGCAGGCGCGCTACCGCCTGGAGCTGCCCGAGGGCCGCTACGTGGTGTTCGCGATCGCGCGCGGCACCGGCGACACGGCGGGGAAGGAACCGCGCGGCGCGCATACGTCGTATTCGCTCTGCGCGCGCGACAAGGCGCGCCTGTCGGCCGGGCGCTGCGCCACCGGGCCGCTCGAGGAGGTGATGGTCACGCCGGCGCGCGGCCGCGAGGACGTGGACATCGACGACTGGTACATGCCCGATGCGCTCGCCACCACTCTGGTCGAGCAGGACCTGTTCGCGAAATATCCCGCCGACCTGAACCCGCCGCCGGCGACGCGCTCGCCGGACTTCGCGAGCGCGCCACCGGGCGCGGACGTCGAGCGCATCCAGCGCGCCGTGACCCGCGGCCCGTTCTACGCCGGGCGCGTCGCGGTGGCGCGCTGGCCGTGCGGCGAGGCTTGCGAGCACTGGGCGCTGGTCGATATCGCGAGCGGCCGCATCGTCTCGATCGGCGACGCGGCGCTGCAGCCGCTGCGCAGCGAATTCCCGTGCAAGAAAGCCGAGGCGCTCGAGTTCAGCGAGGCGAGCCGGCTGCTGCGGGTGCACCGGCTCGAGGGCGAGCGGGTGCTGACCCGCGACTTCGTCTGGTCCTACGAGATGACGCGCCTCGACGCCGCCGGCGAGAGCGCGCAAAGCGTCGAGGAGTTCTGTCAGGCCGCGGCAAGACGGTGATAAGGTGGTGCCATGAAAAAAATCCTGCTCGTCATCCTGTTTGCGACTCCCGCCCTGGCCGACACGCCGCCGGTGCCGAAGGTGTTCCAGGGCATGCACGGCCAGAAGGGCCAGTACCAGGTGGACATCCTGGAAGCCGCGGGCAAGTCCTCGCCGCAGAAGATGACCATCTGCACCGACAACCTGATGAAGCCGCCGGCGGGCGGGGCGAAGGGCGGCAGCGCGAAGCGCGCCGACTCGGGCTGCAAGTACAAGCTGCTCAAGGACACGGCCGACGAGGCGGTGATCGAAAGCACGTGCAACGAGCGGACCAACACCGTGACCGTGAAGCGCGAAAGCGCCAAGAGCATGCTGATGACCATGCAGGGCAGCGGCCCGAAGGGCCCGCAGACCGTGAAGATGCGCTACACCCACCTCGGCGCCTGCCGCGAGGGGCAGGGCGCCATGTCGCTCGACAAGAACAGCGAGCAGTGCCAGCAGATCCGCCAGCAGCTCGCGCAGATGGACCCGGCGAAGCAGTGCGCCGGGGCCGGATCAAACCGCGCGCAGTGCGAGAAGCAGGTGGGCGACGCGCGGAAGCAGATGGCCGGGATGTGCAACTAAGAATTCGGGGTCAGGGTAGCAATTCCGACTCGCGTAGCTCAACGCATTACGACCCTGACCCCGAATTCAGAAAGTAGGCCGGGTCGACCGCGGCCGTGTTGAGATAAACCGAAAAATGCAGGTGCGGGCCGGTCGCTCGGCCGGTCGCGCCGACCTTGCCGATGGTCGCGCCGGCCGGCACGGATTCGCCCAGCGCGGCGTTCACCGCGCTGAGATGCGAGTAGAGCGTGATCAACCCCTGGCCGTGATCCACGATCACGGTTCGTCCGAGGAACAGGTACTCGCCGGTGTCGATGACCCGCCCGGCGCTCACCGCGCCCACGGGCGTGCCCTCCGCCGCGGCGATGTCCATCCCCGAATGCGGGTTGCGCGCGACGCCGTTGATGACGCGCCGCATGCCGAAGCTGCCCGAGCGGCGACCCGGCACCGGCTCGCGCATCGCTAGCGACGCCGGGCCGGCCTCGCTGAAGGTGCGCAGCACTTCCTGGATGTGCTTTCGCTCCTGCTCGTAGCGCGCGAGCTGCTCCGGGGGAAGCTCGGCCTGCTCGGGCGCCATGCTGAGCTTCTGCTGCGGATACTTCTTGCGCGTCACGGCGATCTCGAGCCGCCGCTGCTTGTCCGCGTACTGCACCTCGAGCCGCAGTTTCGAGCCGGGCCTGGTGCTCAGGGGGATGCCGACCAGCGCGACCCAGGCCTCTCCCTCGCGCATCACCAGCACGCGGTTGCCGCTGAGCGTCGCTTGCGCGCCGCTTTCGAGCGGGATCTTCGCCACCCCGCCGGGCACCGCGCTCGCCGCGGCGGCGGGAAGCGCCGCCGCGAGCAGGCATGCCGCGAGGAGCTTCAGTGCACGCCCTCGACGATGCGGAAGTCACGCTCGGCGCCGTCGCCCAGCGCCTTGAGCGCCGCCTGGTAGTCCGGCGTGTCGTGCGCGGCCATCGCTTTGTGCACGTTGTCGAACTCGACGATGACGACGCGTTCCTTCATGCCGACTTCGTAGGTCTTCGCCGGCAGGCCGCGGACGATGAACCTGCCGCCGGCTTTCTGGATCGCCGGCGCCGCGAGCTTCGCGTACGCGGCCCATTTGTCCTGGTCGGAAATCCTGCGATAGGTAACGACGATGTAGCCCTTGCCGGTCATGGTGAGCTCCTCTCTCGAACAGTGATCGTAGCGCTACTTGCCCTTCCAGACGGGCTTGCGCTTGCCGAGGAAGGCTTCCATGCCTTCCTTGAAGTCCTGGCTCATGTAGCACATCAGCACCAGGTCGTTGCCCTCGCCGTGCGGCACGCTGGGGCGCAGGCGCAGGATCGCCTCCTTGGTCGCCTGCAGCGTGAGCGGCGCGTGGCTCGCGACGAGGCGCGTGATTTCTTCGGCGCGCTTCATCAATTCTTCTTGAGTATCAGTCAATTCACTGACGAGGCCTTTCGCCAGGGCTTCTTCCCCCTCGATGAGGCGCGCGCGGAAGACGATGTCCTTCACCAGCGCCGGGCCGACGAGGTACACGAGCCGCGTGTAGCTCGAGAGCGAAAGGCAGTTGCCGAGCGTGCGCGCCACCGGGAAGCCGTACTTCATCGCCTTCGAGCCGATGCGCAGGTCGCAGCA
>DATNCP010000117.1:0-6850 GCA_035607175.1 Burkholderiales bacterium
GAGTCGTTCGAGACCAGCACCGCTTTCTCCGTGTACTGCAGGAGGCTCGTCTTGTCGTGCACGATCTCCATCGCCCGGCCGCCGAGCACGTAGCTCGGCCGCACCACCACCGGGTAGCCGATCTCCTCGGCGAGCTTCACCGCCTCGTCGGCCGAGCGCGCGGTGCGATTGGGCGGCTGGCGCAGCTTCAGCTTGTCGACCAGCTTCTGGAAGCGCTCGCGGTCCTCGGCGATGTCGATCGCGTCGGCGCTGGTGCCGATGATCGGCACGCCCGCCGCGGCGAGATCGCGCGCCAGCTTGAGCGGCGTCTGGCCGCCGTACTGGACGATCACGCCCCAGGGCTTCTCGAGCTCGACGATCTCGAGCACGTCCTCGAGCGTCACCGGCTCGAAGTAGAGGCGGTCCGAAGTGTCGTAGTCGGTCGAGACCGTCTCGGGGTTGCAGTTGACCATGATCGTCTCGAAGCCGTCGTCGCGCAACGCGAGCGCCGCGTGCACGCAGCAGTAGTCGAACTCGATCCCCTGGCCGATGCGGTTCGGGCCACCGCCGAGCACCATGATCTTCTTCCTCGTGGTCGGTGCGGCCTCGCACTCCTCTTCGTAGGTCGAGTAGAGGTACGCGGTCTTGGCGGCGAACTCCGCGGCGCAGGTGTCGACCCGCTTGTACACGGGGCGGATGCCGAGCGAATGCCTTTTCTCCCGGACGAGCTTTTCGTTGCTGTTGAAAAGGTAGGCGAGGCGACGATCCGAGAAGCCCCTGCGCTTCAGGTCGAGGAACTTTTCCTTGGAGATGTCCTCCAGCTTCTGGTCGTCGAGCTCCATCTCCAGCTCGACGATCTGCTTGATCTGGTCGAGGAACCAGGGATCGATCTTCGTCAGCCGGTAGACCTCTTCCGGCGTGAAGCCGTTCTCGAACGCGTCGCCGACGTACCAGATGCGCTCCGGGCCCGGCTCGCCCAGCTCCTTCTCCAGCGTCTCGCGGTCGCGCGTGCGCTGGTTCAAGCCGTCGACGCCGATCTCGAGGCCGCGCAGGGCTTTCTGGAACGATTCCTGGAAGGTGCGGCCGATCGCCATCACCTCGCCCACCGACTTCATCTGCGTGGTGAGGCGGTCGTTGGCCTGCGGGAATTTCTCGAAGGCGAAGCGCGGCACCTTGGTGACCACGTAGTCGATGGTCGGCTCGAACGACGCCGGGGTCGCGCCGCCGGTCACCTCGTTGGCGATCTCGTCGAGCGTGTAGCCGACCGCGAGCTTGGCGGCGACCTTGGCGATCGGGAAGCCGGTCGCCTTGGAGGCGAGCGCGGAGGAGCGCGACACGCGCGGGTTCATCTCGATCACCAGCATCCGCCCGTCCTCGGGATTGATGGCGAACTGCACGTTCGAGCCGCCGGTGTCGACCCCGATCTCGCGCAGGATCCGCACCGATGCGTCGCGCATGATCTGGTATTCCTTGTCGGTCAGCGTCTGCGCGGGCGCGACGGTGATCGAGTCGCCGGTGTGCACGCCCATCGGGTCGAGGTTCTCGATCGAGCAGACGATGATGCAGTTGTCCCGCTTGTCGCGCACCACCTCCATCTCGAACTCTTTCCAGCCGATCACCGACTCCTCGATGAGGAGCTCCTTGGTCGGCGAGGCCTCGAGCCCGCGCTCGCAGATCGCGACGAACTCCTCGCGGTTGTAGGCGATGCCGCCGCCGGTGCCGCCGAGGGTGAACGAGGGCCGGATCACGACCGGGAAGCCGAGGCTGGCCTGCACCTGCAGCGCCTCCTCCATCGAGTGGGCGAGCGAGGAGCGCGCCGAGGCGAGGCCGATCCGGGTCATCGCCTTCTTGAACTTCTCGCGGTCCTCGGCCTTGTCGATCGCTTCGCGCGAGGCGCCGATCATCTCGACGCCGAACTTCTCCAGCACGCCTTCGCGCGCCAGGTCGAGCGCGCAATTCAGCGCGGTCTGCCCGCCCATCGTCGGCAGCAGCGCGTCGGGGCGCTCTTTCTCGATGATGCGCGCCACCACCTGCCAGGTGACGGGCTCGACGTAGGTGGCGTCGGCCATCGCCGGGTCGGTCATGATCGTCGCCGGGTTGGAGTTCACCAGCACAACGCGGTAGCCCTCGGCGCGCAGCGCCTTGCACGCCTGCGCTCCCGAATAGTCGAACTCGCACGCCTGGCCGATGACGATCGGCCCCGCGCCGATGATCAGGATGCTCTTGAGGTCAGTTCTTTTTGGCACTGTCTTCCATCATCTTGGCGAAGCGGTCGAACAGATATCCAATGTCGTGGGGACCGGGACTCGCCTCCGGATGCCCTTGAAAGCAGAACGCCGGTCGATCGGTGCGTGCCAGCCCCTGAAGAGAACCGTCAAACAATGAGACGTGAGTGGGGCGAAGGTTGGAGGGCACCGTCGCAGGGTCCACAGCGAACCCATGGTTCTGGCTGGTGATCACCACCTGCCCGGTATCGAGGTCTTTCACTGGATGGTTCGCGCCGTGATGCCCGAACTTCATCTTCAGCGTCTTCGCTCCGGACGCGAGGCCCATGATCTGGTGGCCGAGGCAAATCCCGAACACCGGGATGCGCGTTGCATCGAGGATTTCGCCGATCGCCTCGATGGCGTAGTCGCAAGGCTCGGGGTCGCCCGGGCCATTGGCGAGGAACACGCCATCGGGCTTCATCTTCAGGACATCCTTGGCGGGCGTTTGCGCAGGCACCACGCTGACGCGCGTGCTGCGGTCGGCGAGCATCCGCAGGATGTTGCGCTTGATACCGAAGTCGAAGGCGACGACGTGGAAGCGCGGGTTTTCGACCTTGCGATAGCCCTTGCCCAGCTCCCAGCCGCCCTCGGTCCACTCGTAGGCCTTCTTGGTGCTGACCACCTTGGCGAGGTCCATGCCGCCGAGGCCGGGAAAGGCCTTCGCTTTCTTGAGAGCCTCTTCGACGTTGACGGAGCCGGCGCTCATTTCGGTTGTGAGGCAACCGTTCTGCGCGCCCTTTTCCCGCAGGATCCGGGTCAGCTTGCGCGTGTCGAGGTCGGCGATGCCGACGATTTTTTGTCTTTTGAGGAAATCACTCAAACCCTCTTTTGCCCGCCAGTTCGAATGCAGACGCGGCAGGTCACGGATCACCAGGCCTTCGGCGTAGACGCGGCCGGACTCGTGGTCTTCCTCGTTGACCCCGGTATTGCCGATATGGGGATAGGTCAGCGTGACGATCTGCCGGCAGTACGAGGGATCGGTGAGGATCTCCTGGTAGCCGGTCATCGCCGTGTTGAAGACGACCTCGCCGACGGCGGTGCCTTTGGCACCGATCGAACGGCCGCGAAATGTCGTCCCGTCGGCGAGGACGAGAGCTGCTTGATCTGAATTCGGCATGTGGACACGAAAAGCGGGAGGGGGTTTTCCCTCCCGCTTCATTGAAGCGAAGATTATACGCGGACCGCTATCTCAGGCCAAGCACATCGAACATGTCGTAGAGGCCGGCGGGCTTGCCCTTCAGCCACTTGGCGGCGCGCAGGGCGCCGAGCGCGTACGTCGAGCGGCTCTGCGAGCGGACCGTGACCTCCACCCGCTCGCCCCGCCCGGCGAACATCACCGTGTGCTCGCCGACGATGTCGCCGCCGCGGATGGCGTGATACCCGATCTGCTTGACCGGGCGCTCGCCGGTGTCGCCGTGCCGGCCGAAGGCGAAGTCCTTCTTCTTGAACACCGACGCGATCAGCTCGCCGAGCTTCAGCGCCGTGCCCGAGGGCGCGTCCACCTTGTGGCGGTGGTGCGCCTCGATGATCTCGACGTCGTAGCCCTCCCCCAGCGTTTGCGCCGCGGTTTCGGCGAGCTTGAAGACCACGTTTACGCCGACGGCGAAGTTCGGCGACAGGACGACCGGAATGCGCTTGGAGACCGCCGCGATCTGCGTGCGTTCCTTGGAGTCGAACCCGGTGGTGCCGATCACGGCCGCTTTCGCATGCTTGAGGTGGGCAAGCGTGCCATCGGGTCGGGTGAAATCGATCAGCACGTCGGCCTGGGCGATCTCGCTCAGGTCGTCGGTCACCTTCAGGCCGCCGATCTCGCTGCCGACGCCGGTCACGTCGGTGAGGACCACCAGGCTGAGCTGCTTGTCCCCGGCGACCGCCTCGATCAGCGCGCGGCCCATGCGGCCGCCGGCGCCGGCAACCGCGACTTTCATCGGCCGGCGGCCGAAGTCGGTCGCGCCGGGGCGGCATCGCCGTCGATCCGGGCGAGCTTGCCGTCCTCGAAGAAGATCGCCAGCCGGCGCTTCTCGCGCTTGCCTTCGGTGGTTTCCCGCGAATAGACGTAGTCCCACCGCTCGGCATGGAAGATGTCGACCAGCAGCGGCGTGCCCATGATCTGGCGCACCTGATCCTTGCTCATGCCGTCCTTGAGCTGCGACACCATCTCCTGCGAGACGAAATTCCCCTGCTGGATCTCGATCTTGTAGGGCGCGATGCCGAGCGCGCGCGGCACGCCGCAGCTCGCCAGCAAAGCGGCGCAAAGGAGCGCGAGGACGGCGTTGGAGACGCGAAGCATGCGCATATAATGACAGGCGATGGGCACAGTGCAAAGTCTGAAAGAGAGCGGACTCAAGGCAACGCTGCCGCGTCGCAAGATTTTGGAGCTGTTCGAGGCGAGCAAAGTGCGCCACCTCTCGGCCGAAGACGTCTACAAGGCGCTCATCGCCGAGGGCATCGACATCGGCCTGGCCACCGTCTACCGCGTGCTGACGCAGTTCGAGCACGCCGGCCTGCTCTCCCGCCAGAACTTCGAGCACGGCAAGGCCGTCTTCGAGCTGAACCAGGGCGGGCACCACGACCACCTGGTCTGCCTGCAGTGCGGCCGCGTCGAGGAGTTCTACGACCCGGACATCGAGCGGCGCCAGACCGAGGTCGCCCGCCAGCGCGGCTTCCAGCTCCACGGCCATTCGCTCGCGCTGTACGCCGACTGCACCAAGAAAGACTGCCCCTACCGGGGCTGACGTCTTCCCAGTCTTGCGAGCGATGACGAGCGAAGCGAAGCTCCGCGTATACGACGTCCTTGCAAAAGCCTTTGCACAAGAGGACGTGCGCACCTGCTTCGCCCTCCTCGGCGATGCGAACATGAATTGGGCCGCGCGCCTGTCCGAGCAGGGATGCCGCATGGTCTACGTCCGCCACGAGCACTGCGCGCTCGCGGCCGCCATGGCGTTCGCGCGAAAGAGCGGCGACGTGGGAGTCGCGACCGTGACCTGCGGCCCCGGCGTGACGCAACTGATCACCGCGCTGCCCGCGGCCGTGCGCGCTCACCTGCCGCTGGTCGTGTTCGCAGGAGAGGCGCCGCTGAAGAGCGGCTGGTACAACCAGGAAATCGACCAGGCGCCGCTCATCACGGCGACGGGCGCTGCCTATCACCGCCTGCACATGCCCGAACGCATGCCGGTCGCGGTGCGCGACGCATTCCTGCAGGCGCGCAAGGAACGCCGGCCGGTGGTGATCGGCATTCCGTTCGACCTGCAGAGCCGGCCCTGGGAAGGAAAGACGGATCTGCCGAAGCCCTCGCGCGAGCTGCTGCCGCGCCCTTCGCCGATACCGCCGCATCCCGACGATCTGACACGCGCCGCGAGCCTGCTTGCCGGCGCCGAGCGGGTCGTCGTGCTCGCCGGCCTGGGTGCGGTCGAAGCCGGAGCGGGTGCCGCTTGCCGGGCGCTGGCCGCGAGGACCGGCGGACTGCTGTCGACGACGCTGCCTGCGCGAGGGCTGTTCCACGACGATCCCTTCTGCATCGGCATCTCGGGCAGCTTCACGCCCGAGGTCGGCCTCGAGTACCTGAAGGAGGCCGACCTCGTCGTTGCAGTCGGCTGCTCGCTCGCCTACCACGCCGGCGGCGGCGGCCAGCTCTGGCCGAAAGCGAAGATGCTGCAAATCGACATCGATCCCGTCGCGGTCAGCCAGGGCCAGGAGGTGGCGCGCCACCACCTGCGGGCCGACGCGCGCCTGGGCGTCGAGGCGTTGACGAAGGCTTTGCCGGCCCGGAACGGAAGCTGGCGCAGCGACGCGATAGCCAAGCGCATCCGCGATTCGAAGCCCGACAGCCACGTATTCGCGATCGAGCCGGGGCTGCTCGACCCGCGCGACGTGGTCGAAGCGCTCGAAGACGCCCTGCCGCAGGAATGGGAGATGGTGAACTCGGGCGGCCACTGCTCGTGGTTCTTCGCGCAGATGCCCTCGCGAGCGCAGGAGAAGTTCCTCACCATCCGCGAGTTCGGCGCGATCGGCAACGGCATCTCCTTCGCCATGGGCGTCGCCGCCGCGCGCCCGGATCGAACCGTGGTGCTGTTCGACGGCGACGGCAGCCTGATGATGCATGTGCAGGAGCTCGAGACCATCAAGCGCCACCGGCTGAACATCCTGATCGTGGTGATGAACGACGGCGCGTACGGCTCCGAGGTGCACAAGCTCCGCTCGGAGGGGATGATCGAGGACGGGTCGGTCTTCGGCTATTGCGACTTCGCCGGCATCGCGCGCGGCTTCGGGCTCGCGGGAAAGACGTTCAAGAAGCTGGATGACGTGCCGAAGCTGGTGGCGGAGTTCGCCGCGAGCGGCGGCCCCGCGGTCTGGGACTTTCACGTCTCGGACAAGGTCGTGTCGCCGACCATCCGCCGCGCCCATCCTAGGCGTTCTTGACCGACCTATAATCCCGCTGTCGTAGTCGCCGGCAGGCAGGCGCACCCAAGGGAGACAAGATGGCTAGCCGAACCATACTTTACGCGGGCGCAGCGGTCGTGATTGCCGGCGCGGGCGCCTACTACTACCTGAACTTCATGGACGACGCGCCTCCGCCGCCGGTCGCCGCGCCGGCCAAGCCGGCG
>DATNCP010000153.1:0-8650 GCA_035607175.1 Burkholderiales bacterium
TCGAGCCGATCAACACTCGCAGCGTGCCCGGTTTCTTCCTCACGCACTCTCAACAGGCGATCGACGTTCTCGATGCCGTTGGCGAGGGCAACGCCTTCCTGCAATACGACCTCTTTCACATGCAGATCATGGAAGGCGACCTGGCGATGACCATCGAGCGGCTGCTGCCGCGCATCGGCCACATGCAGATCGCCGACGTGCCGGCACGCAACGAGCCGGGCACCGGCGAGCTCAACTTCGATTTCCTGCTGCGCCACATCGACGCGCTGGGCTACTCGGGCTGGATCGGCGCGGAATACAATCCAAAGGGTGACACCGTCGAAGGCTTGAAGTGGGCTCGCGCCTATCTGTCGTAAGCGCGCTGCGCGGGTTTCTGCCCGCCCGCGCCGTCCTGCACGAGGAAGAGGACACCCGGCCGTATGAATGCGACGGCCTCACCGCCTACCGGCAGCTGCCGATGGTGGTCGCGCTGCCGGAAACCGAAGAGCAGGTACGCAGGATCCTGCAGACCTGTCATGCGATGGGCGTGCCCGTGGTGCCGCGCGGCGCGGGCACGGGGCTTTCCGGCGGCGCGCTGCCGCCAGGCGACGGCGTGCTGCTGTCGATGGCGAAGTTCATGCGCGCCGTGCGCGTCGATCCGGTGGCGCGCGTCGCGGTCGTGCAGCCGGGCGTGCGCAATGCCGCGATCTCCGAGCTCGCCGCGCCGCACGGTCTCTATTACGCGCCCGATCCGTCGAGCCAGATCGCCTGCACCATCGGCGGCAACGTCGCCGAGAACTCGGGCGGCGTGCATTGCCTGAAGTACGGCCTGACGGTGCACAACGTGCTCGGCGTGCGCGGCTTCACCATCGAGGGCGAGCCGATCGTGCTCGGCGGCGAGGCGCTCGACGCGCCGGGCTATGACCTGCTCGCGCTCGCGATCGGCTCGGAAGGGATGCTGATGGTGGTGACCGAGGTCACGGTGAAGCTGCTGCCCAAGGCGCAAAGCGCGCGCGTCATCATGGCCTCATTCGCCGACGTCGAGAAAGCGGGCGACGCAGTGGCGAAGATCATCGCCGCCGGCATCATTCCCGCCGGCCTGGAGATGATGGACAAGCCGGCGACGCGCGCGGTCGAGGAATTCGTCGGCGCCGGCTACGACCTGGAGGCTGCAGCCATCCTGCTCTGCGAGTCCGATGGAACAAGCGAAGAGGTGGAGGACGAGGTCGCGCGCATGAAGGCGGTGCTCGAGGGCGCCGGCGCAACGCGCATGACCGTGTCGGGCGACGAGGCCGAGCGGTTGCGCTTCTGGTCGGGCCGCAAGGCGGCGTTCCCGGCGGTCGGCCGCATCTCGCCCGACTACTACTGCATGGACGGCACCATCCCGCGCAAGCGCCTGGGCGAGGTGCTGAACTTCATCGCCGCGCTGGAGAAGAAGTACGGGCTGCGCTGCCCGAACGTGTTCCACGCCGGCGACGGCAACCTGCATCCGCTGATCCTGTTCGACGCCAACGATGCCGGGCAGCTCGACCGTACCGAGCGCTTCGCCGCCGAGGTGCTGGAAAAGTGCGTCGCGGTCGGCGGCACGATCACCGGCGAGCACGGCGTGGGCGTGGAGAAGATCAACCAGATGTGCGTGCAGTTCCGGCCCGACGAGCTCGAGCTGTTCCGCGCGGTCAAGCACGTTTTCGACCCGGCGGGACTGCTCAATCCCGGCAAGGCGGTGCCGACGCTCGCGCGCTGCGCCGAGTACGGCCGGATGCACGTGCACGGCGGCAAGTTGCCGCACGCCGACCTGCCGCGCTTTTGACCGAGCTCTTCCAGGAGAGGATTCGCGAGGCCGCGGCGCGTCGCATGCCGCTGCGCCTGCGCGGTGGCGGCAGCAAGGACTTCTACGGCAACGTGCCGCGCGGCGAGGTTCTCGATACGCGCGGCTATGCCGGGATCGTCAGCTACGACCCGACCGAGCTGGTGGTCACGGCCCGGTGCGGCACTTCGCTTCTCGACCTGGAAAAAATTCTCCAGGAAAAAAATCAGTTCCTGCCCTTCGATCCGCCGCATTTCGGGCCTGGGGCGACCTTTGGCGGCTGCATCGCCGCCGGCCTGTCCGGCCCGCGCCGCGCCGTGGCGGGCGCGGTGCGCGATTTCGTGCTCGGCACCAAGCTCATCGACGGCCGCGGCCGCGTGCTGCAGTTCGGCGGCGCGGTGATGAAGAACGTCGCCGGCTACGACGTGTCGCGCCTGCTCGCGGGGTCGCTCGGCACGCTCGGCCTGATCGCCGAGGCATCGCTCAAGGTCCTGCCGCGGCCCTCGAGCGAGCGCACCTTGCGCCTCGAGGCGGGCGAGGGGGAGGCGCTGGCGACGATGAATCGCTGGGCGGGCGAGCCGCTGCCCCTCTCCGCGAGCGCCTGGCACGAGGGACGCCTGTTCGTGCGCCTTTCGGGCGCCGAGCCCGCAGTGCACGCCGCCGCGCACCGGATCGGCGGCGAGGCGGGGCAGGCCTCGCTCTGGAACGAATTGAAGGAGCAGGCCCATCCGTTCTTCGCCGGTGCCGAGCCCCTATGGCGCGTCTCGCTGCCAAGCGCTACCGCGCCGCTCCAGCTGCCCGGCCGGCAGCTGATCGAATGGGGCGGTGCCCTGCGCTGGCTGAAGAGCGACGCCTCGGCCAAGGCGATCCGGGAAGCCGCGACCCGGGCCGGCGGCCACGCGACCCTGTTCCGCGCCGCCGACAAGTCTGCCGGGGCGTTCACGCCGCTCGATCCGGTGAACGCGCGCCTGCACAAGGCGCTGAAAGCCGCCTTCGACCCGGCGGGCATTCTCAACCCCGGGAGGCTCTATGCCGACTTCTAGGGCTTGGGAGCGGGAGCGAGCTTTTTTTTCTGCGCCGCCACCGCGGCGCGCGCCTGGTCGGCGAACGAGCTTTGCGGATATCGCGCGAGGAGCTTCGCGTAGAGCTGGATGGAGAGCGCCGGCTCACCCGCTTCGCCTGCTTTCGAGGCCGCCTCGAGCAGCAGTCGCTGCTGGACCGCGTCGTTGTTCGCCTTTAGTGGCATGGGCGCCGGGGTTGGCGCTGGCGCCGCCCCTGCCGCGACGACCGGCACCGAGCCGGGAAGGGCTTGCGACATGAAGCTCGCGAACCGCTCCTCGGAGGCCTTGTTGCGCTCCTCCCATTTCGCGCGCACCCGGTACAGGCCATATACGACGCCGGCGACCGCGGCGAGGGCGATGAACCAGACCATGGCTTTCATGGAAAAAGTATAGCCAGTGCAGACCAATCTCGCCGAATTCATCCGGGACAGCGCCGAAGGGCGGGAGGCCGAGGCGATCCTGCGCAAGTGCGTGCACTGCGGCTTTTGCACCGCGACCTGCCCGACCTACCAGGTGCTGGGCGACGACCTCGACAGCCCGCGCGGGCGGATCTACCTCATCAAGCGGGCGCTGGAGGGTGCCGCGGTGACCGGCAAGACCCGCCTGCACCTCGACCGCTGCCTGACCTGCCGCGCCTGCGAGACCACCTGTCCCTCGGGCGTGCGCTACGGGCGCCTGGTCGACATCGGCCGCGCGGTCGTCGAGGCGCGCACGACGCGGCCGCTCCTCGACCGGCTGCGCCGCGCGCTCCTCGCTTTCGGCATTCCGCGCCCGTGGCTGTTCGGCACTGCGCTCGGGCTGGCCCGCGCCGCCGGCCTGCAGCCGAAAGCGAGACCGGCGGCGGCCTGGCCCGAGGCGCGCCATCGCCGCAAGATGCTGGTCCTGGCGGGCTGCGTGCAGCCGTCGCTCGCGCCGTCGATCAACGCCGCCGCGGCGCGCGTGCTCGATCGCATCGGCGTCTCGCTGATCGAAGTCGCGGCTGCAGGCTGCTGCGGCGCGCTGCGCTTCCATCTCAACGACCAGGCCGACGGACGCGACGACATGCGCGCACTGATCGACGCCTGGTGGCCGCTCGTCGAGCGCGGCGAGGTCGAGGCGATCGTCATGACCGCGAGCGGCTGCGGCGCGACGGTGAAGGAATACGGCCACCATCTCGCACACGATCCGCGCTACGCCGAAAAAGCCGCGCGCATTTCGTCGCTGACCCGGGACCTGTGCGAGGTCATCGACCCTGCGGCGATCGCTTCCGGCCAAAGGAAGGACAAGGTCGCGTTCCAGTCGCCCTGCACGCTGCAGCACGGGCAGCAACTGCGCGGCAAGGTGGAACGGCTGCTGCAGGCCGCGGGGTATCCGCTCACGGCGGTCGAGGACGCGCATCTCTGCTGCGGTTCGGCGGGAACCAACTCCCTGTTGCAGCCGGAGATCGCGAACGAGCTGCGCGCGCGCAAGCTCGCCGCACTGCAGGCGGGGGCACCCTCGTGGATCGCCACCGCCAACATCGGCTGCCTGTCACATTTGCAGGGTGCTGCCGCAACGCCGGTGCGGCACTGGATCGAATTGATCGACGCCGCGCAGGCGTAGAATCCTCCGCATGAACGCGCGGACTTCCCGGGTCGTCAAAGTCGCCTGCCCGCACGACTGTCCCGACACCTGCGGCATGCTGGTGACAGTGCAGGACGGCGTGGCGACCAGGATCCAGGGCGACCCGACGATGCCGTTCACCGAGGGCACGCTCTGCACCAAGGTCGCGCATTATCTCGAGCGCACCTATTCGCCCGACCGGCTCATGGTTCCGCAGAGGCGGGTCGGGAAGAAGGGCGAGGGCAAGTTCGAACGCATTTCGTGGGATGAGGCGCTCGATGAGATCGCCGCCCGCCTGAAGGCGATCGCCGCCGAGAATCCCGAATCGATCCTGCCCTGCAGCTACGCGGGGACGATGGGCATGGTGCAGTACATGTCGATGGACCGGCGCTTCTTCAACAAGCTGGGCGCCTCGCAGCTCGACCGCACGCTCTGCTCGTCGGCCGGCAAGGCCGGCGTCAAGGCGACGCTCGGCGGCTCGGTGGGCATGGATCCGGAGCGCTTCGATGAAGCGAAACTGATCATCCTCTGGGGCGCGAACCCGATCGTTTCCAACCTGCACCTCTGGTCGCGCGTGCAGGAAGCGAAGCGGCGCGGCGCGAAGGTGATCGCGATCGATCCGTATCGCAGCCTCTCCGCGGAGAAATGCACGCAGCACGTCGCGCTCCTGCCGGGGACCGACGGCGCGCTGGCGCTGGCGATGATGCACGTCCTCGTCGGCGAAGACCTGCTCGATCACGACTACATCGCGAAGTACACGCTCGGTTTTGAAGAGCTGTCTGAACGGGTCAGGCAATACACGCCGCAATGGGCGGCGCAGGTCTGCGGTCTCACGGCGGATGCGATCGTCCAGCTCGCGCGTGACTACGCCACCATCAAGCCGGCCGCGATCCGGCTGAACTACGGCATGCAGCGGCACGCCGGCGGCGGCATTGCTGCGCGCAATATCGCCTGCCTGCCGGCGCTGGTCGGCGCCTGGCGCGACCTCGCGGGCGGCATCGTCCTGACTACCGCCGACTTCTACAAGTTCGACCACGCCGCGCTCGAGCGCCCCGACCTGCTCGGCGGGCGCAAGCCGCGCACCATCAACCAGTCGCAGCTCGGCGACGCGCTGCTCGAGGCGAAACCCCCGGTCAAGGCGATCATCGTCTACAACAACAATCCGGTCGCGGTCTGCCCCGACTCGAACAAGGTCCTCAAGGGCTTCGCGCGCGAAGACCTCTTCACGGTGGTGATGGATCATTTCCAGACCGACACCGCCGACTATGCCGACATCCTGCTGCCGGCGACGACGCAGCTCGAGCACCACGACGTGCACAAGTCCTATGGCCACCTCTACGTTCTCGCCAACAACCCGGCGATCGCGCCGGTGGGCGAGTCGCTGCCGAACTCGGAAATGTTCCGCCGCCTCGCCGCGCGCATGGGCTTCGACGAGGCGTGCTTCAAGGACTCCGACGAGGATGTGTGCCGCACGGCCCTTGGAAAATATTTTGATTGGCAGAAGTTGAAGCAGGATGGCTGGCAACGCCTGAACGTTCCGCAGAACTTCGCGCCGTTCGCGCGCGGCGGCTTTCCCACGCCGTCGGGGAAGTGCGAGCTCCACAGCGAGTGGCTGGAGAAGCAGGGCATCGATCCGCTGCCGTTCTTCAACCCGCCCGCGGAGGTGACGGACGATGCGCTCGCCGAGCGCTTTCCGCTCGCGTTCCTCTCGCCGCCGGCGCGCCACTTCCTCAATTCGACCTTCGCCAACCTCGCGCGCTTTCGCGAGTTCGAGCGCGAGCCGCACCTCGACATGCATCCCGAGGACGCGAAACGCCGCGGCATCGCCGATGGCGACACGGTGCGGGTGTTCAACGACCGTGGCAGCTACGAGCTGAAGGCGCGCGTCAACGGCAAGCCGAGGCCCGGCGTAGTGGTCGCGCCGTCGGTGTGGTGGAAAAAGCACGCGCCCGACGGCCGCAATGCCAACGACGTCACTTCGCAGCGCATCGCCGACCTCGGCGGCGCCGCGACCTTCTACGACTGCCGCGTGCAGGTGGAACGCATCTGAAGCTGTTCGCCCGGCTCGCCGAATTTCTCCTGCCGCACAAGTGGCGCATCCTGTTCGCGCTGCTGGCGCTGCTGGTCGCCGCCGGCTGCGTGCTGGCGCTCGGCCAGGGGCTGCGCCTTGTCATCGACGCCGGCTTCTCCAGCGGCTCGCCGCAGCTCCTCGACCAGGCCCTGGCGGCGATGCTCGCCGTCGCGGCGGTGCTCGCGGTCGCCACCTGGTTCCGCTTCTACCTGATGATGAGCACCGGCGAGCGCGTCGTCACCGACCTGCGCAAGGCGGTGTTCGACCACATCCTCGGCCTCGACCCCGCCTTCTTCGAAGCCGAACGCACCGGCGAGGTGATCTCGCGGCTGACCAACGACACGACGCTGCTGCAGCAGGTCATCGGCTTCGGCATCTCGATGTTCGTGCGCAACGCGCTGCTGATGATCGGCGCAGCGGTGATGCTGTTCGTCACCAGCTGGAAGCTCGCCGCTTTCGTCCTGCTCGGCGTGCCGGCGACGCTGATCCCGATCCTGGTCCTCGGTCGCCGCGTGCGGCGCCTGTCGCGCGCCAGCCAGGACCGCGTCGCCGACGTCTCGGCCTACGTCGACGAGGCGATCCACGAAATCCGCACCGCGCAGGCCTACGCGCACGAGGATGCCGACCGCGCCGCCTTCGCGCGCCACGCGGAGGCGGCCTACGACGTGGCGCTGAGCCGCATCCGCCAGAAGGCGTTTCTCATCGGTTCGGTGATCCTGATCGCCTTCAGCGCGGTCGGCATCATTCTCTGGGTCGGCGGGCACGACGTGCTCGCCGGGCGCATGAGCGCGGGCGAGCTATCCGCCTTCGTCTTCTTCGCGGTGGTGGTCGCCACCGGCGCCGGCACGGTCTCGGAGGTCTGGGGCGAGCTGCAGCGCGCCGCGGGCGCGACCGAACGGCTGATGGAGCTGCTCGCGACCAGTCCGCAAATCGTCGCGCCGGCGGCGCCGGTTGCGCCGCCCGTGCGCGCCGCGCGCACCGTCGAGTTCGATGCGGTCGGCTTCAACTACCCGGCGCGGCCTGGCGTCGCCGCGCTGCGCGGCTTCACGCTGCGCGTCGCGCCCGGCGAGCGGGTCGCGCTGGTCGGCCCTTCCGGGGCCGGCAAGTCGACGGTCTTCTCGCTGCTGCTGCGCTTTTACGATCCGCAGCTCGGCGCGGTGCGCATCGACGGTGTCGACGCGCGCGAAATGGAGCCGCGCGAGCTGCGCCGCCTGATCGCGGTCGTGCCGCAGGAACCGGTGATCTTCGCCGCCAGCGTGCTCGACAACGTGCGCTACGGGCGGCCGGGCGCGAGCCGCGAGGAAGTCCTCGCCGCGTGCGGGAAGGCGCACGCGCTCGAATTCATCGAACGATTGCCCCAGGGCCTCGACACGCCGCTCGGCGAGCGCGGCATCACGCTCTCCGGCGGCCAGCGGCAGCGATTGTCGATCGCCCGCGCGCTGCTCGCCGACCGGCCGATCCTGCTGCTCGACGAGGCGACCAGCTCGCTCGACGCGGCGGCGGAGCGGCTGGTGCAGCAGGCACTGGAGGCGCTCGAGGCGGGCCGCACCACGCTGGTCATCGCGCACCGCCTCGCCACCGTCCAGCACGCGGACCGCATCGTCGTGCTGGAGCGCGGTGCGATCATCGCGAACGGCACGCACGCCGAGCTGATGCGCCAGGGCGGCCTGTACTCGAGCCTCGCGCGCCTGCAGTTCCTTGGCGCCGCTCCGATAGAACGTGTAGCCTAGCGGGGCATGAGAGCCACGCTCGCCGCCTTCCTGATCGCCGCCGGTTGCGTCTTGTCGGCGCCAGTGCTCGCAGAGGCCGGTGCGAAACCCGAAGTGAAAATGTACGCCACGTCCTGGTGCCCCTACTGCGCCAAGGCGCGCGCCTACTTCGCGCGGCGCGGCATCGCCTACGTCGAGGTCGACATCGAGAAGTCGCGCGAAGGCCGCGCGGAGTACGAGCGTCTCGGCGCGCGCGGCATCCCGGTGATCCTCGTCGGACCGCGGCGCATGAACGGCTTCAGCGAAGCGCGTCTCTCCCAACTGCTGGCGGACGCCGGCTACTGAACGTGAGGCTGCTGGCGGCGCTCGCGCTGGCGGCGGTGTGCGGCGCGGCGGGCGCCGATTCCCTGAAGGTCGGATCGAAGCGCTTCACCGAGTCCTA
>DATNCP010000164.1:0-6763 GCA_035607175.1 Burkholderiales bacterium
TGCTCGGCGTGCCCCTCTCGCTCGGCGCGCGCGAGCAGCGCCTCCGGCACGCCGAGGGTACGGTCGGTGAGCGAATAGAAAATGGAGAAATGGCTGCCGATGACCTCGGCCTCCTCGTAGCCCTTGATGCGCCGCGCGCCGGCGTTCCAGCTGACGATATGGCCGGCGGGGTCCATGAGGAAGATGGCGTAGTCGACGACGCTCTCGACCAGCAGGCGGAACTGCTCGTCCGCCGGTTCGCCAACGAGCCTTTTCTTCGCGAGGCGGAACTCGGACGCCATGGGCGGCAAATGATAAACCTATAATGCGACGTGGCTTCGCTCGCTGTTTCCCCCGATGACGTGCGCGCGGCCGCGCAGCGCATCGCCGGGGCGGTCGAGCAAACGCCCTGCGTCGAGAGCCGCACCCTCTCCCGCCTCACCGGCGCGCGCGTCTTCCTCAAGTTCGAGAACCTGCAATTCACCGCCTCTTTCAAGGAGCGCGGCGCGCTGAACAAGCTGCTGTCGCTTTCCGCCGACGAGCGCCGCCGCGGCGTGATCGCCATGAGCGCCGGCAACCACGCGCAGGCGGTCGCCTACCACGCCGCGCGGCTCGGCATCCCGGCGGTGATCGTCATGCCGCGGGGCTCGCCCAACAACAAGGTGAAGAACACGCAGGTGCACGGCGCCGAGGTGGTGCTCGAGGGCGACTCGCTGCACGAGTCTGGGCGGCATGCCGCGGAGCGCGCCAGGCGCGACAACCTGGTCTTCGTCCATCCCTACGAGGACCGCCTGGTCATCGCCGGCCAGGGCACCGCCGGGCTGGAGCTGATGGCCGCGGTTCCCGACCTCGAGGTGCTGGTGGTGCCGATCGGCGGCGGCGGCCTCATCTCCGGCATCGCGATCGCGGCGAAAAGCATCAACCCGAAGATCAGGATCTACGGCGCGGAATCGAAGACCTATCCCTCGATGTACCAGCGGCTGAACGGCCTGCCGGTCGAGTGCGGCGGCGACACCATCGCCGAAGGCATCGCCGTCAAGGACGCCGGCGACATCGCCTTCTCGATCGTGCGCGAGCTGGTCGAGGAAGTGCTCGTGGTGAAGGAGGAAACGATCGAGCGCGCGGTCGTGGCGCTGCTCGAGATCGAGAAGACGGTCGCCGAGGGCGCGGGCGCCGCCGCACTGGCGGCGCTGCTCGAATATCCGGAGCGCTTCGCCGGCAAGCGCGTCGGGCTTCCCGTCACCGGCGGCAACATCGACAGCCGGGTCCTCGCCTCGGTACTGATGCGCGGCCTGGTCCGGGATGCGCGCCTGGTGCGCCTGCGCATCACCATGCCCGACGTCTCCGGCAGCCTCGCCAAGGTCGCCGCTCTGATCGCCGCCGCCGGCGGCAACATCGTCGAGGTGCAGCATCAGCGGATCTTCGGCACCTCCTCGGTGCGAACGCCCGAGGTCGAGTTCCTGGTCGAGACCCGCGACCGCGGCCACACCGACCAGCTTCTCGGCTCGCTCCGCGACAACGGGATAAAGGTCGCTGCGTTCTGACAGTAAGGGTTTCTCCCGACTTGCCGAACGCCGTCAGTCGCGCAAAATGCGACTCGTCATGGAAAACACACTCACCGAACTCGAGAGAGAGCAGCTGCGATTGATCGCTGATGCCCTGCAGCGCCAGGCGAGCCTCGAGACCGACGAGGCGATGCTCGGCGCGCTGATCCGCAAGTGCATGGTGCGCACCAACGGCAAGAGCCTGAAGCTGACCGAGCAGGGCCGCCGCCAGCTCGAGAACTAGCTCTCGCCTACCGCCCGCGCCGTACACCGGCCGCCGGGCTTTAATCCTGCCCGGGCGTTGGACCAAAGTCCCATGGCGCGCGCCAATCCCCGGCGTACAGTCGTCGCCATGAAAAAAATCCTGCTTCTGCTCCCGCTTCTCGTTGCCGGCTGCGCCGCGGTCGATTGCGGATCGGACTGGTTCGCCGTCGGTCAAAGCGACGGTCGCATCAACGCCGGAAACCAGGCGGAACGCTACGCAGGGAAATGCCCTGGCATCGACACCGGGCGCTATGGCGAGGGCTACCGCGACGGATTCGCGCAGCGGCCGACCCCGTCCTGGTGATCAATAGACCGAGATCTCGACCAGGTTGAGGTCGGGGTCGCGCACATAGACCGACTGCATCGGCCCCTTCGCCCCGGTCTTCGCGACCGGGCCTTCCAGAATCGGGATTTTCTTCTCGTTGAGCCTCTGGATGACCTTTTCCAGGGAAACCGAGGCGATGAAGCACAAGTCGAGCGTTCCCGGCGCGGCGACGTGCGCGCGCGGCTCGAATTCCTTGCCCCACTCGTGCACGTTGATCTTCTGCGCGCCGAACTTGAGCGCGAGGCGCTTCTCGGTCGGCGTCCTGAATTCCTCGAGCTTCATGCCGAGGACGTCGCGGTAGAAAGCGAGGCAGCCTGCGAGGTCGCGGGTGGTGAGGACGATGTGGTCGATGTGGTCGATCATGTGATCTTCTTTTCCTTGAAATCGGCGAGCTCCCGCGCGCTGAACCCGATGTCCCGCAAGACCTGGTCGGTGTGCTCGCCGAGCCGGGGCGCGGCGCTGCGGATCGCGCCGGGCGTGGCGGAGAGCTTGGGCACGATGCCCGGCACCTTGAGCGGCTCGCCATCGCCGGCGACGATGCTCTGGATCATGCCGCGCGCGGCATAGTGCGGGTCGGCGGCGATATCGGCGGCGCTGTAGATCTTTCCCGCCGGCACCTCGGCCTTCTCCATCTCGTCCAGGACCTGTTTTTGAGTTTTTTGTAGAGTCCACTTCGAAATCGCATCGTCGATGCGTTCCATCTGCGCCGCGCGCCCGTCGTTGCGCGCGAGCGCCGGGTCGTCGCGCAGGTCCTCGCGGCCGATGGCGCTCATCAGGCGCCGATAGAGGCTGTCGGCGTTGCCGGCGATGAGGACGTAGGTGCCGTCCTTGCACGGATAGAGGTTCGAGGGCGCAATGCCCGGCAGCGTGCTGCCCGAGCGCTCGCGCACGTAGCCGCCGGCGTCGTACTCGGGCAGCAGGCTCTCGCTGCAGTTGAACACCGACTCGTAGAGCGCGACGTCGACCACCTGGCCCTTGCCGGTCTTCTCCGCCTCCCGCAGGGCGAGCAGCGCGCCCATCACGCCGTGCAGCGAAGCGATCGTGTCGCCGATCGACAGGTTGGGCCGCACCGGCGGCTGGCCGGGGAAGCCGGTGACGTGGCGCAGCCCGCCCATCGCCTCGCCGATGGCGCCGAAGCCGGGCCGCTCGCGGTAGGGACCGGTCTGGCCGTAACCCGAGATGCGTACCAGCACCAGCTTCGGGTTGTCGCGCGAAAGCGCGTCCCAGCCGAGGTGCCATTTTTCCAGCGCGCCCGGACGGAAATTCTCGACCACGATGTGCGCACGGCTCGCCAGGCGGCGCACGATCTCCTGTCCCTCGGGGCGGCGCAAATCGCAGGTCACCGATTTCTTGTTGCGCGACTGAACGTGCCACCAGAGCGAAGTGCCGTTGCGCAGCTTGCGCCAGCGGCGCAGCGGATCGCCTTCGCCCGGCGGCTCGACCTTGATCACCTCGGCGCCGAAATCGCCGAGGGTCTTGGCGCAGAACGGCCCGGCGATCAGGCTGCCGAGCTCGAGAACGCGGATTCCGGCGAGAGGCGCGGCCACCTAGAAGTACAGCGTCAGCCTGCCGTAGAACATCGACTGATACTGCGGGTCGTCCTTGACCGCGCCGTACGCCGCCCCGAGGCCGAACTCGAAATCCCTGCTCACGCGCTTGACGAGCATTCCGTCGAGCGGCACGAACCATTTCCTGGTGATCTCGTTGTAGGAGATCGCGTTCTCGATATAGAAGCCGAAGGACCAGCCCTCGCCGAGCGCGAGCGTCGCCGTGGGATAGAGGTCGAGCCGGCGCACCTTCGCCGCGCCCTCCTCGGCGGCGTGATAGCTCATGAAATAGCGCGCCAGCGGGTTGAGCGTGAGCTTGTAGTCCGGCAGCGCCCAGACGGCGCCCACCAGCGGCGCCCACTGGTACTGGTTGGAGCCGAACGGGCTGCCCCCGCCGGTCGGGAAGACGAAGCGCACGCTCGCCAGCAGCTTGAGGTTCTTTGCCACCTCGGGCGTGGCGAACGACTCCTCGATGAACCAGTCGCCGACGCCGGCTTTCCACCCGCCGCCCGGGTTTTCCGCGCCGGCGCGGTCGGTGTAGTAGATCGGCAGATCGACGCGCTGCGTGAACATCCACCCCTCGGACAGGGCGAAGGGAATGTAGAAACGCGGCCGGTATTGCCAACGCGCGGTGTCGTCGATATTGCGCTGGTAGTAGAGCCAGTTGTCGAAGCGCACCGGCGGGCGGTCCTGGGCCGCAACGGCGAAAGCGACGAATGCCAGCACACCGCCGAGGATCAGTCTGCGGATCATGTCCCTAGCCCAGTTTCAGCAGGCGCAGCGGGTTGTACTCCAGCACGGTTTCGCCATTCTGGTTCTTCACCTCGTTGCGAAAACGCACCAAACCGCGATCGCCCTTGGAGGCCTGCCGATGCTCGAGCACCTCGCACTCGACGTGGATCGTGTCGTCGACGTAGGTCGGCGCCTTGACGTCGACCGTCGCATTGAGGAAGGCGACGCCGGTGTCCTGCATGGAAGGAAGCAGCAGCCCTTCGGCGTAGGAGTAGACGAGCGCGCCGGGTACCAGCTGCTTCTTTTCCCTGACCGCAAAGATCTCTTCCGTGAGCCCGGTGAGCGTCATGAACGCCACCAGATCGGCCTCGCGGATGGTGCGGCGGTGGGTGCGGAAGCGGAAGCCGACGCGCAGGTCGGCGAAGGTGAATCCGCGTCCGATGATCGGCGGCGCATCGCTCACCGCCGCATTCTAGCCGCCTCTACTGCAGGATCGAGGGGTACAGCTTCCGGGTTTGCGCGTAGCACTCGCAGGCGATCGTCTCGAGGCGCGGGCGATCGACGATGCGCATGTTGCCGCGCCGGTAGTCGATGATGCCCTGGCTCTTGAGACGCGCCGCCGCCTGGCTGACGCGCGGGCGGGTGGCGGCGAGCATCGCCGAGAGCGCTTCGTGGGTGAGGCGGAATTCGTCGCTGCCGACGCGATCGTGGACGAACAGCAGCCAGCGCGCCATGCGCTGCGAGATGGAGTGGAACGAATTGCAGGCCACCGCGCGGCTGGCGAGATGCAGGCGGAACGCGCTGTAGCCGAACAGCGCGCGGCGGAAAGTCTCGTGCTGCTTGCACAGGTCGAGGACGCTCCGGGCAGTCATGCGGTAGGCGTCGCCGGAGACCTGGATCACGCCGGCGGCGTCGCTCACGGCGCCGCCGAGGATGAGCGGCACGCCGACAAAGCCGTCGCGGCCGACCGTCGCCGTCTCCGCCTTGTCGCCCGAGGCGAGCTCGACCACGATCGAGCACACCGCGGTGGTGGGGAACAGCACGTGCGTGATGCGTTCGCCCTGGCTCAGCACCTCGGTGCCCGAGTCGAGAGTGATGAGGAATTTGTGAACCGAGCGCTGCACGGAGTGCGGCAGCTCGTCCAGGATCTGATTCCCGGTCATTGCGTCGCTTGCAGCGGGCTCCCCTCTCCCCGGTTCGGCGGGCGGAGTATGCATGTGGGTCATCGGAAAAGTTTGTTCCTCGGGGGACAGTCGGGCATGCTAGGGTCGCAATGCGTGGCGTCGTTCGGCCGGCGACTGCTTCCATCGGACCAAGAATGACAGGCTCGCTCGCTACAATCGTCACAAGAAAATGACCGACTCCCTCGGACCCCGCGGCAAGTTCGCAGTGCTGGCACCCTCGACCAACACCTCGGTGCAGCCCGAGTTCGATGCCATGAGGCCGCCCGGCGTCACCAACCACCATTCGCGGCTGGTCATCCCGAATAGCCGCGTCACCGACGACAAGAGCTTCCTGGCGATGATGGACAACATCCGCGTCGCGCTCATGCCGGCGCTCGACGCCGCGCTGACCTGCGAGCCCGACTACGTGGTGCTCGGCATGTCGTCCGAAACTTTCTGGGACGGCCTCAAGGGCTCGCTGCAGCTGCGCAGGAAGCTCGAGCGCAAGGCGAAGCGCGGCATCGCCATGGGATCGGACGCCTGCCGCGCCGCGCTGCGCGCTTACGGCCGCGGCATCCGCCGGCTGGGCGTGATCACGCCGTACATGCCGGTCGGCGACCGCCAGGTGCGGCGCTTCTTCAGCGACTGCGGCTACGAGATCGTCAACCTGCTCGGCTTGAAGTGCCGCAGCCCGGTGCAGATCGCGCACGTGTCCCGCGAGACCTTGCGCGCGGCCATCGAGCGCGTCGACCGCGGCAAGGTGGACGCAGTCGTGCAGGTAGGGACCAACCTGGCGATGGCCGGGCTCGCCGCGACCGCCGAGTCCTGGCTCGGCAAGCCGGTGATCGCCATCAACACCGCGACCTACTGGTACGCCCTGCGCCAGTACGGCATCAGGGACCGGATGCCCGGCTGGGGCTCGCTATTCAGCGAGCACTAATTCGGGGTCAGGGTAACAATTCCCAGGGAAAGCCCGCTCCGATTTGAGAATTGTTACCCTGACCCCGAATTGGTGAGCACCACCGATTCCTCGATCTGCCGCTCGGGGATGCTCCAGTAGCGGCGCAGCAGCCGCTCTTTCTCCTGGTGCCCGGTCAGGCGAAAGCCGCGCTTCTCGTAGAAGCGGATCGCCCAGGTCGCGGCTTTCCACGTTCCGACCAGCATCGGCTTGCGGGTCAGGGTCTGCAGGTGCGCCATGAGCGCCGAGCC
>DATNCP010000179.1:0-8934 GCA_035607175.1 Burkholderiales bacterium
GCCGAGTTGCCGTCGATGAAGATCTTCTCGCCGACGTTGTAGGCGCGCTTGGTCTTCAAACCCAGCGCGTCCTTGAGGTGCTCGCGCGCGTAGTTCAGGCCGAGCTGCAGCGCGTTCAGGTTCGGCTTGAGGAGTTTCTCCTTGCCCTTGTACTGCTCGCCGATCAGCTCGGCGATCACCTCGGGCTCCATGCCGAGCATGCCGGCGAGCGCGCCGACATAGATGATGTTCTTGAAGAGCTGCCGCTCGCGCGGGTTCTCGTAGGTGGCGTTGCAGATCTCGGTGAGCGGCATGCCGACGACGTTGATGTCGTCGCGGAACTTCGACTGCGGCAGCGGCTTGGTGTTGTCGTAGAAGAGGTAGCCGCCGGCGTCGACTTCCTTCACGTCGGCGTTCCAGGTCTGCGGGTTCATGGCCACCATCAGGTCCACGCCGCCGCGGCGGCCGAGGTGGCCCTGCTCCGTGACGCGCACCTCGTACCAGGTCGGCAGCCCCTGGATGTTCGACGGGAAGATGTTGCGCGGGCTGACCGGGATGCCCATGCGCAGGAAGGCCTTGGCGAACAGCTCGTTCGCCGACGCCGAGCCCGAGCCGTTGACGTTGGCGAACTTGATGACGAAGTCGTTGACCGCTTCGATGCGCGTGGCGGTTTTCATCAGGCGGCCTTCTTCTTGTTGTTGTCGTGCTTGCTGCGGCAGCCATCTCCCGCGTACGTCATCTCGACCAGGAACTTCTGCATGTCCCAGGCGCCGGTCGGGCAGCGCTCGGCGCACAGGCCACAGTGCAGGCAGACGTCCTCGTCCTTCGCCATGACGCGCTGGGTCTTCAGCTCACCGGAAACGTACAAATCCTGCGTCGCGTTCGTCGCCGGCGCATTCAGGAGCTTCCTCAGCACGCTCTCTTCGGCGTTCGGCGTGAAGGTGATGCAGTCCATCGGGCAGATATCGACGCAGGCGTCGCATTCGATGCACAGCTTGTCGGTGAAGACCGTCTGCACGTCGCAGTTCAGGCAGCGCTGCGCTTCCTTCCACGCGGTGGCGACGTCGAAGCCGAGTTCGACTTCCATCTTGACGTTCTTCAGCGTCGCCTTGATGTCGGCCCATGGCACCTTGTAGCGCGCGTCGCCGGCGATCTCGTTGTCGTAACTCCACTCGTGGATGCCCATCTTCTGCGAGACCAGCGTCACGCCGGGAGCCGGGCGTTCCGCGAGGTTTTCCTTGTTCAGCAGCTTGTCGATCGACACCGCCGCGTCGTGGCCATGCGCGACCGCCCAGATGATGTTCTTCGGGCCGAACGCCGAGTCGCCGCCGAAGAAGACGTTCGGCACGCTCGCCTGGAACGTCGCTTTGTCGAGGACTGGGAGACCCCACTTGTCGAACTCGATCCCGGAGTCCTTCTCGATCCAGGGGAAGGCGTTCTCCTGGCCGACGGCGACGAGCACGTCGTCGCATTCGAAGAACTGGTCGGGCTCGCCGGTCTTGACGAGCGAGCGCTTGCCGTTCGAGTCGTACACCGCCTTGACCTTCTCGAAGGTCATGCCGGTCAGCTTCAGGTTCTGGGTGACGAAGGTCTTCGGCACGAGGAAGTTCATGATCGGAATGCCCTCGTGCTGGGCGTCTTCCTTCTCCCAGGGGCTAGCCTTCATCTCGTCGAAGCCCGAGCGGACGATCACCTTCACATCCTCGCCGCCGATGCGCTTCGAGGTGCGGCAGCAGTCCATGGCGGTGTTGCCGCCGCCGAGGACGATGACGCGCTTGCCGATCTTTGTCGTGTGACCGAACGACACCGACGAGAGCCAGTCGATGCCGATATGGATGTTCTTCGCGCCTTCTTTCCGGCCGGGGATGTCCAGGTCGCGGCCACGAGGCGCGCCCGAGCCGACGAAGATCGCGTCGTAGCCCTCGCCCATCAGCTTCTTCATCGAATCGATCTTGCGCTGCTTGAAGCTGACGCCGAGGTCGAGGATGTAGTTCACCTCCTCGTCGATCACCTCCAGCGGCAGGCGGAAGCGCGGAATCTGCGACCAGATCATGCCGCCTGCGCGCGGGTCCTGGTCGAAGATGGTGACGTCGTAGCCGAGCGGGGCGAGATCGCGCGCGACGGTGAGGGAGGCAGGGCCGGCGCCGATGCAGACGACTTTCTTTCCGTTGGACTTGGTCTTCTTCCCGGCGGCGATTCTTTTCTTGATGTCGTCGCCGTCCTTGTAGTCGGCGGTGACGCGCTTCAGGCGGCAGATGGCGACCGGCTCGGGCTTCGCCTGCTGCGCCTCCTCGACTCTTCCTCGTCGGCATGCCGGCTCGCACGGGCGGTCGCAGGTGCGGCCGAGGATCCCCGGGAAGACGTTCGACTTCCAGTTGACCATGTACGCATCCGAATACCTTCCTGCGGCGATCATCCGGATGTATTCGGGAACTGGAGTGTGGGCCGGACAGGCCCACTGGCAATCGACAACCTTGTGGAAGTAGTCGGGATTACGGATGTCGGTGGGCTGCAACTCGCTTTCCTGTAACCGTAGTAATTGTTACGTAGAGTTTACTCCTTCTCGGGTAAAGAAGCGTTATTTTTCAATTGCCTGCGCTGAGGGGGCACCGATCTCCGCGTGATCCGGGTCGAATCTCCATAGGTCCGATATCGGACGGACAGGTTTCCGGGGTCCTTGCTACGGTGTGTTCGCCAGGAGGAATAGCCAATGACCACCGACGCCACTTGCAAGGATTGCATCAGTTTGATTGCGGCTACGTCGCGCGCCTACAGATCGCTCCAATCGACCGGCACGGGACAGGGCGTCTGGCCCTACGCCGCCTTCAAGTGCGTCACGTGCAACGCAGACTGGATCTGCGGGCCCTATGGCCTAGCGCGCCTCAGCAAGGAAGACCTGGCCGTGCACGCGAGCTAGCCGCCGCTAGGCGGGGCGGGCGGCGTTCTCGGGGCGGCCCTGCCCCGAGCCGAGCTCGTAGAAGAGCATCACGTAGTGCGTGATCCTGCCGGTCGCTTTCGGCTCGCGCTCGGCGCTCGCCTCCCGGACCGCGCGCACGCTGCGCCACTCGCGGTAGACCGAGCCGTTCTTGCGCCGGCTCCAGGTCGTGCCCGACCAGTAGCCGCTGCTCTGCACCGCGGCGAACATCTCGTCGTAGAACGCGGGCGCCTGCAGCGCGTTGCGCAGCGACTTCTCCGGCTGGCCGAGGACGTCGTCGCGCGTGTAGCCGGTGAGCTCGCAGAAGGCGCGGTTGACGGTCAGGACGGTGCCGTCGGCGCCGGTGATCATGATCGCCTCGGTCATCCCCTCGAGCGCGTGCGCCGCGAGCAGCACCCGCTCCTCGCTCGCGCGCAGGTCGGTGACGTCGTGCGACACCAGCACCACGCCGCCCGGCGAAGGCCCGCCGGCGACGGCGTGCACGTGGGTCTTGTACTGCCGCACGCGCCCGTCGCGGTCGACGAGCCGCAGCGCGAGGTCGCGCGGCTTGCCGGAAACGGCGGCACGACGCACCGCGATGCGCGCCTGCTCGGCGTCGTCGGGGTGTGCGCGCCGGAACGCATCGGCGCCGGGCGCGAGGTCGGCGTCGCTTAGCACCGTGGCATACGAGGGGCTGGTGTAGAGCCAGCCGCTGTCGTGGTCGACCATGGCGATCAGGTCGGCCGCGTTCTCGGCGATCAGGCGGTAGCGCTGCTCGCTCTTCGCGAGCGCCCGGCGCGCGTCGGCGAGCCTGCGCGTCTGGTGGTAGACGACGAAGCTCACCACGCCGAAGTAGATGGTGGCGCCGAGCACGCACAGCAGGGTGACGACGCTGCTCGTTTCCGGGTGGTAGCTGAAGCCGCCGATCAGGCCCCAGAAAACGGCGCCGGCGCCGGCGCAGAGCACCGCCCAGAGCATGCCGGCGGCGCCGCGGTTGATGGCGGTGTTGAGCAGCGCGGCGCCGAGGATGTCGTAGGAGATCCAGAGCGGGAAGCCGAGCGACGCCGCCCAGGCGCCGAGCAGGGCCGAGTCGAGGAACAGGTTGTCGCGCTCGGCGCGGTTGGGCTTCGGCGAGAGCATCGCCCGCCAGAAGACGACGTGGGGATAGACCAGGAACTGCGCCGCGAGCAGGCTCCAGGCCACCCAGCCGGCACCGTGCTCGGACAGGTGCACGCCGATCGTGACGAAGCAGTAGGCGAACGCGCCGGTACGGACCGCGTAGTTGATGCGCGCCAGCTTCCTGGAGGCCATGTCCCTCCTATAATTGCGCCATGTCGCAACTCGAAGCGCTCAGCCAGCACTCGCTCGTCGTTGCCGACACCGGGGACATCGAGCAGGTCGCCCGCTGGAAGCCGCAGGACGCAACGACAAATCCGTCGCTGCTACTCACGGCTGCCGAAGATCCACGCTATCAGCACCTCGCGCAAAACTCTGTCAGAGAAGCAAAAGGTGACGTAGTGCTCGCGATGGACAAAATGTTTGTTCTCTTCGGCACAGAGATCCTGAAGCACGTGAAGGGCCGCGTTTCCACAGAAGTCGACGCGCGACTTTCGTTCGACGCGGAAAAATCGATCCGCAAAGCGCACAGCCTGATTTCGCTCTACGAGCGCGGCGGCGTTTCGCGCGGGCGCATCCTGATCAAGCTCGCCTCGACTTGGGAAGGCATCCAGGCCGCGGCGAAGCTGGAGAAGGAAGGCATCCACTGCAACATGACGCTGCTCTTCTCCTTCGCGCAGGCGGCCGCGTGCGCCGACGCCGGCGTGACGCTGATCTCGCCATTCGTCGGCCGCATCTACGACTGGCACAAGGCGGCGCGCAAGGTGGACGACATCCCGGTCGAGGAAGACCCGGGCGTCATTTCCGTGCAGCGCATCTACTCGTACTACAAGAAGTACGGCTACCGGACGCAGGTGATGGGCGCCAGCTTCCGCAAGACCGGCCAGATCCTGGCGCTCGCCGGCTGCGATCTCCTCACCATCGCGCCGGACCTGCTGCAGAAGCTTTCCGCGGCCCAGGGGCCGGTCGAAAGAAAGCTGTCCCCGGAAAAAGCAAAGCAAGCGGACATGCCGCGGGTGAAGCTCGACGAGGCCGCGTTCCGCTGGCTGCACAACGAGGACGCGATGGCGAGCGACAAGCTCGCCGAGGGCATCCGACGCTTCGACGCCGACGCGAGGAAGCTGGAAAAGCTGATCACCTCGCTCGCCGCGGCGACTCCCGTCACCGCGAAGTAATTCGAGTAATTCGGGGTCAGGGTAACAATTCCATATCGCGATCGCGCCGCGACGCCTTCTCGCGAATTGTTACCCTGACCCCGAATTACCGCTTTGGCAGGATGTAGGCGAACTCGGGCGCGATCTCGATGCCGAGCGCCGTCATCGCTTCCAGCACCTTGCGCGTCGGCTCGGTGCTCGGCCCGAGGATGCAGCGGTCGTGCGTGCCGAGCACGGTCTTCGCCGTCTTGGGATTGCGCAGCGAGTAGTTCCACGCGTTCGGCTTGTCGAGCTCGGCGGGACGGAAATCGCGCCCCGAGGCATCCTCGATGCGGAACAGGATCCAGGTGTTGTAGCGGTTGACCTCGTTCGGCGCCTTGTAGCCGGTCACCTTCTTGTACTCGCCGCGCGAGGTGAGGCCAGAATTGGTGAGCTCGCACGGCGGGATGACGGATTCGCCGCCGAGGACCGAGCGGCCCGGCCGCGAGCGCACGCCCTGCAGGAATTCCAGCGCGATGTCGCGCGGCAGCAGTGCCGCGCCCTTGCGCACGTCGTCGTAGTTCTTGGCGCTGCCGCCGCCCGAGCGGCAGCCGGCGAACGCCACCGCCAGCGCGATCGCGCTAATTACGGGTAACCGAAGCGCCCACGAGATCATCCGAAAGCCTGCCCTCCGGAATCGCAGACGCAAGGTTACCCGAGATGCGGCGCACCACCATGTCGACGCGGCGGCCGCTGGCGACGGTGGCGGTCAGCCGGTCGCCGACCTTGACCGAGCCGCGCTCGGCGAGCTCGACCACGGCGAAGCCCCAGCTGCGATCGAGCGAGACCACCTTGGCGCGGAACGAAGGCCCGGCCGGAGCGGGCCTTCTCGGCTCGTCGACGTAGGCCATCGGCGGCGGCTCGAGGAGCTTCTGCCGCTCCGCCTGCCGCTCGGCCTGCCGCGCCGCTTTTTTCTCGGCCATTTTTTGCTTCAGCCTTTCTTTCGCCGCGGGCGGCGGCGCAGCGGGCTCGGGTTGCGCCGCCGGCTTGGGAGCCTCGACCACGGGCTCGGGCTTGGGCGTTTCGGGGACCGGTGCGGGCTTGGAAATCTCGACGACGGGTGCAGGCTTGGGCGCGGGAGGAGGCGCAAGCGCCGCGACTGGCGCCGGCGCGGGCGGCTGCGGCCGCATCACGTACACCGCGGTGCCGGCGGCGGCAGCAGCAGCCGCGACCGCGCCGACGATCGCGAAGATCCAGCTGCGGCTCTTGCGCGCGGGCGCCTCGGGCTTCGGCGTTGGCGGGACCTGCACCGTCGCATCGTTGAGGAACTCGGGCGCCTTCGGCAGCGCCCTGCCCTCGGCGACGAAGCGCACCGCGTCGGCGAACTGGCGCGCCGACTGGAAGCGCTGCTCGGGCTTCTTCGCCAGCGCGCGCTTGATCACGGTGTCCCAATCGGGCGCGAGCGTCGGGTTGAGCGCGGTCGGCTCGATCGGGTCCTGGCGCAGCACCTTCTGCATGATCGTCGTCGGCGAGCCGCTGAACGGCCGGTCGCCGGTGAGCAGGTGGTAGAGGATGATGCCGACCGAGAAGAGATCGCTGCGCCCGTCGACCGGCAGGCCGAGGAACTGCTCGGGCGACATGTAGGCCGGCGTGCCGAGGATCGCGCCGGTCTCGGTGAGCTCCGAGGACTCGATGCGCGCCACGCCGAAGTCGACCACCTTCACCGTGCCGTCGCGCAGCAGGAACAGGTTCGACGGCTTGATGTCGCGATGCACCACGCCGCTTTCGTGGGCGTAGGCGAGTGCGGCGAGCAGGTCGGTGATGATCTTCACCGTCTCCGTGAGCGGCAGGCGCGCCCCCGCCTCGAGGCGCCGCGCGAGCTCCTGGCCGACCATCAGGTCCATGACGATGAACGGCGCGCCTTCGTGCTCGCCGTAGTCGAAGATGGTGACGATGTTCGGGTGGGAAAGCTTGCCGGCCGAGTGCGCCTCGCGCTTGAAGCGCACGCCGACGTCGGCGAGCTGCTCGGCGGCGAACACGTCGGTGCGCAGCAGCTTCAGCGCGACGGCGCGCTCGATGACGGTGTCGAAGGCTTCGTAGACGACGCCCATCGCACCGCGGCCGAGCTGGCGGCGCAACTGGTACTTGCCGATCGTCCCGAGCGAGTCAGCCAAGGCGCGGGCCTTCCTCCCAACCGCGAGGCTATCACTTCCGGAATTCGGGGTCAGGGTAGCAATTCGTGGACAGCGGTCGCGGCGCGATCACGAAGTGGAATTGTTACCCTGACCCCGAATTGCCCGAATTGCCGCGCCAGCGGTTCCAGCCCCACGCCAGGAGATACGCCACGGCCGGGACGGCGACGCCGTACAGCGCCGGCTGCAGCGCTTTATCCGGTTCTCCGGAAAAGGCAAGGATGCTGCCGACCTGGATGGCCGCGACCACCACCCAGATGACGGCGAACAGCAGCCACAGCTTCTGCCAGAGGGCGTTGAAGCGCACTAAGGAGTGAGGCGGCGCACCTTCTCGAGCTCGGCGGCGGCGCGCTTCGAATCGTTCTGCGCGCGGGTGCGCGCGGCCTCGATCTCGCCCGCTTCCGCGAGCGCCGTGCCGGCGACGTGCGGCGCAAGCCGCTTCTCGGCATCGGGCAGGCCATTGAGCAGCTCGTCGAGGGTCTTCAGCGAGCGGCCGAGCTCGGCGTGGGTTGCCTCGACGCGGCGCTTCAGCTCCGCGGCATCGCGGATCCAGGCGCCGTCGCGATTGCCCGAGCGGCCCATGTGCCCGGCGAGCGCGTTGCGCGCCGCGGTCGCCTCGCGCTCGAGTCGCTCGCTCTCGCCGCGGCGGCGAGCGATCTCGCGCGCGCCGATGAGGTACGCCTCGGCGGCGCTGCCGGCCGCCGGGTTGGGCGATGTCTTGGCGCTCTGCGCGAGCGCGTCGAGCTTCGCCACGCTGGCGCCGGAAGGCCCGGCGCCGAGCGCCTTGCGCAGCTCGGCGGTGGCGTCGGCGACCAGCGACGCGACGCGGCTGTCCTCGACCGTCTTGCGGTGCCCCCGGATCAGGTTTGTCGCGATGAAAGCGACAATCACGAGCGCAACCGCCGACAGCGCGCCGATGGCGATCAGGTTCTTCTTGCTGATGAACATTTCGCGAGCATAGCGCGTCTAACTGCGCAACGTTCAAAAGGAGCCAGCATGGAAAAACAGCCCCGCTGGGCGGAAATGTGCGCCCGCATCCTGCAGCAGTGCGAAGCGCTGCGCGGCGGACGCGAAGGTCTCGCCGACTTCCTCGGCGTGCAGCCGGAGGATCTCGCCGAGTGGGTTTCCGCCCGCTCCGGCCCGCCGCGCGCGGTGTTCGAGAAGGCGGTCGACGTGATCCTCGCCGAGCACGACCGGCGCGCGCTGCAGGAGAAGACGAAAGGGCCCGCGCCGCGCCGGCGCCGAGACGACCACTAGCGCAGGCACTAGTGCCGGCAATGTGACCAAACGTTGCCGCAAAGTGACCAAACGCGTCGCGCATGACGCGTTTGGTCTGTGCATGCTTCACGATCGGCTGCGAATATTTTTCTTCGCTGCGCCGGGAAGCGCGGACAATGACTGCACAGCGATCTGCGCATCGGTCGCGACCAAACCCCATAGGGAGAGAAAAGTGAAACGCATCCAGCAAGGCTTTACCCTGATCGAACTGATGATCGTGGTTGCGATCATCGGCATTCTGGCGGCGGTTGCGCTGCCGGCGTATCAGGACTACACGGTTCGCGCGAAGATGTCCGAGGTGATGCTTGCCGCGAGCGCGTGC
>DATNCP010000186.1:0-36005 GCA_035607175.1 Burkholderiales bacterium
CTCGAGGATGCGCGCTTCTTCTACGACCAGGACCGCAAGTCGCGGCTCGAGGCGCGCGTACCGCAGCTCGGCAAGGTCGTCTATCACAACAAGCTCGGCAGCCAGCTCGAGCGCGTGCAGCGCGTCAAGCTCCTGGCCGGCAAGATCGCGCGCGCGCTCGGCGCCGACGTGCTGCAAACCGAGCGCGCGGCGGAGCTCGCCAAGGCCGACCTGCTGACCGGCATGGTGGGCGAGTTCCCGGAGTTGCAAGGCATCATGGGTCGCTACTACGCGCTGCACGACAAGGAACCAGCGGCCGTCGCCGACGCGATCGAGCAGCACTACCGGCCGCGCTTCGCCGGCGATCGCCTGCCCGAAGGACCGATCGCCTGTGCCGTCGCGCTCGCCGACAAGCTGGACGCGATCGCGGGCCTGTTCAGCATCGGCCAGCAGCCTACGGGCGATCGCGATCCATTCGGCCTGCGCCGCGCGGCGCTCGGCGTGGTGCGCATCCTGGTCGAGAACAAGCTCCGGCTCTCCCTGAAGGAGCTGATCCACGCGGCATTCGAGCCTTTTGCGGCCAAGCCGCATACCGAGCTGCGCGACTTCATCTTCGATCGCTTTGCCGGCTATCTGAAAGAACAGGGTTACTCCACGCTGCAGGTGGATGCGGTCCTCTCCAAGCAGCCCGTCAACCTCAGCGTAGTGCCGCAGCAGCTCGAAGCAGTGAAGGCGTTCCAGTCGCTGCCCGAGGCCGAGAGCCTGGCCGCGGCAAACAAGCGCGTCGCCAACATCCTCAAGCAGGCCGAAGCCAAGGGCGAAAAGCTCGACGGGGTGGAAACCGGGATGCTCAAGGAGCCGGCCGAGCGTGCGCTGCTGGACGCCATCCGCTCGGTGTCCGACAAGGCGAAGGCGCTCTACGAGAAGGGCGACTACACCGGCTACCTGAAGAGCTTCGCGGTGCTGAAGGCGCCGGTCGACGCGTTCTTCGAGAAGGTCATGGTGATGGTCGAGGATGAGAAGCTGCGCCGCGGCCGCCTCGCGCTGTTGCGCGACCTGCGCGACGCGATGAACCGCGTCGCCGATCTTTCCAAGCTCGCCGCATGAAGCGAGTCATCCTGCCGTGAAGCTTGTCATCCTGGATCGCGACGGCACGATCAACCACGACAGCGAGGACTACATCAAGTCGCCCGCCGAGTGGACGGCGATCCCCGGGAGCCTGGAGGCGATCGCCCGCCTCCACCAGGCCGACTACCGCGTGGTGGTGGCGACCAACCAGTCGGGAATCGGCCGCGGCCTGTTCGACACCCAGGCGTTGTTCGCGATCCACGACAAGCTGCAGCGCGCGCTCGGCCAGGTGGGCGGACGGATCGACGCGTTCTTCTTCTGCCCGCACAAGGCCGACGACAAGTGCCGCTGCCGCAAGCCGCAGCCCGGCATGCTGCTCGAAGTAGCGCGGCGCTTCAACGTCGCGATCGAGGACGCCTTCATGGTCGGCGACTCGCGCAAGGACGTCGAAGCGGCCGCGGCCGCCGGTGCGCGGGCGGTGCTGGTCCGTACCGGCAACGGCGCGAAGACCGAGAAGGAGGGCAACCTGCCGCGGGGCACCGCGGTCTATCCCGACCTCGCGGCGTTCGCCCGGCATCTCGCGCCATGAGCTTTGCGCGCTCCGTGCTCTTCGCCGTCGCGCTGATCATCGTCACCCCGCCCTACGCGCTGATCGCGCTGGCGAGCGCGCCGCTGCCGCGCATGATGCGCTACCGCATCATCTCCGGCTGGTCGCGCCTCATCGTCTGGCTGGCGCGGATCATCCTCGGCATCGAATGGCGCGTCGAGGGACGCGAGAACCTGCCCTCGCGGCCGGCGGTGATCCTCGCCAAGCATCAATCGGCCTGGGAGACGCTCGCCTTCCAGCATATCTTCCCGCCGCAGGTGCACGTGTTAAAGAGGGAACTTCTTTGGATCCCGTTCTTCGGCTGGGGCCTCGCGCTGATGAGCCCGATCGCCATCGACCGCCGGCGCGGACATTCGGCCCTGCGTTTCATGGCCAAGCGCGGGCAGCAACGCCTCGAGCAGGGGTTCTGGGTCGTGGTCTTCCCCGAAGGCACGCGCGTCGCGCCCGGCGAGACGCGCGAATACCAGATCGGCGGCGCCTGGCTTGCCGTCGAAAGCGGCGCGCCGGTGGTTCCGGTAGCGCACAACGCCGGCCTCTACTGGCCGCGCAATGCCTTCCTCAAGCGCGCGGGGACGGTCACCATCCGCATCGGCCCGGCGATCGAGCCGGGCAGCCGCAAGCCGCAAGAGATCAACGCACTGGCAAAAGAATGGATCGAGCAGCAACAGAAGGTATTGGCGTAATCGAGCTCGACGGCCGAAGCGTCGAATACCGCTTCGCGCGGCGGCGGCGGCGCACGCTCGGCCTCTCCGTCGACGCGCACGGCCTCAAGGTGGTCGCGCCGCTGCGCGCGCCGTGGCGCGAAATCGACGCCTTCCTGCGCGAGAAGCGGCGCTGGATCGTGGCCAAGCTCGACGAATGGGCGCGCGTGCCGAAGCCGCCGTTGCTGCACGGCATGAGCGGCGAGTCGCTGCCGCTGTTCGGCGTGGCGCACATACTAGAAGTGAGCCTCTCAGTGCCCGAGCGCGTGCGCAGCGTCATCCACGAGCCGGGTCGCCTAATCATCACTGCGCCGCGCTGGCGCGCGCTGGAGACGCTGGTGCGCTGGCTGAAAGCGCGCGCGCTCGAAGCGCTCGAGCCGCGCGCCGCGCATTTCGCCGCGCGCCTCGGCCGCGCTGCTCCCCCGGTCAGGCTCTCCAACGCCCGCACCCAATGGGGCGTGTGCGGCGCGGACGGCTCGATCCGCCTCTCCTGGCGGCTGGTGCACCTCGCTCCCGAGCTCGCCGACTACGTGGTTGCGCACGAGGTCGCGCACCTGGTCGAGCTGAATCACTCGCGGCGCTTCTGGAGCCACGTCGCCGTCCTCTATCCCCAATGGCGCGGCGCGCGCGAGCAGCTCGAGCTCGCGGGCGCCTCGCTGCCCGTCATGAAAGGAAAACGATGAGAATCCTGCACACCATGCTGCGCGTCGGCGATTTGCAGCGCTCGGTGAAGTTCTATACCGAGGCGCTGGGAATGAAGCTGCTGCGCACCACCGAGCGCCCCGAGCAGAAGTATTCGCTCGCCTTCGTCGGCTACGACAGCGAGGACAGGAGCGCGGTCCTCGAGCTCACGTACAACTACGGCGTCTCGAAGTACGAGCTCGGCGGCGCTTTCGGCCACGTCGCGGTCGGCGTGCCGGACGTGAAGAAGGCCTGCGAGAAGGTGAAAACCCTCGGCGGCAAGGTGACGCGCGAGCCCGGGCCGGTCAAGGGCGGCACGAGCGTGATCGCCTTCGTCGAGGACCCCGACGGCTACAAGATCGAGTTCATCGAGAGCCGCGCGTAGTCCGCGGGCGAGAGGTTCTCCGGCCTGAGCGTCGGGTCGATTCCCGCGGCAGCGAAGTCCACTCCGGGCAACGCGTTCCTGAGCGTCTTGCGCCGCGCCGAGAACGCGCGGCGCAGCAGGCCTTCGTCGATCTTCAGGATTTCCGGGAGCGGCTCGAGCCTCACGACCGCCGACTCCACCTTGGGCGGCGGCCGGAACGCGCCCTTCCCCACGTTGAAGAGCTTCTTCATGCGAAAGCGCGCCTGCAGCGCCACCGAGAGCCGCCCGTACGCGGGCGTCGAGTGCGCCGCCACCATGCGCTCGACCACCTCCAGCTGCAGCATGAAGTGCATGTCGCGCACCCGCTCTGCGTAATCCGCGAGGTGAAAGAGCAACGGCGTCGAGATGTTGTACGGCAGGTTGCCGACGATGCGCACGCCCTTGGGGAAGATCGAGTAGTCGAACTCGAGCGCGTCGGCTACGTGGACCTTCACCTTGTCCAGGCGCGCCGCGAGATCGCGATCGATCTCGATCACCTCGAGCCGTCCGACCTTGTCGAGCAAGCGGTAGGTCAGCACGCCCTCGCCGGGACCGATTTCCACCACGAAATCGTCTTTTGAGAGCTCGAGCGCCTCGACGAGGTGCGCGAGCACCCGCGGATCGTGCAGGAAGTGCTGGCCGAACCTCTTCCGAGGCCGATGGAGCGCCCTAGGGCGCTGCGAGGTCGATCGCAAGCTTTACCGCCTCGACGAGGCTCGTCGCATCCGCCTTGCCCTTGCCGGCGATGTCGAGCGCGGTGCCGTGGTCGACCGAGGTGCGCACGAACGGCAGCCCGAGGGTGACGTTGACGCCACGGCCAAAGCTCGCGTACTTCAGCACCGGCAGCCCCTGGTCGTGGTACATCGCGAGCACCGCGTCCGCGCCCTTCAGCCGCTCGGGAACGAACAGCGTATCGGCGGGGATCGGACCACGCGCATCGACGCCCGCGGCAACCGCGTCGGCGATCGCCGGCGCGATGACGGCGCTGTCCTCCGTGCCGAGGTGGCCTGACTCGCCGCTGTGCGGGTTCAACCCGGCGACCAGGATTCGCGGCCGGGCGATGCCGAAGCGATTTTTCAGCTCCGCATTCACCACGTTGAGAGTCTTGAGCAGTGAGCTGCGGGTGATGGCGCGCGGAACCTCGGCCAGAGGGAGGTGCGTGGTCGCGAGCGCGACGCGCAGCCCGCCGCCGACCAGCATCATCACCACGTCGGCGCGGCAACGCTCGGCGAGATACTCGGTATGGCCGGTGAAGGCGATGCCGGCATCGTTGATCACGCTCTTCTGCACCGGCGCGGTGACCATCGCCTGGTACTCGCCCGACAGGCAGCCGGCGACCGCGCGGTCGAGCAGCGCGAGCACGTAGCGGGCGTTGCCGGGGTCGAGGCGTCCGGCCTGGCGCGGGCGCGCGAGCGGCAGGTGCGCGACATCGGCAACGCCGGGAAGGAGGCTGCGGTCGCCGATGACGACGATGCGCGCCGGCAGGCCGGCATCACGCAGCCGCAGGCAGATCTCGGGTCCGATCCCCGCCGGCTCGCCTGAAGTTACGGCGATGACCGGGCGCGCCGCTATCGTTCCTCCAGCCGCAGGTCGACGTAGACCGTGTCGCGCAGCTGGCGCAGCCACTCGCTGTACGCCTCGTCGCTCTTGCGCTCGCGCAGCGCCTGCCGCGCCTGCATCCTGCGCCGCTCCTGGCTCATGTCGGCCGAGCGCCGCTCGAGCACCTGGATGATGTGCACGCCGAAGGGCGTGCGCACCGGCTGGCTGACCTCGCCGATCTGCAGCTCCTGGTAGGCGCGCTCGAAGTCGGGCACGGTGTCGCCGGGATAGACCCAGTCGAGCTCGCCGCCGCGCGCCGAAGTCGCGTCGTCGGAGTGCACGCGCGCCATCTCGGCGAAATCGGCGTCCTTGGCGAGAATGCGGCGGCGCAGATCGGTGAGGCGCCGCCGCGCCTCGGTCTCGGACACGGTGTCGTTGGTGCGGATCAGGATGTGGCGCAGCCGCGTCTGCGGGATCGGCGCATCGCTGACGCCGGCGACGCGCCGGTCGACGAGCTTGAGCAGATGGAAGCCGGCGGGGCTGCGGATCGGCGCGCTCACCTCGCCGGGGTTGAGCCGCTCGAGCACCTGCGCGAACAGCTCCGGCAGGCGATCATGCGGGCGCCAGCCGAGGCTGCCGCCCTGCAGCGCCTCGGGTGCGTTCGAATAGGTGGCGGCGAGCTGCGCGAAATCGGTGCCGCTGCGCGCGGCGGTGAACGCCTGCTCGACCCGCCGCCGCGCCGCTTCCACCTGCTCGGGGCTCGCCTGCTCCGGCACGCGCACCAGGATGTGGGCGATGTTGTACTCGGCGCGCTCGCTCGAGGCAGACTTCATCGTCTCGAGGAAGAGATCGATCTCGCTGTCGCTCACCTGGACCTTGTCGTCGACCTCGCGCTCGCGCAGCCGCGTCAGCGTGATCTGGTCGCGCACGTCCTGGCGGAAGCCGTCGAACGGCACGCCGTCCCGCTCCAGCGCCGCGCGGAACTCGGCGAGCGTCATCTTGTTGTTCTCGGCGATGCGCTGCACCGCGCGGTCGAGCTGCAGCTCGTCGACGCGGATGCCGGTGTCGCGCGCCAGCTGCACCTGCGCCTTGCCCAGGATCAGCCGCTCGAGCATCTGCCGCTCGAGCACCGCGCGCTCGGGCGGCGCCGTGCCGCGGCGCCGCAGCTCCCGCTCGGCGGAGGCGACGGCTTCGCTGAGCTCGGAAGCGGTGATGACTTCCTTGTTGACGATGGCGACGATCCGGTCGACGAGCGAGAGGCGTTGCGCCGCGGCGCCGGCGCTGGCGGCGAGCAGCAAGGCGAGGAGCAGCAGCCGGCGCATCAGTACACCTGCTCGAACGGCAGCTGCGGCCGGCCGCTCGGCGGTGCGAACGTCGGGTCGCTGGGGTTGGTCACCGAGTAGCCGGGGACGTTGCGGCGCAGGAACGCCGACGCCTGGTCGGTGCCGATCTGGCCGAGGCCGTTGAACTCGATCTGGAAGATCAATGCCGTGGAAGTCACGTTGGTTGCCGCCTGGAGCCGCTGCACCACGGTGCGGAACACCCAGCACCCGGCGTTGTACTCGAAGCCCGCCAGGCCTTCGAGCAGCTGCTTGTCCAGAAACGAGTAATTGTAGCGCCCGACGCCGTACCAGCCCGCGCCGAGCGGCCATTGTCCGGACAGGTCGATCTGCCGTACGCCCACGCCAGTGCTCGAAGACTCCGCTCTCTGGAAGCGGTAGCTGGCGTTGATGACCTTGGCGATCTCGGGCGAATAGCGCGTGCCGAAGGAGAAGCGCTGCACCGTCCCCTCGCGCAGGTAGTACTGGCCGTTGACGTCGAATGTCCACTGCCGCGCCAGCCGCCCGCCGAGCGAGGCGAGGATGTCGGACGCGTTGGAGGTGCGCAGCGTCGAGGTCGGCGTCAGGCCGACGCGCTCCTCCTGGAAGTAATAGCGCTGGCCGATGGTGGCACGCATCCGCTCCTGGCCGTTCGACTGCAGCAGCCGCGACGTCAACGCCACGGTGAGCTGGTTGGCGTCGCCGAAGCGGTCGCTCCCGGAAAAGCGGTTCTCGTTGAAGAGCTGAGGGTAGTTGAAGTCGGCGAGCGCGGTATCGAAGAGCGGAATCTGGTCCTGGTTCCGGTACGGCGCGTAGACGTAGAACAGGCGCGGCTCGAGCGTCTGCTGCACGTTGTCGCCGAACAGCGCCGCGTCGCGGTCGAACACCACGCCGGTGTCGACGCTCATCCAGGGCACCGTGGCGTGCGGCGTCGACTCCTGCCCCTCGGCGGTGCGCTGCAGGTTGTAGCCCATGTAGCGCACCCCGGCCTTCGGCGTGAAGAACCATCCCGGGCCGAGCGTCGGCAGGGCGACGGTCGGATTGACGACGGTACGCTGGCCTTCGACCAGGGACTCGTGCTTGAACTGGACGAATTCCGCGCCGAGCGCGCCGTCGAACGGCCCGATGCCGGTCTTGCCGCGGGTGTAGTTGAGTTGCGGCAGGCGATCGTACGGCGGCACGATCGGCGAGAGCGGATCCTGAAGCGTCTGCCAGCGCTGCACGCGGGCTTGCATGGTGGACCCGGCGCCCAGGCCCAGCCCCGACGCGCCGTAGGCCAGGTACGCGTCCTGCGGCAGGGTGCGCTGCGAGACCTGCTTCACCTGGCTCGCCATGTCGACGAAGTAGCGGTCGTCGGAGACCTTGTTGTAGTCGACGTTGCCGGTGAAGCCCGGACGGAACGTCTGCGCGTGCTGCCAGGAGACGCCGCGCCGCGAGATGCCGAGCTCCTCGTCGTTCGGCAGGTACTCGAGCCTGAGCTCCCCGGCGTACGAGCGCTGCAGATAGCGCGCCTGCGTCTTCAGCTGCTCGCCGCGCTTCGCCATGTACACCGGGGTGAGAGTCGCGTCGGCCTCCGGCGCGATGTTCCAGTAGAAGGGAACGCCGACCTCGAAGCCGCGCTGGCTGGTTTGCGAGTAGTACGGCGTGAGCAGGCCGCTCTTGCGACGGTTCTCGAGCGGGAAGCTGAGATACGGCGAGGCGAGCACGGTGGTGTCGAAGAAGCGCAGCCGCGGGTGCCAGGCGCGCCCTTCCAGGTTGTCGTAGTCGAGCTCGATCTCGTCGGCAACCAGCAACCAGTCTTCCTGCCCCGGCTGGCAGGTGGTGAACGTCGCCTTGCTCAGCAGATAGCGCGCGCGCCCGAGGAAGGCGAGCCGCTCGGCGCCGCCGCGCGCGGTGCGCTCCCGCTGCAGCAGGTAAGTCGGGTTCTCGAACACGCCGGTCTCGTCCTGCGTGTTGTAGTGCAGGCGCGGCCCGTACAAGCGGTCGGCGCCGCTCTGCAGCCGCACGCCGCCCTCCGCCTCCAGGCGGCCGAACTCGCGGTTGAAGCGCAGCCGATCGGCGAAGATCGACGTGTCCTCGCGCCGCGCCTCGACGCGGCCGCTCGCGCTGTACTCGAGATCGCCGACGCCGTGCAGGACTTCGGCGTCGACGCTGGTCGCGCCGGAGAAATCGATGCCCGCGTCTTGCGCGACGACTGGCGCGGCGGCGGCGAGCGCGACGGCCAGCGTCGCAAAGCGGTGCGGCATCGAGCGACGGTGGAACTTTTTCGTTAGAATTTTCAATGATACACGCCGATGCGCGGCGCGCTGCCGCGGAGCGCTGGATCGCCGCCCAGCTGCCCTCGGCAGGCTTCTCGCTGGAGAGCGCTTCCGAGGACGCGAGCTTCCGGCGCTACTGGCGCGCACGCCTCGCCGACGGCCGCAGCTACATCGTCATGGACGCCCCGCCCGACAAGGAGGACTGCCGGCCGTTCGTCCATGTCGCCGCGCTGCTGCGCGCCGCCGGCGTGCACGCCCCCGAGATCGTCGCGCAGGACCTGGCATCGGGCTTTCTGCTGCTCGGCGACCTCGGCGCCACGACCTACCTGCAGGCGCTCGGCCCGCAGAACGCGCCGCAGCTCTTCGCCGACGCCACCGATGCGCTGATCCTCTGGCAGCTCGCGACGCGTCCCGGCGAGCTGCCCCCCTACGACGAGGCGCTGCTGCGTCGCGAGATGAATCTTTTCCCCGAGTGGTACGTGGGAAAGCACCTGAAGAAGAACCTCACCCCGGCGCAAGGCGAATCGCTGGAGAAGATCTTCGCCCTGCTCGTGAAGAGCGCTCTCGCGCAGCCGACCGTGTACGTGCACCGCGACTACATGCCGCGCAACCTGATGGTCTGCGAGCCGAATCCCGGCGTGCTCGACTTCCAGGACGCGGTGCTCGGCCCGATCGCCTACGACGTGGTCTCGCTCTTCCGCGACGCCTTCCTCAGCTGGGAAGAGCCGCAGGTGCTCGACTGGACCGTTCGCTACTGGGAGAAAGCGAAAAAGGCGAAGCTGCCCGTGCACGCGGACTTCGCCGAGTTCTGGCAGGCGTTCGAATGGATGGGCCTGCAGCGCCACCTGAAGGTGCTCGGCATCTTCGCGCGCATCAACTACCGGGATGGCAAGCCGAAGTACCTGCAGGACACGCCGCGCTTCCTCGGCTACGCGCGCGCGGTCGCGACCCGCTACGGCGCGCTCGCGCCGCTCGCCCGCCTGCTGGACGAATTGCAATGAGGGCGATGATCCTCGCCGCCGGCCGCGGCGAGCGCCTGCGGCCGCTGACGGACCGCGTGCCGAAGCCGCTCCTCGAAGCGGGCGGCAAGCCGCTAATCGTCTGGCACCTCGAGCGGCTCGCCGCCGCCGGCTGCCGCGAGGTCGTGATCAACGTCTCGCACCTCGGCGAGCGGATCGTCGAGCGGCTCGGCGAAGGCGCCGCGTGGGGGCTGCGCATCGCCTTCTCGCGCGAGGCGCAGCCGCTCGAGACCGCGGGCGGCATGGCGCTGGCGCGCGCCCTGCTCGGTCCCGAGCCGTTCCTGGTGGTCAATGGCGACGTGTACTGCGAAGTCGATCTCGGGCGCCTGCGCCGCATCGCGCTCGGCGCGCGGCTCGCGCACCTCGTGCTCGTGCCCAACCCGGCGCATCATGCCGCGGGCGACTTCACGCTCGATGCGGGACGAATCGGCAATGCGCCGTCGCCGCGCTACACTTACGCAGGCGTCGCGGTGATCGCGCCGGCGCTGTTCGCCGGCGTCGAGGCGGGAAGCAAAGCGCAGCTCGCGCCGCTGCTGCGCGCGGCGGCGGAGCAGCGGCACGTGAGCGGCGAGCTGTTCCAAGGAACCTGGCTGGACGTGGGCACGGTCGAGCGGCTTGCCGCGCTCGAGGCATACCTGGCGGCGAAATATGCAAGAGGCTGAAAACATCTCGATCTACCGCCGGCGGCGCGAGCAGCTGGCAAAGGCCATGCGCTCGGGCGTGGCGGTGATTCCCACCGCGCCGGAGCGCGTGCGCAACCGCGATTCGCACTTTCCCTATCGCTTCGACAGCCACTTCTATTACCTGACCGGGTTCGGCGAGCCCGAAGCCGTGCTGGTGCTGACGCAAAGCAGATCGATCCTGTTCTGCAGGGAGCGCAACCCCGAGCGCGAGGTCTGGGACGGCTTCCGCTACGGCCCCGAGCGCGCACGCGAGCGCTTCGGCTTCGACGAGGCGCACCCGGTCGAGGCGCTCGACGAAGCGCTGGCGCAGCTGCTGGAGAACCAGCCGGCCCTTTTCTATCCGGTCGGCGACGACCCGCAATGGGATGCGCGCGCGATGCAATGGCTGAACGCGGTGCGCGCCAAGGTGCGCGCCGGCGTGAGCGCGCCCGATCGCGTCCAGGACGTGCGGACCCTGATCGATGACCAGCGCCTCATCAAGGACGCGCACGAGCAGGCCGTGATGCGCCGCGCCGCGCGCATCGCCGCCGGTGCGCACCGCCGCGCGATGCAGGCGACCCGCGCCGGCCGCAGCGAGTACGAGATCGAGGCCGAGCTGCTCCATGAATTCCGGCGCAACGGCGCGCAATTCCCGGCGTACTCGCCGATCGTCGCCGGCGGCGGCAACGCCTGCGTGCTGCACTACGTCGCCAACGACGCGCCGCTGCGCGACGGCGACCTGCTGCTGATCGACGCCGGCTGCGAGCTCGACGGCTACGCCTCCGACATCACCCGCACTTTCCCGGTCAACGGCCGCTTCAGCGCCGCGCAACGCGATGTCTACGAGATCGTGCTCGCCGCGCAGCGCGCAGCGATCGAAACGGTGAAGCCGGGCGCGAGCTGGATCGCACCGCACGACGCCGCGGTGCGCGTGCTCGCGCAGGGCATGCTCGACCTGAAGCTCGTCTCCGGCTCGCTTGACGCGGTGCTGGAGAAGGAAACCTACAAGCGCTTCTACATGCACCGCACCGGCCACTGGCTCGGCCTCGACGTGCACGACGCCGGCGACTACCGGCGCGGCGGCCAGTGGCGGCCGCTTGCGCCCGGCATGACGCTGACCGTCGAGCCCGGCCTGTACATCCGCGCCGCCGATGACGTGCCAGAGCGGCTGCGCAACATCGGCGTTCGGATCGAGGACGACGTGCTGGTGACGGCGCAGGGCTGCGAGATCCTCACCGCGGAGGCGCCGAAGCTCGCCGGGGACATCGAAGCGCTGATGCGCGATGCCCGCGCCCGAGACTGACGTCGTCATTCGCGGCGCCGGACCGGTGGGCTGCGCCCTCGCCGCGGCGCTGCGCGACTCGAGCCTCAGAGTGGCCATCGCCGATCGCGGCGCCGGCGTCGCGGCGCGCTTCCGGCCGATTGCGCTGTCGTATGCGAGCCGGCTGATCCTCGAGCGGCTCGGCGCCTGGCAAGGGCTGGCGGTCACGCCGATCGAGACCATCCAGGTTTCCGAGCGCGGCGCTTTCGGCAGGGCGCGGCTCGACGCGGCGGACGCCGGCGTGCCCGCGCTCGGCTATGTCACCGACTACGCAAGCCTGGCGAAGGCGCTGAGAGAGCGCGTTGCCGGGCTCATTTCGCCGCACGAAACGCCGGCTCGCTGCGTGGTGCACGCCGAGGGCGTTGCTCCCGAAGCCCGCGAGAAGCGCTACGCGCAGGACGCCGTGGTCGGCATCGTCTCGGTCGCGCCGCAGGCTGGACACGCGGCGTTCGAGCGCTTCACCGCCGACGGACCGCTCGCGCTGCTGCCGTTCGGCGGGCGCTACGCGCTGGTCTGGTCGGCGCGACCCGAAAGAGCAGCCGCCCTCGCGGCGGCGCCCGAGGCCGGGTTTCTCGCCGAGCTCGCCGCGGCGGCGGGCAGCGCTCCCGGCCGGCCCGTCGCCTGCGAGGCGCGCTCGGTTCAACCTCTCTCGCTGCGCGTCAACCCGGCGCGCGTCGGGCCGCGCGAGGTATTCATCGGCAACGCTGCCCAGAGCCTGCACCCGGTCGCGGGCCAGGGACTCAACCTCGGCTTGCGCGACGCCTGGGAGCTCGCCGAAACGCTGCGCGATGCCGCGGATCCCGGCGACGCTGCGACGCTGGCGCGCTACGCAGCGCGCCGACGGCTCGACGTGGCGGCGACGATCCGCGTCACCGACTTCCTGGCGAGTGCTTTTGTCGGTTCGAACAGAGCCTTGCACGCCGCACGCGGTGCGGCGTTGATGGCGCTCGATGTTTTTCCCCCGGCGCGTCGCTTTTTTGCGCGGCGCATGATTTACGGGCCGTCGGCATTGCCATGAAGTGTTTTCCCCTTCCCTTTTTCCCGCGGAAAGCGGCTAGAATCCGCTTCCCTCGCACGTCAATCACGAAATGACCTTGAAAGTCGGCGCGCTCGAGTTGCGCAGCGGGTTGTTCGTCGCTCCGATGGCGGGAATCACCGACCGCCCGTTCCGGCGCCTCGCGCGCCGCTTCGGTGCCGCGCTCGCGGTTTCCGAAATGCTCTCGTCCCGTCCCGAGCTGCGCGAATCGCGCAAGACGCGGCTGCGCATGGACCACGCCGGCGAGCCCGGCCCGATTTCGGTGCAGATCGCCGGCTCCGATCCGGCCCAGCTCGCCGACGCGGCGCGCTTCAACGTCGGCCACGGCGCCGAGATCGTCGACATCAACATGGGCTGCCCGGCGAAAAAGGTCTGCAACGTCGCGGCCGGCTCGGCGCTGCTCGAGGACGAAGCCCGGGTGGCGCGCATTCTCGACGCGGTGGTTGCCGCGGTCGACGTCCCGGTGACCCTCAAGATCCGCACCGGCCCGACGCGCGAGCGGCGCAACGCCGTGCGCATCGCCCGCATCGCCGAGGCAGCCGGAATCCGCATGCTCGCCATCCACGGCCGCACCCGCGCCTGCATGTTCGAAGGCATGGCGGAATACGAAACGATCGCCGAGGTGAAGTCCCGGGTGCGCATCCCGGTGATCGCCAACGGCGACATCCGCGGCCCCGAGGACGCGCGCCGCGTGCTGGACCTGACCGGCGCCGACGGCATCATGATCGGCCGCGCGGCGCAGGGCCGGCCGTGGCTGTTCCGCGAGATTTCGCACTACCTCGAGACCGGCGAGCGGCTCGCGCCCCCGGCGCCGGCCGAGATGGGCGCGGTCCTGGTGGAGCATCTCGAAGGGCTCGACAGCCTCTATGGCGCCGAGCACGGCGCGCGCGTCGCGCGCAAGCACATCGGCTGGGCGGTGCGCGAGCTGCCCGGCGGAGAAGCGCTGCGCAGCGCCGCCAACGGCATGCAGACCGTGACCGCGCAGTGCGCGGCGGTGAACGACTTCTTCGACAGGCTGGCCGCATGAGCCGCCCCAACGAGCTCGCCGACTGCGTCAAGCGCTCGCTCGAGCGCTACTTCAAGGACATGGACGGCGAGAAGCCGACCTCGATCTACGAGATGGTGCTGAAGAACATCGAGAAGCCGATGATCGAGACCGTGCTCGGCAAGGCCGAGGGCAACCAGTCGCTCGCCGCCGAGATGCTGGGCGTTACCCGCAATACGCTGCGCAAGAAGATGCAGCAGCTGCGGATCAAAGGGTAGTGACCGCGTCCCGATCTAAGGTCAGCCGGGCGCTGCTCAGCGTCTCCGACAAATCCGGGATCGTCGAGCTGGCCCGCGCTCTCGCGGCGCTGGGCGTCGAGCTGCTCTCGACCGGCGGCACGGCGAAGCTGCTGCAGAAGGAAGGCCTGAAGGTCACCGAGGTGTCGGCGTACACCGGCTTCCCCGAGATGCTCGACGGGCGGGTGAAAACGCTGCATCCGAAGATCCACGCCGGCTTGCTGGCGCGGCGCGACGACGCGGCGCACGCCGCGGCGCTGAAGCAGGCCGGCTTTCCGCCGATCGACCTGCTGGTCGTCAATTTGTACCCGTTCCAGGCCACGGTCGCGGATCCCGATTGCCGCCTCGAAGACGCGATCGAGAACATCGACATCGGCGGCCCGGCGATGCTGCGTGCGGCGGCGAAGAATCACGCCGGCGTGGCGGTGCTGGTCGATCCCGCGGATTACGCGAAGGTCATCGCCGAGCTGAAAAAAAATGGCGCGGTCGCCGACGCGACGCGCTTCAACCTGGCGCGCAAGGTGTTCGCGCACACCGCGGCCTACGACGGCGCCGTGGCCGACTACCTCCATTCGCTCGGCGAGGGACGCAAGCGGCGCGAGTACCCGGACGTGCTCACGCTGCAGTTCGCCAAGCTGCAGGACATGCGCTACGGCGAGAACCCGCACCAGAGCGCGGCGTTCTATCGCGACGAGAAGCCGGTGCCGGGCAGCCTCGCGACCTTTCGCCAGCTGCAGGGCAAGGAGCTCTCGTACAACAACATCGCCGACGCCGACGCGGCGTGGGAATGCGTCAAGCGCTTCGGCGAGCCGGCGTGCGTCATCGTCAAGCACGCCAACCCCTGCGGCGCGGCGCTCGCCGGCAGCCTCGCCGCCGCCTACGAGAAAGCGTTCAAGACCGACCCGACCTCCGCCTTCGGCGGGATCCTCGCTTTCAACCGGGCGCTCGACGGCGCGACCGCCGCGGCGATCGTGAAGCAGTTCGCCGAGGTGATCATCGCGCCGCGCTTCGAAGCGGACGCGCTGAAAACGCTGGCGAAGAAGGACAACCTGCGGCTGATCGAAGTGCCGCTTGCGCACGACGCGCAGAAGCACGACTACAAGCGCGTCGGCGGCGGGCTTCTGGTCCAGAGCACCGACGCCGGGGCTCTGAGGGACTTCAAGGTGGTGACGAAGAAGAAGCCGACCGAGGCGCAACTTGCCGACCTGCGCTTTGCCTGGACGGTCGCGCAGTTCGTGAAGTCGAACGCCATCGTCTTTTGCCGCGACGGCATGACGCTCGGCATCGGCGCCGGGCAGATGAGCCGCGTCGACAGCTCCCGCCTCGCGGCGATGAAGGCACAGGCCGCGGGCCTCGCGCTCGCCGGCTCGGTGGCCGCATCCGATGCCTTCTTCCCCTTCCGCGACGGCGTTGAAGTCCTCCTCGACGCGGGCGCGACGGCCATCATCCAGCCGGGTGGTAGCGTGCGCGATGCCGAGGTGATCGCGGCTGCCGACGAGCGCGGCGCGGCGATGGTCTTCACCGGCGTGCGCCACTTCCGCCACTGAAATGAAACTTCTCGTCATCGGCGGCGGCGGCCGGGAGCACGCGATGGCGTGGAAGCTCGCGCAAAGCCCGCGCGTGCAGAAGGTGTTCGTCGCGCCGGGAAACGGCGGTACCGCGGCCGAGAACGGGCTGGAGAACGTCGCCATCACCGCCATCCCGGAGCTGCTCGCCTTCGCGAAAAAGGAAGGCATCCATCTCACGGTGGTCGGGCCGGAGGCGCCGCTCGCCGCGGGCGTGGTCGACACGTTCGCGGAGGCGGGACTGCGCATCTTCGGGCCGCGCCGGGCCGCCGCGCAGCTCGAGGCGTCGAAGGATTTCGCCAAGGCGTTCATGGCCCGCCACGGCATCCCGACCGCGCGCTATGCCACCTTCACTTCCGCCGCAGAAGCGAAGGTCTACGTCGACCAGCAAGGCGCGCCGATCGTGATCAAGGCCGACGGCCTCGCCGCGGGCAAGGGCGTGGTGGTGGCGGCGACGAAGCAGGAGGCGCACGCCGCGATCGACGCGATGCTCGGCGAGAGGAAGCTCGGCGCCGCGGGCGAGCGGCTGGTAATCGAGGAGTTCCTCGCCGGCGAGGAAGCGAGCTTCATCGTCATGAGCGACGGCGTGAACGTGCTGCCGCTCGCGACCAGCCAGGACCACAAGCGCCTGCGCGACGGCGACCAGGGGCCGAACACGGGCGGCATGGGCGCCTACTCGCCGGCGCCGATCGTCACGCCCAAGCTGCACGCGCGCGTGATGCGCGAGATCATCGCGCCGGCGATCCAGGGCATGGCGAAGGACGGCACGCCGTACGTCGGCTTCCTCTACGCCGGACTGATGATCGATCCCTCGGGAACGCCGAAGACGCTCGAGTTCAACTGCCGGCTGGGCGATCCGGAAACGCAGCCGATCCTGGTGCGGCTCAAGTCCGATCTCTACTCTCTCGTCGATCACGCGCTGACCGGGACCCTCGACAAGGTGAAGGCCGAGTGGGACCGGCGCTCGGCGCTCGGCGTGGTGCTCGCCGCGCACAACTATCCCGACGAGCCGCGCAAGGGCGACAGGATCGAGGGCCTGCCGAAGCCGACCGACGACTGCCGCGTGTTTCACGCCGGCACGCGCAAGGACGGCAAGGCGATCGTCACCAGCGGCGGCCGCGTGCTGTGCGTGACCGCGCTCGGCGATTCGGTGAAGATGGCGCGCACGCGCGCCTATGAGGCGATCGACCAGATCCGCTTCGCCGGCATGCAGTACCGCAAGGACATCGGCCACCGCGCCCTGAAGCGCTGATGAACGCATCGGCCGTTTACGAATACCTCGCCGGTTTGCAGCAGCGCATCGTCCGCAGGCTGGAAGGCGTCGACTCCCCCTTCAGGAAAGACGGCTGGACGCGCCCCGAAGGCGGCGGCGGAACCTCCTGCATCCTCGAGGAAGGAAAGATTTTCGAGCGCGCCGGGGTGAGCCTGTCGCGCGTGCAGGGCAAGTCGCTGCCGCCCTCGGCGAGCGCCGCACGGCCGCAGCTCGCCGGGCGCGCCTACGACGCCATGGGCGTCTCGCTGGTGCTGCATCCGCACAACCCGTACTGCCCGACGGTGCACATGAACGTGCGCTTCTTCTCCGCCGGCGATACCTCCTGGTTTGGCGGCGGCATGGATCTGACGCCGTACTACGGGTTCGAGGAAGACGCGCGCCACTTCCACGCGACGTGCAGGAAAGCGGTGGCCGATCGCTATTCCCATTTCAAGAAGTGGTGCGACGAGTATTTCCATCTGAAGCACCGCGACGAAGCGCGCGGCGTCGGCGGCATCTTTTTCGACGACGATTCCTCGTTCGACCTCATGAAATCGGTCGGCGACCATTTCCTCGAGGCGTACCTGCCGATCATCGAGCGCCGCAAGGACCTGCCCTATGGCGAGCGCGAGCGGGAGTTCCAGGCCTACCGGCGCGGCCGCTACGTCGAGTTCAACCTCGTCTACGACCGCGGCACGCTGTTCGGCCTGCAATCGGGCGGGCGCACCGAGTCGATCCTGATGTCATTGCCGCCGCGCGTCGCCTGGCGCTACGACTGGAAGCCCGAGCCCGGTTCAGCCGAGGCGAAGCTCTACAGCGACTTCCTCAAGCCGCGCGACTGGATCTAGGTCAGCTCCGCAGCGCGCCGGTAGTGGCGCTGCGCGTCCTGCACGTCGCCCAGCTTCTCGGCGAGGCGCGCGAGTTCCAGGTGCGCGGTGCGGCTTTCCTCGAACGAGAGCGCGGCTTCGAGGAAGCTGCGCGCTTTCCCCCAGAGCTCGGCCTCGGCGCAGAGACGGCCGAGCGCGCTCAGCAACTCGGCGTCGCGGCTGCGCTCCGCGAGCCATCGCTCGCCGCGCTCGATGCGCAGCCGCGCTTCCTCGGCGCGGCTCGCGGCATCGAGCCCACGCGGCAGCTCGCCGTAGAGGCGCACCAGCGGCGTGGTCCATTCCTCGGCCAGCGCCTGCTCGAGGATCGAGCGCGCGAGCGAAGCGTTCCCCAGCGCGTTGGCGTGCCGCGCCCCCGCGACCGCGATGCGCGGCTGCCGCTGGTCCGCGGCCGCGAGCGCGCGCCAGCGCCGCTCGAAGGCGCCCATGTCATCCGCCGAGCGCGCCAGCAGCTCGATCGTCGCCTGCAGCTTGTATTCCTCGGCGAGCGCCGGAGCGATCGCATCGCGCTTGGCGAGCTGCGCCGAGAGACGCAGCACCTCTTCCCAGGCGCCGGCGCCCCGCTCGGCGCGCAGCAGCAGGCGCATGCTGGCGATATGGCGCGCGCTGCCCTGCAAGCCGCGCAGCGCGTTGCGCGCGCCGATGAAGTCGCGCTCGTCGAGGGCGATCTCGGCGAGGCTCATGATCTGCGCGGTCTGCACCGATTCGCCGGCGGCGGCCGCGCGTTCAAACCAGGTCTCGCGCCGCTCGAAGTCGCGCAGCTGGTGCGCGGCGCGCGCGGCGAGCAGCGCGGCCACCCCCGGGGTCGGGCCGTTTTCGAACGCGACCGCGGCCTCCTTCTCGGCGCGCGCGTAGCGACCCTCGTAGTAGGCCTGCAGGGCGGCGGCGAAGGCGGCCGTCGCGCGCTCATTGCGGCGCCGGGCGCGATAGGCGCGCACGGTCGCCGGCAGCGCCAGGGCGTGGCCGGAGACCCTGATCAGCGCGTAGAGGGCGACGAACAGAGCCAGCAGCAGCACGGCGAAGAGCAGCATCGACATCTCGACGCGCCAGGGCGGGTAGGTGAACAGCACGTAGCCCGCCTCGACCCGTCCCAGGACGACGAGCGCAACTGCGGCAGCGAAGACCGCGAGCAGCCAGAAGAGCGATTTCATCCCGGCGTGCGTTCGCGCCGCGACTTGAACCCGCGCACCGCCTCGAGGCTGTCGCTGATGCTCGGAATCTCGAAGGTGATCGAGGTCGCGGAAAGCTGCTTGATCTGCGCCAGCGCGTCGACGCACTGACGCGAGCGGGCGTCGAAATAGCGCTGGATCCAGGCCTGCGAAGCACGCAGGTCCTCGCGGTAGCCCGCCTCGTCGCGCGCCAGGAGCGACAACCGCGCGTTGAGCAGCCGCAGGCGCAGGTTCTCGCGCAGGAAATACGCCTGCGAGGGCGGCAGCAGCGGCGGCTCGGAACCGCCCACCCGCCGCACCACCACCAGCTGCTTCAGCTCGTTCCAGATCTCGGCGCCGAGGCGCGCCAGCGCGCCGCCTTGCGTTCCCGCCGGCGCTTCCTTCACCGGGGTGCGCTCGATGCGCTCGTCGAAGGCGAGCGGCAGCGAATCGACCGCGGCAACCAGCGAGTCGAGGCGCACGCTCATCGCCGGCAGGTCGACCGCCGGGGTCGCCCGCAGCCGCTCGATGTCGCGCGCCAGCGCCCGGCGCACCGGCACGAACTGCGGCCGGTCGGCGCGCGCCAGGCGCGCCTCGGCGAGCTGCAGCGCGAGCAGCGCAGCGCGCACGTTGCCGGCTAGCTGCAGCTGCTGCGAGGCGATGGCGAGCACCTGCTCGATCTCGGCCAGCTGCCATTCGTCGCGATTGCGCGACAGGTCCTGGTACAGCGCTTCCAGGGCGAGCTGCTGGCTCTGCGATTCGGCCAGGCGGCCCTCGAGCTGCGAGATCCGCGTCTGCGCCTCGCGCAGCGCCTCCTGGGCCTGGCGAGCCACCGCGCGCGCCTCGCGGGTGCCGGCGTCGATGTCCTGCAGGCGTCGCGCCAGCTCCTCCTGCGTGCCGCCGATGCGGTTGCGCACGTCGATCCAGAAGAGCGCGGTCAGCGCCGCGGCCAGGACGACGGCGATCAGCGCCAGGCGCGGCGCGTGAGACGCCGGCGCTTGCGGAGCGCTCGCGGCCGGCGGAGGCGCGGCGGGGTCAGTCTCGCTCATGGAAATATGCTACCAGCCGCTCCAGCACCGCGGCGTCGGCCGGGCCCGAGACGATCACCTCGCGCGCGCCGTGCTCTTTCGCGCGCGCTGCGACCCGCGCGTGCGGAACGAAGATCGGGGTCGCCGCAAGACGCGCCGCGCCGGCCAGCGTGACGAAGTTCTCCAGGCCTTCGGATGATGAAACCGTGACCGCGTGCACGCCGTCGCGCTGCCAGCGCGCGAGCAGCGGTGCCGGATCGGTTTTCGCCAGGAGCCGTCGGTAGCACTCGGCATACTCGACCGACGCGCCGCGCGCGGTCAGCGCATCGCCGAGCAGCGGCCTCCCCGCGCCGCCGCGAAAGATGACGACGCGCTTGCCCCGCATGTGCTGCAGCCCGGGCAGCGCAAGCAACGCCTCGCTGTCCGCGCCTTCGTCCGGCGCCAGCACCCCGGAGATGCCGCGACGCTCCAGCTCGCGCCGCGAACCGGCACCGATGGCGGCGGCTTGCAGCCGCTCCGGCCATTTCGCGACCCGCGCCATGACCTTCTGTACCGCCGTCGGGCTGACGAAGACCGCGAGGTCGTAGGCGTCGAGCTTGCCGAGCGCGTCGGGCGGCGGCGCGTCCTCGATGGCGATGGTCGGAAAGAGGATCGCGCGGCCGCCCGCCTTCTCGATCGCTCCGGCGAGCGCGCCGGCGAGCTCGCGCGGGCGCGTCACGACGATGCCACGCCCGGCGAGCGCGCTATTTTCCACTGAGCAGGGAAAGGATCGCCGCGGCGCCCTGCGCGCGCAGATCCTCGGCGACGCGGCGGCCAAGCGCTTCCGGATCGCCGCCGTCCCCGGTCTGCTCGGTGCGCAGCACGCGCCGGCCGTCTTCGGAGGCGACCAGCGCGCGAAGCTTGATCTTGCCATCCGACAATTCCGCATAGGCGCCGAGCGGCAAGGAGCAGCTGCCGCCGAGGGCAAGGCTGACCGCGCGCTCGGCACGCACGCAGGCAGCGCTCGCGCCGTCGGCGAGCGGCGCAACCAGCGCCAGTACGTCGGCGCGGCCGCTCATGCATTCGATGCCCATCGCGCCCTGTCCCGGCGCGGGCAGGCTCGCTTCGGGCTCGAGGCGCTCGCCGATGCGCTCGCCGAGACCGAGCCGGACCAGCCCCGCCACGGCGAGCACGATCGCGTCGTACTCGCCGCGGTCGAGCTTGGCGAGGCGCGTCTCGACGTTGCCGCGCAGCAGCTTCAGCTCGATGTCGGGGCGGCGCTCCTTGATCTGCGCGCCGCGGCGCAGGCTGGAGGTGCCGAGCACCGCGTTTTTCCTCAGGTCGGCGAGCTTCCGGACCTTGTTCGAAACGAACGCGTCGCGAGGATCCTCGCGGCCGAGGATCGCGGCGATCTCGAATCCCGGCGGCAGGTCTGCCGGCACGTCCTTCATGGAATGCACCGCGAGGCCGGCGCGGCCGTCGGCCAGCGCGTTTTCCAGCTCCTTGATGAACAATCCCTTGCCGCCGACCGTGTCGAGGCGCTGGTCGAGCAGCTCGTCGCCGCGCGTCGAGAGCGGCAGCAGCTCGACCGCCAGTCCCGGATGCAGGGCCTCCAGCCGCCCCTTGACGTGCTCCGCCTGCCACAGCGCGAGCCTGCTTCGGCGGGTGGCGATCACCAGGCGCCGCGCGCTCATTTCAGGTTCCGCTCGTCGACCAGCTCGCGCAATGCCGGCCACTGCCGGCGGCTCACCGGCAGCCGCTCCTCGATGCCGTCCAGCACCACCATCCAGTGCGGCTCGTCGTTGCTCGGCGCCGCGCGCTCGAAGCCGCGGATCGCGTCGCGCGCCACCAGGCAGTTGCGGTGGATGCGCACGAAGCGCCGGGCGAACTCGCGCTCGAGCGCGATCAGGGACTCTTCGATCAGATGGCTGCGCAATTTGGTCCGCAGCGTCACGTACTTCTGCTCGGCGCGCAGGAAGACGATGTCGCGCACCGGCACCAGCACGATGCGGTGCCGCTCGGTGACCGACAGGTACTCGCGCGCGTCGTTGTGCGCGCGGGCGAGCTGCTCGACGTCGGGTGCACGGCCCGCGGCAGCCCTTTTCAGCGCCGCGGCGAGCCGCTGCGCCCGCACCGGCTTGAGCAGATAGTCGAGCGCGCTCAGCTCGAACGCCTCGACCGCGTGCTTGTCGTGCGCGGTGACGAACACCACCGCCGGGCGGCCTTCGAGGCCGACGAGATGGCGCGCCACCTCGAGGCCGCGCATCCCGGGCATCTCGATGTCCAGGAGCAGCACCTGCGCCCCGCTGCCCGGGATGCGCTCGATCGCTTCCAGCCCGTGGCGCGCCTCGCCGACGACTTCGGTCGGCACCTCTTCGGCGATGTCCTGCAGCAGCTCCTTCAGGCGCTCGCGCGCCGGCGCTTCGTCGTCGGCAATGAAAACGCGCAGCACGCTCACCCTTCCGCCGTGCGCGCGCGAGTCAGGTACGGCATGTCGATCTCCACCCGGTAGCGTCCGCCGTCGGTGCGCGTGTCCATGCGCGCCTCGGCATCGAAGAACAGCGCCAGCCGCTCGCGGATATTGTCGAGCGCCATGCGGTTGCCGGCGCGCTCGGCTTCGGTCTCGATCAGCGCGTTCTCGATGCGGGCGATGACGCGGTCGCCGCGACGCTCGATGTGCACCAGCACGTTGCCGGGCTCGGTCGCGGGCTCGACGCCGTGATAGACGGCGTTCTCGAGCAGCGGCTGCAGCACGAGCGGCGGCAGCAGCGCGTCGGAAGGCGCGGCGTCGAGCTCCCAGGTGATGCGCAGGCGATCGCCGAGGCGCAGCTGCTCGATCGCGGCGTAGCGCTCGAGCAGCGCGATCTCGTCGGAGAGGCGCACGAAGCGCCGCGCGTCCGACACCAGGCTGCGGAAAAGATCGGCGAGGTCCTCGAGCGTGCGCTCGGCGCGCTTCGGGTCGCGGCGAATGAGCGCCAGCACCGCGTTGATGCTGTTGAACAGGAAATGCGGACGGATGCGCGCCTGCAGCGCCTGCAGCCGTGCTTCGGCGAGCGCCGGCGAGAACGCCTTCACCAGCAGGTGGAAGTAGCCGAGCAGCACCCCGGCGAACAGCGCGGCGAAAAAGGCGCCGCGCAGAAGAGCGCCCGGCGTCTGCTCCGGGCCGGTGACGGCGATCTGGTAGATCACCGCGAGCGCCGCCGCGAGCAGCACCACCGCGAAGCAGCCGCCGCGATAGGTCAGGCGTCCGAGCTGGCGCGAGAGCGCGAACAGCATCGCCACCTCGATGAACAGCAGCGGCTCGAGAAACGCCGCGTCTTCGATGAAGCGCTCCATCGCGCCGCGCAGGCTCGGCGCGGCATAGACCGCCGCGATCATCGCGACTGCGTTGACCGCAACCAGTACGCGCGCGATCACGCCCAGGTTGCGGAAATCGGGCAACAGGTCCGAAAAGGTGTTTTGCCTTATACTCGGCATACTTAGAGGGCGGTCTTGAGCCGCATTCTGAAATTATGCCGAAGAAGGCGCAACCCTGGTCCGGCCGCTTCGCGCAGCCCGTTGATGAGCAGGTCAAGCGCTTCACGGCTTCCGTATCGTTCGATCAACGGCTGGCAAAGCATGACATCGCGGCGTCGCTCGCGCACGCGCGGATGCTGGCTGCGCGCGGCATTCTGCCCAAGCGCGACCTGAAGGCGATCGAGCAGGGCCTGGCGAAAATCGCCAAGGAGATCGCCGCCGGCAAGTTCGCCTGGTCGCTCGACGCCGAGGACGTCCACCTCAACATCGAGAAGCGCCTGATTGCGCTGGTCGGCGAAGCCGGCAAGCGGCTGCACACCGCGCGCTCGCGCAACGACCAGGTCGCAACCGACCTGCGTCTCTGGTTGCGGGACGAGATCGACGCCGTGCTCAAGCTGGTCGCGGCGCTCGAGCGCGCGCTGCTCGCGCAGGCGTCGCGCCATGCCGCGCTGCTGATGCCGGGCTTCACGCACCTGCAGGTCGCCCAGCCGGTGACCTTCGGCCATCACCTGCTCGCGTACTTCGAAATGCTCGAGCGCGATCGGGAAAGACTCATTCAAGTCAGAAAAAGAACAAACCAGTTGCCGCTGGGCGCTGCCGCTCTGGCGGGGACGAGCTTCCCGATCGACCGCGAGCGCGTCGCGCGCGAGCTCGGCTTCGAAGCGCTGTGCGAGAACTCGCTCGACGCGGTCTCCGATCGCGACTTCGCCATCGAGTTCTGCGCCGGCGCCTCGCTCGTCATGGTGCATCTGTCCCGCCTCTGCGAGGAGCTAGTGCTCTGGGTGAACCCGCGTTTCGGCTTCGTGCGGCTGCCCGACGCCTACTGCACCGGCTCGTCGATCATGCCGCAGAAGAAGAATCCCGACGTGCCCGAGCTGGTGCGCGGCAAGAGCGGCCGGGTGTTCGGCTCGCTGGTCGCCTTGCTCGCCCTGATGAAGGCGCAGCCCCTCGCCTACAACAAGGACAACCAGGAGGACAAGGAGCCGCTGTTCGATGCCGTCGACACGGTGAAGGACTGCCTCTCGGTGATGGCCGGCCTGGTCGGCGGGCTGAAGCCCATGCCGGCGGCGATGCGGGCCGCGGTGCTCGAAGGCCACGCCACCGCGACCGACCTCGCCGACTACCTGGTGCGCAAGGGCGTTCCCTTCCGCGACGCGCACGAGGCGGTCGCGCGCGCGGTGCGCGAGGCGGAGCGGAAGGGCGTGGATCTCGCCGCGCTGCCGCTCGCCACGCTGAAAAGCTTTTCCAAGGAAATCGCACCCGATGTGAAGCGCGTGCTCTCGCCGCAAGGCTCGCTCGACTCGCGCAGCCATCCCGGCGGCACCGCGCCGGCCGCGGTCCGGCTGGCGATCGCCCGCGCGCGCAAACGTCTGGCGCAATAACGAGGTTGGTGTCGGTGGACACGGTCGCCAACTACCCGGTCATCCGCAAGCTCGGCGAAGGCGCAACCTCCGAGGTGTTCCTCTGCCAGGACCCGTTTCGCAACCGCGAGGTGGCGGTGAAGCGCATCTTTCCCGAGGCGCTGCGCGACCCGACGCGCGGGCGCCTGTTCCGCAAGCTGTTTTTCACCGAGGCGTCGCTCGCCGGCAAGCTGGTGCACCCCCACATCGCGCAGATCTTCGATGCCGGCATCGGCGAGGACTCGGGCTACATCGTCATGGAGTACATCTCCGGCGGCACGATGGAACGCTATTGCGCGCCGGAGAACCTGCTGCCGGTCGAGCAGGTCGTCGAGATCATCTTCAAGTGCACGCGCGCGCTCGCTTTCGCCCATATGCAGGGCGTCACGCACCGCGATATCAAGCCCGGCAACATCCTGTACGCCGCCGAGCCGACCGACGCCCGCATCGGCGATTTCGGCCTGGCCCTCAACGTCGGCGCCGAGACCACGCAGATCACCGGCGTCGGCTCGCCGGCCTACATGTCCCCCGAGCAGATCCGCGAGGAGGTGGTCGACCACCGCACCGACCTCTACTCGCTCGGCGTGGTGATGTATCAGTTGCTGACCGGCAAGCTGCCGTTCCAGGGCACCAACAAGTTCAGCATGATCTACCAGATCACGCAGTACGACCCCGCGCCGCCCTCCGCCGCGCGCCCGGCAGTCCCAGCCTCGCTCGACCGCATCGTGCGCCGGGCGATGCACAAGGATGCGGCGAAGCGCTATCAGAGCGGCGACGAGTTCGGCGAGGACCTGATCGAAGCACGGCGCGCCGGGCTGGGCGCCGCGGCGCAGGCCTTCAGCGACGCGGACAAGTTCGCCGCGCTGCGGAGCATGCGCTTCTTCGCCAAGTTCACCGATCCCGAGCTCTGGGAGGTGATCCGCATCGGCGTCTGGGAGCAGGTCGCCGACGACAACGTGGTGGTGCGCGAGGGCGAAGGCGGCAACTTCTTCTGCGTCGTCATCGACGGCGAAATGCGCGTCACCAAGAACAAGAAGCTGCTCAGCGTGCTCGGCCCCGGCGAATGCTTCGGCGAAATGGCCTATCTGTCGGTGCAGAACCACGAGCGCGGCGCGACCGTCACCGCGGCCCGGGATTCTCGCATCGTACGCGTGCGCGTCGCCGACCTCGAGCAGGCCACCGTCGCCTGCCGCGCCAAGTTCGACCGCGCCTTCCTCGGCATCCTGGTCGAGCGGCTCAACCTCGCGAATAGCCGCCTGGCGTCTGGGTAAGGGTTTCCGCAAGCAAGGCGCGTCGGCCGGCGCCGAGCTGGACGGCCTGCAGGCGCTCGGCGCCGTGGTGCGCGTCCCGCGCATCCTCGACCACGGCCCGGATTTCATCCTTCTCGAGCAGCTCGACCTGAAGCGAAACGGCGACTGGGGCGCACTCGCGCAGATGCTGGCGAATCTGCATCGCACGGCCGGGCCGCGCTACGGCTGGCATCGCGACAACTTCATCGGCGCGACCCCGCAGGTCAACACGTGGCGCGACGACTGGGCGACTTTCTTTCTCGAATGCCGCATCCAGCCGCAACTGGCGCTGGCGCGGAAGAACGGCTTTTCGATCCCATTTTCCAGGAATGATTTTCTGGACGGCCACAAACCCTCACCGTCCCTGCTCCACGGCGACCTGTGGAGCGGTAACGCGGGCTTCATCGACGAGGGGCCGGTGATCTTCGACCCGGCGGTGTACTACGGCGATCGCGAAACGGATCTGGCGATGACGGAGCTGTTCGGCGGCTTTCCGCCCGAATTTTATTCTTCGTATCGGAAGGTCTATCCCTTGGACGCGGGATACGAGCAGCGGAAGCACTTCTACAACCTCTACCACCTGCTCAACCACCTGAACATCTTCGGCGCGGGGTATCTCGCGCAGGTGCAGCGGACGTTAGGTCTGCTTGACGCCTTCTAGGAGTTTTTGCAGCTCGCCGGACTCGTACATCTCCTTCACGATGTCCGAGCCGCCGACGAACTCGCCGTTGATGTAGAGCTGCGGGATCGTCGGCCAGTTGGCGTACTCCTTGATGCCCTGGCGGATTTCGGCGTCGGCGAGCACGTTGACGCTGTGGAATTGCTGCACGCCGCAGGCGTTCAACACCTGGCAGGCGAGCGCGGAGAAACCGCATTGGGGAAATTGCGGCGTGCCCTTCATATAGAGCACGACGGGGTGACCCTCGACCTGCTCCTTGATGCGTTGTTTAGTGTCCATGGGACGATTTTACCCTTCCACCCGCGACGCGGGGTATGCCGGCCAGATCGGGCCAGCCGGACGTGGTTTCAAGGCCTGCCGCCTCGAGCAGCTCGCGCACGGCCTCCTGCTGCCCCATGCCGTGCTCGAGCAGCAGCCAGCCGCCCGGCAGGAGGTGAGCGGGCGCTTCCTGGACGACGATGCGCATCGCGTCCAGCCCGTCGGCGCCGGACTCGATCGCGAGCTGCGGCTCGAACTGCAAGTGCGCGAGGTGCGGATCGCCCGCGGCGACGTAAGGGGGGTTGCAGACCACGGCCTCGAAGCGCTCGCCGGCGACGGCTTCGAACCAGCGGCCGTGCCGCAGCTCGATGTCCAGGTTGAGGCGAGTCGCGTTGCGCTTCGCGACCTCCAGCGCCGCGGCGCTCGCATCGCTCGCAACCACGCGCGTTCCCGGCAGGTGGCGCTTCAGCGCCAGAGCGATGGCGCCCGAGCCGGTGCCCATGTCGAGAATCGAAGCCGGCTTGCGCGCGAGGACGAGGTCGACCAGCAGCTCGGTCTCGGGGCGGGGAATGAGCACCGCCGGGGTGACCGTGAGGTCCAGGCTGTAGAACTCCTTGCGGCCGAGGATGTAGGCGACCGGCTCGCCCTTGCTGCGCCGCGTGACGAAATCGAGGAAGCGGCCCTCGGCTTCGGCGGGAAGGGTCTTCTCCTGGAAGGCGAGCACGCTCGCCTCGGAGAATCCGGTCGCGGCCGCGAGCAGCAGGCGCGCTTCCCGCGGATCGATGGCGCTCGCGCGCAGCGCTTCCTGGACGTTCACGCGGCCTCCTCGGCGAGCGCGGTGAGCTGCTCGGTCTGGTGCTCGGTGGTGAGCGCGCTGATCAGCTCGTCGAGCTCGCCGTCCATGATGCGCTCGATCTTGTACAGGGTCAGATTGATCCGGTGGTCGGTCACCCGCCCCTGCGGGAAGTTGTAGGTGCGGATGCGCTGCGAGCGGTCGCCCGAGCCGATCAGGGATTTCCGGGTCGAGGCGGTCTTCGCCTGCTGCTCGGAGAGCTGCTTGTCGCGGATGCGCGCAGCCAGCACGCCGAGCGCCTTCTCCCGGTTCTTGTGCTGCGAGCGCGAGTCCTGGCATTCGACGACGATGCCGGTCGGCAGGTGCGTGACGCGAATCGCCGAGTCGGTCTTGTTGACGTGCTGCCCGCCGGCGCCCGAGGCGCGGAAGGTATCGATGCGCAGCTCGGCCGGATTCAGCACCACGTCGTCGATCTTGTCGGCCTCCGGCAGGACCGCGACGGTGCAGGCCGAGGTGTGGATGCGCCCTTGCGCTTCGGTCTCGGGCACGCGCTGCACGCGATGGCCGCCCGACTCGAACTTCAGGCGCGAATACGCGCCCTGCCCGACGATGCGGGCGATGACTTCCTTGTAGCCGCCGAGCTCGGACGCGCTCTCGGAGATGATCTCGACCTGCCAGCCCTGGCGTTCGGCGTAGCGCGAGTACATGCGGAACAGGTCGCCGGCAAACAGGCCCGACTCGTCGCCGCCGGTGCCGGCCCGCACCTCGAGGAAGATGTTGCGCTCGTCGTTCGGGTCCTTCGGCAACAGCGCTTTCTGCAGGTCCGCTTCCAGCTGCTCCATGCCGGCGCGCGCGGCCTTCAGGTCGTCGGCGAGCCCGAGCTCACGCGCCGCCTCGGCGTCGCCCTCCGCCTGCTGGTACTTCTGATAGAGGGCGACGATCCCGGACACCTCGGCGTACTCGCGCGAGAGGGTGCGGAACTGATCCATGTTCCTGGTCGCGTTCTCGGCGGCGAGCAGGCCGTTCAGCTGCTCGAGGCGCCCGACCAGGCTGTCGAGCTTGCTGCGCAGCGTCGCCTTCACTTGGGCTTCTTCAGCGCCTGCGTCGGGGCGTGCAGCAGCTTGTTGGTCAGGCCCTGCGACAGGGACTCGAGTACCGCCGCCGGATCCTCGCCGCGCGCCAGCGCCTTCAGCGCCCGGTCGAGCTCCTGGCGGCGCGTTTCCTCGGCGTGCTCGCGCAGCTGGCGGATGAGTGGCACGGTCTCTCGCACCTTCATCCAGTGCATGAACTGCCCGACCTGGGTATCGATGATCGCTTCCGCCTGCTCGACCGCCGAGCGGCGCGCATCGAGGTTCTCGGAGACGATCGTGCCCAGGTCGTCGATGGTGTAGAGGAAGACGTCGTCGAGCTCCGCGACTTCCGGCTCGATGTCGCGCGGCACCGCGAGGTCCACCATGAAGATCGGCCGGTGGCGCCGCGCGCGCACTGCGCGCTCGACCAGGCCCTTGCCGAGGATCGGCAGCGACGAGGCGGTGCACGAGACGACGATGTCGTACTCGTGCAGCTGCTCGGGCAGCGCGCGCAATTCGATCGCCCGTGCGTTGAAGCGCGCCGCCAGCCGCTCGCCGCGCTCGACGGTGCGGTTGGCGACGGCGATGCGCGCCGGCGCCTGCGCGCCGAAATGCGTGGCGCAGAGATCGATCATCTCGCCCGCGCCGATGAGGAGCACGTTCTGGTCCTTCAGGCTCGGGAAGATGCGCGCCGCGAGCTTGACCGCCGCGGCGGCCATCGACACGCTCGCTGCGCCGACGCTGGTCGTGGTGCGCACTTCCTTGGCGACCGCGAACGAGCGCTGGAAGAGCTTGTGCAGCACCGTGCCGAGCGTGCCGGCCGACTCGGCGGCGCGCGCCGCGTCCTTCATCTGGCCGAGGATCTGCGGCTCGCCGAGCACCATCGAGTCGAGTCCCGAGGCGACGCGGAAGGCGTGCCGCACTGCCTGCTCGCTTGGCAGGGCATACAGGTAAGGCTGCAGCTCGGCCGGGTCGACGCGGTGGTAGCCGGCCAGCCACTGGGCGAGATCCGCGCGCTCTTCGCCGGCAAGGTAGAGCTCGGTGCGATTGCAGGTGGAGAGAATCGCCGCCTCGGGAGAAAACGCGGCCTTCAGCTGGCTGAGCGCATCGTTGAGGCGCTCGACGTGGAAAACCACGCGCTCGCGGACCGCGAGCGGCGCGGTGTGGTGATTCAATCCGAGAGCGTAGAGCATGCGGCGCTAAGGCCGCGATTATAGGAGAGTTTCGACCTTCTCGGCCGGTACGGGCGGACTGAAGAGATATCCCTGCGCCTGGTCGCAACGCAGCAGGCGCAGAAGTTGCGCCTGCTGCTCGGTTTCGACGCCCTCCGCGATCACTTTCAGGCGCAGCGCCTGGGCGAGGGAAATGATCGCGGTGATGATGCTCGTGCCGTCGGCGTGCTCGGTCATGCCGTGCACGAAGCTGCGGTCGATCTTCAGCGCGTCGAGCGGCAGCCGGCTGAGATACGAGAGCGAGGAATAGCCCGTGCCGAAGTCGTCGAGTGCGATGCGCAAGCCTGAGTCGCGCAAGGCGCGCAGCTTGCGGATGCTTTCGTCGACGTCGCTCATCAGCAGGCTCTCGGTGACCTCCAGATCCACGCCGCTCGCGCCGCCGCCGGCGCTGTCGAGCGCCTTCATCATGTCCTCGACGAAGGTGCGCCGCCGCAGTTGCACGGCCGAGACGTTGACGGCGATGCGCGGCGCCTTCAGCCCCTTCGCCTGCCACTGCCGGTAGAGGCGGCTCGCCGCGGTCACCATCTGCTGGCCGGCCTCGACGATCAGGCCGGTCTGCTCCAGCACCGGGACGAAGCGGACCGGCGACACGAGAACGCCGTCGGGCCCGTGCCAGCGCATCAGCGCTTCCAGGCCGATCACGGCGCGGCTCGCCATGTCCACCTTCGGCTGGTAGTGGGCGAAGAGCTCGCCCTGCTCCACCGCCTTGCGCAGGCGGTGCTCGAGGTCGACTTGCTCGGAGACGCGCGCGTTGATCTGCGGCGCGTAGAAAAGATAGCGCTCGCCGGTTTCCTTGGCGCGCTTCAGCGCCGCTTCGGCGTTGCGGAACAGCGTGTCGGCGTCGCCGCCGTCCTCCGGGTAGACGGCGATTCCCGTCTTGGCCGAGAGCCTCACTTCGCGGCTGTCGATGTCGAACGGCTGCGCGAAGATTGCCGTCTGCTCGATCCGGCGCGCCACCTCCTCGGCATTGTCGATGCCGAGCAGCATGGCGGCGTAGAGGTTGCTGCCGAGGCGCGCGACGCGGTTGATGTCGCCCATTGCGCCGCGCAGGCGTTCCCCCAGCGCCTTCAGGACGAGGTCGCCGACGTGTTGGCCGAAGGCGTCGTTGATCGCCTTGAAGCGCTCGAGGTCGACCAGCAGCAGCGCGAGCTTGCGCTTCCCGGCGGCCTGGACCGCCTGCGTCAGGCGGTCGTGGAACAGCGTGCGATTGGGAAGGCCGGTGAGCGAATCGTAGAGCGCGAGATAGCTGACCTGCTCCTGCTTCTCCATCAGCTCGAGCGCGAACGAGATGTTCGAGACCATCTCGGAAAGCAGGCTCAGCTCTTCCTGGTCGAAGAACGCGGCCTCGCGCGAGCGCAGCGTGACCATGCCGGCGATGCGATCGCCGACCCGCAGCGGCAGGAGGGCGAGCGCATAGTTCCCGTCCCGCGTCAGCGCCTCCCGGTTCTTCACCCGGGGGTCGGTCGCCATGTCGTTCACGACGATCTGCTGGCCGGAGCGCAGCGCCTCGGCGAGAAGGCTGTCGGCGCCACGCGGATCGCGGTTGTAGCCCTCCACCATCCGCTGGAAGACGCTGCGGTCGGACTCGGTGGTCGCAGCGATGCGGGCGACGCCGTCGCGGTCCACTTCGACGATGCGCGCCACCACGAAGCCGCCGCGCGCCGCAGCGATGCGGCAGAACTCCTCGAACAGCGCGCCGCGCTCCCGCAGGCGCACCAGCGCGGAATTGACCCCGCTCGCGATATCGCGGATGCGCGAGAGGCGCGCGAGGCGCTGACGCTGCCGCGCGTCGGCGAGCGCGCGCTCGACCGCGGCCGGCAGGCGCACCAGGTTGGTCTTCAGCACGTAGTCGGTGGCGCCGTTCTTCAGGGCGCGGATCGCGTACTCCTCGCCGATCGTGCCGGAGACGAAGATGAACGGGGTCTCGGGACGCAGCTCTCGCGCCAGCGCCAGCGCCGACATGCCGTCGAAGGTCGGCATGGAGAAGTCGGAGAGGATGACGTCGGGCGCGAAGTCGCGCAGCGCCTCGGTGAAGGTCTGCTCGGTGTCGGTGATCCGGTGCGTGATGCGCAGCCCGGCGCGCTTCAGCTCGCGCACCTCGAGCTCGGCGTCGGAGACGACGTCCTCGGTCAGCAGGATGCGGATCGTGGCGGCGGTCATTGCGGCACGCGGTTGGTGATCACCCAGTACAGGCCGATCTTGGCCACCGTCTCGAGGAAGGACTCGAACTGAACGGGCTTGACGATGTAGCTGTTGACGCCGAGGCGATAGCTCTCGACCACGTCGCGCTCCTCGTTGGACGAGGTCATCACCACCACCGGCACGGTGCGCGTCTCCTCGTTCGCTTTCACCCGGCGCAGCACCTCGATGCCGTCGACCTTCGGCATCTTGATATCGAGCATGATCAGCTTCGGCACCGTTCCCGGCTCGCGGTCGGCGTAGGCGCCGGTGCGGAACATGAAATCCAGCGCCTGCTCGCCGTCCCTTACCCAGTGCACCTTGTTGGCGAGGTTGTTGCGGCGCAGGGCGCGCAGCGTCATTTCGGCGTCGGCGGGGTTGTCTTCGACGAGGAGGATTTCCATGCGCCCGGCCTCGCTCATCTTGGCAGGGAGAAGAAGAAGCACGCGCCCTCGCCGGGCTTGCCCTCGGCCCACACGCGCCCGCCGTGGCGCGTCACCACGCGCTGCACGATGGCGAGGCCGACGCCGGTGCCCGCGAACTCCTCGTTGGAATGCAGGCGCTGGAAGACGCCGAATAGCTTCGCCGCGTAGCGCATGTCGAAGCCGGCGCCGTTGTCGCGCACCCAGTAGATGCTTTCCTCGCCCTCGACCTGGCTGCCGATCTCGACCCGCGGCGCATCGCGCTTGCCGCTGTACTTGATGGCGTTGCCGACCAGGTTGACCCAGACCTGCTTCAGCAGCGCGCGGTCGCCCTGCGCCCGCTCGAGGCTGCCGATCTCGATGTGCGCGCGATGGCCCTCGCGCAGCTCTTCGACCACCTCGCGCACCAGCGCGGCGCTGTCCACCGTCTGCCGCATGAGCGCCTGGCGCCCGAGGCGTGAGAATGAAAGCAGGTCGTCGATCAGATTGCCCATGCGGCCGGCGCTGCCGCGAATCACCGTCAGCAGGCGCCGCCCCTCGTCGTCCAGCCGCGCCGCGTAGTCCTCCTCGAGCATCAGCGCGTAGCCGTCGACGGCGCGCAACGGCGCGCGCAGATCGTGCGAGACCGAGTAGCTGAAGCTGCTGAGCTCCTTGTTGACCGCCTCGAGCTCGGCGGTGCGCTCGAGCACGCGCGTCTCGAGCTCCGCGGCGTGATTCGTCACCCGCGCGAGCAACTGCGCCTGCACCATGGCGATGGCGAGCTGCATCGCCACCTCGCGCGCGATGCTCACCTGCTCCGGCGGAAACTTGTCGCTCTCGCTGCCGAAGCTCAGGGCGCCGAGCAGGTCGCCGCCGGCGATCATCGGCACCACCATGTAGATGTTCACCCCCGAGGCGAGCAGGGCCTCCGTCTCGCGGCCCGGCGGCAGCGCGCGCGTGTCGACGACCTGCGTCTCGCCCCGCTTCAGCGCCTCGACGTCGCCCATCAAGCGGATCGAATACCGCACGCCCGGGCCGATATGGGTCCGGCGGCGGCCGGCAGCGGCGATCCACTCGACCTCGCCGGCGGCGAGGTCGATGCGGTTGACGATCGCGCGCGAAACGCCAAGCAGCTCGCGCAGCGGCTGGATGACGGCGGCGGCAATGGCTTCGGTCGGCTTCGCCGAGACCATCGCCTGGTCGATCTCGTGCAGGATGCGCAGTCGCTCGGCGTGGCGCTCGAGCGCGCGCTGCGCGCCGTCGTGCGCGCGAGCGAGCTGGGTGTAAAGCCTGCCGTTCTCGAGCAGCAGCACCACCAGCACGAACATCGCAGCGATCAGGCCGTAGGCCCGGCCAGCATACCAACCGACGTCGTAACGGCCGCCGTTAAGCACCGAAGCGAGCGCGATGTCGAACACCCAAGCGCACATCACCACCATCAGCCACAGGTCGAGCACCGAGGACAGCCGCCGCCGCCAGAGGAGCGGCAGCGCGATCACGCTCAGCATCCAGGATGCGGTCGCGACGATGACTTTCGCGGGAGCGTCACGGTCGCCGGCCATCACCGTGGGCAGGAGCGGGTGACCGGCCGTGGTCAGAACCGTCAGACCGGCGGCGGCCGCGAGCGCCGCGCCGATGCAGAGCAAGATGGCGCGCGACGGGCGGCCGTTCACTTTGGCCTTCTGGCCCTCGCCGTCCATCACGGCGTAGGCGATGACTAGCGCGGGGACGATGGCGTGCCAGAGGAAGTAGAGCCAAGCCGTGGTTTGCGGCCCCTGGCCCGGCAGGCCGCCCGGCAGGAAAAGGCCCGGGAAGGATAACCCGTGCGCCACCGCCATCAGGGCGCTGAAGAAATAGGCGCCGGCGAGCATGAGCAGGCCGCGCGAGCGAAGGCTGCGGAACTGGTTGAAAAGCAGCAGCGCCGTCAGCAGGTCGCCGACGATCAGCGCCGACTGGTACAGCGGAATGAACGCGGGCACCGGCATGAGCGGCGTCTTCGCGAACGGCGCCAGCGAGACGAAGACAAGCGCCGAGACCACGGCAAATGCCAACGCAAGCCTGCGGTCGGCCGATTCAGCCGGAATCGTCGACAGAAACAATCGACCGGACGCGACGCCGCGGGACGCGGGACGTCGCTCGTCCGCGCGCCGCGCGGCGCGATACCCGGCAGCCTCGTGACCCTCCGCCGACGCGAGGGGAGCGGTGTCAGCCGACAACGGCATCCTTCCTAACGTGCTGGCTTCTAGTTATCGGGGAAACATCTGTTTCCCCTCGTTAATTCAGGCCCGTCAAGGATGCCGGGTCCAGCAGGGGAATGCTGTAGGGAAAGCTTGATTGCTTGAAAAACAGTGTCTGTTACACCGTTGTAATGCCGTGCCGGATGGCGAATTTGACCAGCGCCGGCAGGTCTTCGATGCCCAGCTTGGTCATCATCCGGCTGCGATAGGTCTCGACGCTCTTCGGCGAGAGGCCGAGCTGCTGCGCGGTCTCGGCGATGGTGCGGCCGTCGACCGTGTAGCGCAGCACCTCCCGCTCGCGGGCGCTGAGGAGCTCGAGCGGGTCGCGCTGGCCGCTATCGTCCAGCAGCCGCTGCAACGCCTCCTGGCCGAGCGGCTCCGAGAAATAGCGCTGGCCGGCCTGGACGCGCCGGACCGCTTCAACCAGCACCGCGCCCGCCGATTCCTTGGCGACGTAGCCGAGCGCGCCGGCAAGCAGTGCCTGGCGGACGTACTCGGGGTTGGAATACATCGACAGGATGAGCAGGTGCGTGTCCGGAGACGCATCGTGCAACTGGCGCGCGATGTCGATGCCGCTCTCACCCGGCATGGCGACGTCGACGATCGCGACGTCCGGCTCTTCCTGCGCCGCGAAGCGAATCGCCTCCCGCCCCTCGCCGAAGGAGCCGACGACGGTCATGTCGGGTTGCGCCTCGAGCAGCCGGCTCACGCCCTCGCGGACCAGCGCGTGGTCGTCGATGAGAATGATGCGGATCACCGCGCCGCCATGTCGACAAGGATGATGTGCTTCGCGTCCGCGGCCAAGCCGGTCCCGCCCGCAAGCGGCGGCGCCCAGCGTTTCCTGACCGCTTTGAGAATAGGGCTTCTCATGTCGCCGCGACGGAACGTGCCGGAACAAAGCCCTCCGGCCCGTTCATCCTACGCTTGCCTCACGCGGCGGCGCGCCGGTACGCGAGCCATCTTGTCGGCGTACTCGCGCGGCCAGCGCTTCCTCAACGGGACGGGTTGCCGGGTTCATCGTTGCTCCTTGATATAGGGTTTTGGAGTGCCGGACAAAATGACAAAAACTCCACCACCCGGCGAACCAGACTAGGAAGCGGGCGCGTCTGTCAGGGAGCCCTGAACGAGCAAAACAACGGAAGAGTGGTGGCCAAGGCCGGAATCGAACCAGCGACACACGGATTTTCAGTCCGCTGCTCTACCAACTGAGCTACTTGGCCGT
>DATNCP010000195.1:0-48989 GCA_035607175.1 Burkholderiales bacterium
CCCGAGCGCCGCAACGCCATCAAGGTGCTGATGCTGATGGACATCGGCGGCACCATGGACGACCACATCAAGCTCGCCGAGGAGCTGTTCTCGGCGGCGAAGACCGAGTTCAAGCACCTCGAGTTCTACTACTTCCACAACTGCCTCTACGACTTCGTCTGGAAGGACAACCGGCGGCGCCACTCGGAGCGCACGCGCACCGCCGATCTCCTCCACAAGTACGCGCACGACTACAAGGTGATCTTCGTCGGCGACGCGACCATGAGCCCCTACGAGATCCTGCAGCCCGGCGGCTCGGTCGAGTACTTCAACGAGGAGCCCGGAGCGGTCTGGGTGAAGCGCGTCACCGACATCTATCCGAAATGCGTCTGGCTCAACCCGGAACCGGAAGAGATCTGGGCCTACCGGCAGTCGATCTCGATCGTGAAGGAGCTGATGAACGGACGCATGTTCCCCACTACGCTCGAGGGCCTCGAGCGCGCCATGAAACTACTCGCCAAATGACGATGAGATTCTTCATTTTCCTGCTTGTCCTTTTCTCAGGGATTGCGGAAGCGCAATATCCCTCGAAGCCGGTGCGGGTCGTGATCCACTTCCCCGCCGGCGGATCCACCGACCTGGTGGCGCGCGTGCTCTCGCAGGCGCTCAGCGAGTCGATGGGCCAGCCGTTCGTGGTCGAGAACCGCACCGGCGCAGACGGCGCGATCGCCGCATCGGTCGTGATGCAGTCGCCGCCCGACGGCCACACGCTGTTCATCGCGACGAATACGGCGATGCTGCAGGTGCCGCTGCTGCAGAAGAAGCCGCCCTACGACCCGCTCACCGCGTTCACGCCGGTCTCGCTGGTCGGCCGCTATACGTTCCTGCTCGTGGTCACGCCGAGCCTCGGGGTCAACAGCTTCAACGAGTTCGTCGCCTACGCGCGCAGGAACCCCGGCAAGATCAATTTCTCGACCTACAGCGGCGCAAGCCAGCTCGCCTACGCGCAGATCGTCAAGAACGCCGGCGTCGACATGCTGCGCGTGCCCTACAAGGGCGAGGCGCCGTCGGTCACCGACATCCTGGGCGGCACGATCCACGCCGTGTTCGCCACGCCGACCAGCAGCCTCTCGCACATCCAGAGCGGGCGCCTGAAGGCGCTCGCGGTCACGCTGCCGCAGCGCTGGCCGCTGCTGCCCCAGGTGCCGACCACGGTCGAGGCCGGCATGCCGCCCATCAACGTCGAGTTTTTCGCGGCGATGTTCGGCCCGGCGGGAATGCCGCCGGAGATCGCCGCGCGCCTCAGCATGGAGCTGAGCGCGATCATCGCGCGCCCGCAGATCCGCGAGCAGATCGACAAGCAGGGCTTCGCCCTCGCCAGCTCGACGCCGGGCGAGCTGCGCGGGTTCATCAAGACGCAGCTCGGCGCGTGGGCGCAGGGATTCAAGGAAGCCGGGATCAATCCAGAATGAATGCGCCGGCGGAGCAACAGTTCCTCACCCTCCAGGAGCTCGTCGCCGCGGCGAAGAGCAACCTGCCGCCGGGTCCGTGGAGCTACCTGATCGGCGGCGCCGAGACCGAGACCACGGTGAGGCGCAATCGCCACGCGCTCGATTGCATCGCCTTCCGGCCGCGCGTGTTGCGCGACGTCAGCAAGGTCGACAGCAGCTGGACTTTCCTCGGCAAGAAGGTGCGGCTGCCGGTAATGCTCGCGCCGATCGGCGGCCTGGAATCGATCGTCGAGGGCGGCGCCGCGACCGCGGCGCGCGCAGCGGCGCAGTTCGGCGTGCCGCAGATGCTTTCCTCGGTTTGCAAGCCGGGGCTGGAGGAAACGGCCGCGGCGGCGCACGCGATTCGCTCCTTCCAGCTCTACGTGCGGGGCGACGACGCCTGGGTGGACGACTTCGTGAAGCGCGCAAAGGACAACGGCTTCACCTCGTTCTGCTTCACGGTCGACGTCGCTTCCTACAGCCGGCGCGAGCGCGATCTCATCGGCCGCTTCGTCAAGCCGTGGCGCGCCAAGGCGCAGGAAGGCGCCGCTTACCAGTCCGGCCTGTCCTGGGACCAGGTCAAGCGGTTCAAGGACAAGCACGACCTGCCGCTGATCATCAAAGGCATCGCGACCGTCGAGGACGCGAAGATCGCCGTGAAGCATGGCGTCGAAGTCGTCTACGTCTCGAATCACGGCGGCCGCCAGCTCGACCACGGGCTCGGATCCACCGCCGTGCTGCCGGAAATCGTGAAAGCGGTCGGGAAAAAAGCGGAAGTCTGGGTCGACGGCGGCTACATGCGCGGCAGCGATGTCGTGAAAGCGATCGCGCTCGGCGCAAAGACGGTCGGCATCGGCCGCCTCACCGGCCTCGCGCTCGGGGCGGCCGGCGCGCCGGGCCTGGTGCGCGCGCTCGAGCTGCTCGAGGAGGAGGTCCGCATCTGCCTCGGCCTGCTCGGCGTCACCTCCCTCGCCGAGCTGACCCCGCGGCACCTCGCCGCCGCGCCGGCGGTCAATCTCCCCGATACCTTCAGCGCCTTTCCGCTGCTCTAGACCGGGTTCCGCTCGATCAGCTGGCGGGCGATGATGATGCGCTGCATCTCGTTGGTGCCCTCGCCGATGCACATCAGCGGCGCGTCGCGCACCAGGCGCTCGATCGGAAATTCCTTCGAGTAGCCATAGGCGCCGTGGATGCGCATCGCCTCGAGGGCGTTCTCGAGGCCGGCCTCGGAAGCGAAGTACTTGGCCATGCCGGCTTCCATGTCGCAGCGCTGGCCGGCGTCGTAGGCGCGCGCGGCCTGCTCGATCAGCAGGCGCGCCGCCTCGACACGCGTCGCCATCTCGCCGAGCTTGAGCTGGATCGCCTGGTGCTGCGCGATCGGCTTGCCGAAGGTCTTGCGCGTCTGCGCGTACTGGACCGAATAGTCGAGCGCTGCCTTGGCGATGCCCGCGCCGCGCGCGGCGACGTTGATGCGCCCGAGCTCGAGACCGCCGACCGCACAGTAGAAGCCCTTGCCCTCGCCGCCGACGAGATTCGCCGCCGGCACGCGGAAGTTGTCGAACACCAGCTCGGCGGAATCGATGCCCTTGTAGCCGATCTTCTCCAGCTTGCGCGAGGCGGTGAAACCCGGTCCCTTCTCCATGATGAACATCGACAGGCCCTTGCGCGGCGGATCGGCCTTCGGGTCGGTGCGCGCCAGCACCGCCAGGCAGTTGCCCTCGATGCCGTTGCTGATCCAGGTCTTGGTGCCGTTCACCACGTAGTGGTCGCCGTCCTTCGTCGCGCGCAGGCGGATGGCGCTGAGGTCGGTGCCCGCGTCGGGCTCGGTGAGGGCCAGGCCGCCGCGCAGCTCGCCGCTTGCCATGCGCGGCAGGAAGCGCTTCTTCTGCTCGTCGCTGCCGAACTTCTGCACCAGCATCGCCATCATCAGGTGCGAGTTGAAGATGCCGGTGAGCGACATCCATACGGTGGAGATCTGCATCACGATCTTGGCGTAGGTCGAGGCCGAGAGCCCGAGGCCGCCCCACTGCGGGTCGAGCACCGCGCCGAACAGTCCCATCTGCTTCATCGTCTCGACCATCGCGCGCGGATAGACGTCGTCGTGCTCGAGGCGCATCACCTGCGGGCGCACCTCCTTCTCCAGCCAGCGCCCGATGGCGTCGAGCAGCGCCGCTTCTTCGATCGGATCGGAATGGCCCATGGCACCCTCAGTCGTTCGCGATGGTTTCCAGCATGGTACGGTTTCGACCCGCAGTCTGGCGCGGCCCGATGGCTATAATTGTACGGACAAAAGAAGACAAATGAAAACCGCCCGCAAGCCGCGCCGCAAGGCCGGCGCCGAAGCGGCGCCGCGCTACATGCAGATCGCCCGCGACCTGCGCCAGGCGATCGCGGACGGCCGCTATCCCGTCGGCGCGCAGCTGCCGACCGAGCACGAGCTCTGCCGCAGCCTCGGCCTGTCGCGCTTCACCATCCGCGAGGCGATCCGCGTGCTCTCCACCGCCGGACTGGTGCGGCGCAAGCCGCGCGCCGGCACGATGGTGGTCGCCCTGCCCGACGACGCGCGCTACAGCCACGGCATCAGCTCGCTGCGCGACCTTTTCCAGTACGCGCAGGCGACGCATTTCCACTACGTCTACATCGGCCGCGTCGGCCTGTCGAAGGCGCAGGCGCGCGCCCTGTCGGCCGCGGCGGGCGAGGAATGGATCTATGCGGTCGCGCTGCGCCGCGAGACCGCCGGCACGAAGCCGTTCGGGGTGACGCGGCTGTTCCTCAACCCGGCGCTGAAGGGCATCGAGAAGGCGCTGCGCGGCTCGGGCGGGCGGCCGGTATACGCGCTGATCGAGCGCGACTTCAAGGTGCGCATCGACCGGGTCGAGCAGACGATCACCTCGGTCGCGCTGGGCGACGAGGACGCGGCCAACCTCGGCGTGCCCGCCGGCGCGCCGGGGCTTTCGATCCGCCGCAGCTACTTCGACGAGCACGGCCGCGTCGTGGAGATGGCCGACACGGTTCACCCGGCCGACCGCTTCGCCTACCGGATGGAATTGCGCCGTTAGTTCTGCTACCTTGTCCGGACAAATGAGCATGGCGACGATCTCTTCCCGCCTCGCCGATTTCGCCGCCGGGCTGCGGCTCGACGCGGTGCCCGCGCCCGTCGTGCAGCGCGCCGAGCACCTGATGCTGGACGCGGTCGGCTGCGCGTTCGCCGCGCGCAAGGAAGAATTCGCCATCCGCATCGCCCGGTCGGTCGCGAAGCTCGCCGGAACGGGCCCGCGCCGCGTGGTGGGCCTGCCCCATCGCCTGCCGCTCCGCGATGCCGCGCTGGTGAACGGGATGCTGATGCATGGCCTCGACTACGACGATACGCACGCCGCCGGGATCATCCATCTCACCGTCAGCACGCTGCCGGCGAGCCTCGCCACCGCCGCGCACCTCGGCGCCTCCGGCACGGAGCTGCTTGCCGCCTACATCGCCGGCGTCGAGACCGGCGCGCGCATCGCCTCGGTCGCGAAGGGCGGCTTCCACGAAGTCGGCTTCCATCCCACCGGCGTGGTCGGCGCGTTCGCCAGCAGCCTGGCCGCCGGGCGCCTGATGAAGCTCTCTCCCGCCCAGCTCGCCGGCGCGCAGGGCATCGCGCTCTCGCTCGCGAGCGGCAACCTGCAGTTCCTCGAGGACGGCTCGTGGACCAAGCGCATCCATCCCGGCTGGGCGGCCGCATGCGGGATCAGCGCGGCATCGCTCGCCGCTGACGACTTCCCCGCGCCGCCCGAAGCCTACGAAGGCCGCTTCGGCCTGTTTCGCAGTCACCTTTCGCCGGCGCTCTACGAGAAAGCGGACCTCTCGCTTGCCACCGCAGGCCTCGGCAGGACGTGGGAGATCGAGAATGTCGCGGTCAAGCCGTTCCCGGCCTGCCACCTCGTGCATGGCTGCGCGGACGCGGCCATCGCCCTGCACCGGGCGGGCATCGACGTGGAGCGCGTGCGCTCGGTACAGGCGCTGGTGCCCGAAGGCGTGGTCAAGGCCGTGTGCGAGCCGGTCGCGAACAAGCGCCGGCCGAAGAACGACTACGACGCGAAGTTCAGCATCCCGTACGCGATTGCGAGCGCGCTCACGCGCGGCCGCCTCGGCGTCGCCGAGTTCCTCCCCGCCGCCTACACCGAGCCGCGCATCGAGCGGCTGATGGACAAGGTGGAGTACGCCGTCGACGCGGCGAGCACCTTCCCGCGCCACTACACCGGCGAAGTCGTGGTCACGCTCGACGACGGCCGCGTGCTTCGCAATCGCGTCGCCGTCAACCGCGGCAATCCGGATCGCCCGCTCGCCAACGCCGAGATCGAGGCCAAATACTTCGAGAACTGCGCCGTGAGCCTAGACCAGGCCACGGCGTCCAGGATCCGCGACGCGATCCTCGGCCTCGCGTCCGTCGCCGATGTCCGCGCCCTCGAAGCGCTGCTCGCCGCCGAAGCGCGCTCGGAGGTCGCGGCATGACGCCGCTCGCCGGCCTGCGCATCCTCGCGGTCGAGCAATACGGCGCGGGCCCCTTCGGCACCTCCTACCTCGCCGACCTCGGCGCGGAGGTGGTGAAGATCGAGAACCACAAGGACGGCGGCGACGTCGGCCGGCAGGTCGGGCCGCATTTCTTCGGCCCGCACGACAGCCACTTCTTCCAGACTTTCAACCGCAACAAGAAAAGCATCACGCTCGACCTGAAGCACCCCGAGGGCAAGGCCGCATTCCAGGCGCTGGCGAAGAGCGCCGACGCGGTGATCGACAACCTGCGCGGCGACCTGCCCGAGAAGCTCGGCCTGACCTACGAGCAGCTGAAGGCAATCAATGCGCGCATCGTGTGCGCGCACCTTTCCGCCTACGGGCGCACCGGCTCGCGCAAGGCCTGGCCGGGCTACGATTACCTGATGCAGGCCGAGGCCGGGCACATGTCGCTCACCGGCGAGCCGGGCGGCCCGCCGACGCGCTACGGCCTTTCGGTGGTCGACCTGATGACCGGCCTCGCCGCGGCATTCGGCCTGCTCGCGGGCGTGATGAGCGCGCGCGCCACCGGCAAGGGGATGGACGTCGACACCTCGCTCTTCGACGTCGCGCTGCACAACCTCAACTATCCCGGCACCTGGTTCCTGAACGCCGGCGCGGTCACCGGCCGCACGCCCCGCTCCGCGCACCCGAGCCTGACGCCGAGCCAGCTCTACCGCACGAAGGACGGCTGGATCTTCATCATGTGCAACAAGGAGAAGTTCTGGGGGATCCTCGCGCAGGCGCTCGGCAAACCCGAGTGGGCGACCGACCCGGCGTTCGCCACGTTCAAGGCGCGGCTCAAGAACCGCGACCGGCTCACGCAGATGCTCGACGCCGCCCTCTCGGCGCGCACCACCGACGAGTGGATCGGGCGCTTCGCGGGCAAGGTGCCGGCATCGCCGGTCTATGACGTCAAGCAGGCGCTGGAGAGCGCCTGGGTCGCGGAGCGCGGCGGCGTCGCAGACTTCTCCTATGCCGACGGCAAGGTCGCCCGCATGGTGGCGGCGCCGATCGGCTTCACCGGCGCCGAGCTGCCGACCCGCGCCGCCCCGCCGATGGGCGCGCACACCGTCGAGCAGCTCCGCGCCGCGGGCTATTCCGACCAGCGCATCGACGAGCTGCGCATCGCCGGAGTGATATGAACCTCGCCTCGACCCTCACCCAGTCGGCGCTCAACTGGCCGGAGAAGACGGCGCTGGTCTTCGAAGGCCGGCGCTGGACCTACGCGCAGTGGAACCGCGCGGTCAACAAGGCGGCGCACGCCTTCCGCGCCGCCGGCATCGGCAAGGGCGACCGCGTCGCCTTCCTGACGTACAACCTGCCCGAGCAGGTCACGGGCTTCTACGCGCTGATGAAGATCGGCGCGGTGCCGGTGCCGATCAACTACCGGCTGGCGGCGAACGAGGTGAAGTACATCGTCGACGACTCGAAGGCGCGCATCCTCGTTTTCGAGGAAGCGCTGCGCGCGCCGGTCGCGGCGATCAAGGACCAGCTCGCGGTGGAGAAGCTGCTGTACGTCGGCGCGAAGCCCGAGGGCAAGGAGATCCCGTTCGAGAGATTCATCGAGCCCGGCGCCGACGCCGAGCCCGAACTCGTCGGCGACTGGCACGACCCCGCTTTCATCATGTACACCTCGGGCACGACCGGGCGGCCGAAAGGCGTGGTGCGCTCGCACCTCGCCGAGATCATGGGCAGCCATTCGATGCAGGTCGAGTGCGGCTTCCGCGCCGGCGACACCATCCTCAACAACAAGCCGCTGTTCCACATCGCGCAGCTGCAGCTGCAATTCATCCCGTTCGTCCACATCGGCGGCACCAACGTGCTGACGCGCGGCTTCGACGTGCACGAGACGCTGTCGCTGGTCGGCAAGGAGCGCATCACCGTGCTGCACGGGGTGCCGACGCAGATGGTGATGATGGTCGCCGCGGACCTTTCGCAGTACGACCTGGCCTCGCTGCGCTGCGGCTTCTTCGGCGGGCAGACCCTCGCCGACGACATCACGCGCAAGGTGATGCAGTGGTTCCCGGAGTATTTCGGCAACGTCTACGGCTCGACCGAGGCGCTGATGGTCACCGCTTGCGACTACCGCCAGCATCCCGGCAAGCTCGGCAGCGTCGGCAAGGCTTCGATCAACATGGAAGTGCGCGTCATCCGCACCGGCAGCCGCGAGCCCGGCGACCTGTGCAAGCCGGGCGAGATCGGCCAGCTCATCACGCGCGGCGCGAGCCTGCTGACCGAGTACTTCGGCCTGCCCGAGCGCACCGCCGCGGCCTTCGCCGGCGGCTGGTTCCTCTCCGGCGACGCCGCGGTGCTCGACGAGCAGGGCTTCATCACCGTGATGGGGCGGATGGACCACACCATCAAGAGCGGCGGCGAGAACATCCACCCCTCCGAGATCGAGAACGTGCTGTTCAAGCATCCCGGCATCGCCAACGCCGCGGCGGTCGGCCTGCCGAGCCGCAAGTGGGGCCAGGTGGTCTGCGCGGCGATCGTGCGCAAGGATCCGGCGCTCTCGGCGGCCGCGCTCGACGAGTTCTGCCTGAAGAGCCCCGACCTCGCCGATTTCAAGCGGCCGCGGCACTACTTCTTCGTCGACGCCATCCCGTCCAATCCGACCGGCAAGGTCGAGCGCGGCAAGCTGAAGGACCAATTGATGACCGGCATTCCAGGAGAGCTGGAGTAATGGCGGCGCTGCTGATCATCCAGGCGACCGTGACGCGGAAAGACCGCTACAAGACCTACCAGGAAGCGGTGAAGCCGCTGATGGCGTCCTTCGGCGGCCGCCTGAAGGCGAGCGGCGTGGGCCTCGAGGTTCTGGAAGGCGCTCACGACGGCCGCCGGCTGATCGTTTTCGAGTTCGATTCCATGGACACCATTCGCGCCTTCTGGAATTCGAAGCAATATGCGGCCGTGAAATCGCTGCGCGAAGATGCAGCGAAGATCGACGTCTGGGCGGTGCCGGCGGCATGACCGATCTCTTCTCGCCGCTTTCCATCGGCGACCTCGCCCTCCCCAACCGGATCATCATGGCGCCGCTCACGCGCTCGCGCGCCACGCTGGAGCGCGTGCCGACGCCGATGATGACCGAGCACTACGTGCAGCGCGCCGCCGCCGGCCTGATCATCGCCGAGGCGACCAACATCGGGCCGCAATCGATCGCCTGGGATTGCGCGCCCGGCATCTTCACGCAGCCGCAGATCGACGCCTGGAAGACGCTGGTGCGCGCGGTGCACGCCGCCGGCGGCCGCATCGCGCTGCAGCTCTGGCACGGCGGCCGCGTCGCGTGCGACCGCTCGGCCGATCCGCGGCCGGCGCTCTCGCCCTCGGGCGTGAATGAGAACCTCGATGCCCTCACCGTCTGGGGACTGGGCGCAGAGGGAAAATTCATCAAGCTGAAGGCGACGCAGTCGCGTGAGATGAGCCTCGACGAGGTGCGCGCCACCGTCAAGGCTTTCGGCGCCGCGGCGCGCGCCTGCAAGGAAGTCGGCTTCGACGCCATCGAGCTGCACGGCGCCAACGGCTACCTGCCGCACCAGTTCCTCTCGCCGTTCCTCAACCGGCGCGGCGACGAGTACGGCGGCACGCCGGAGAAGCGCGCCCGCTTCGCCATCGAGGTGGTGGAAGCGATGCTGCAGCACTATCCGCCCGCGCGCGTCGGCATGCGCATCTCGCCCTACAGCGACTACAACGGCGCGATCGACCCCGATCCCGCGCCCGCCTATCGCTTCCTGCTGAAGACCCTCAATCAGCACCGGCTCGGCTGGCTCGAGCTCGCCGACACCAGCTTCTGGTACGGCAGGTTCGAGCGCTCGCGCATGCTCGACCTCGCGAGGCCCGTGTTCGACGGCAGGATCATCGCCAACGGCGGCATCGAGCCGCAGACCGCCGGCGAGCTGATCGCGGGCGGCATGGTGGACGCGGTTTCCTTCGGCCGGCTGTGGATGGCGAACCCGGACCTCCCGGAGCGCATCCGCCGCGGCGGCCCCTACGCCAAGGCGATCACCAGGCGCTTCTACGGCGGCGGGGCCGACGGGTACAACGACTACCCCACCCTCGCCAGCGCCACCGCCTAGACCATCAGGTACTTCTCGCGGATCTCCGGCTGCGCGGCGAGCGCGGCGGGAGTGCCTTCATAGCGGATCTCGCCGCGCTCGATGATCGAGACGCGGTCGGCGAGCTCGGTCGCGAAGCGCAGGTTCTGCTCGGAAAGGAGCACGGTGGCGCCGGCCTCCTTGAGCGCCTTCAGCCGCTGCAGGATCGCCTCGACCACGAGCGGCGCGAGTCCCTCGGAAGGCTCGTCGAGCAGCAGCAGGCTCGGGTTGCCGAACAGCGTGCGCGCGATTGCCACCATTCGCTGCTGGCCGCCCGAAAGGGATCCCGCGCGCTGATTCAGGAAGCGCTCCACATCGGGAAAGAGCTTCAGCACCTCGGGCAGGTCCCAGCGGCCCGCCCCGGCGCGCGCCGGGCGGCGCGCCGCTTCGAAGTTCTCCGCCACCGTCAGCCCGCCGAACAGGCGGCAGTTCTCGGGCACGAAGCCGAGGCCGGCGCGGCAGGCTTCGAACGGCTCCCTGCCCTGGATCTCGGCGCCGTCGAAGCGGATCGTGCCGCTGCGCGGGCGAACCAGGCCCATGATGCTCGACAGCGTGGTGGTCTTGCCCGCGCCGTTGCGCCCGAGGAGCGCGACGACTTCGCCGCGCTCTACCGTGAGCGAGAGGCCGAAGAGGACCTGGCTGTCGCCGTACGCAGTCTCCAGCCGGCTGACTTCGAGCAACGCCACCGGCGGGTCAGCCGCCGGCGCGCGCCTTCATCACTTCGGCGCAGCTGCGCGCCACGGTCTCGGTGTTGATCGCCTTGACGTCGCCCATGCCGATGCCATCGGGCAGGCCCGGGTCGCGCTTCACGTTGCCGACGTAGAAGTTGTACATCGCCATGTGGTCGCAGGCGCGCACCTTGGTGAGGCCGGTCGGGCCCTCGAATTGCACGGTGCCGAGCACTTTGCGGACGCGATCGACGTCGTCGCTGCCCGCCTTGCGGATTCCCTCGACCAGCATCTTGCCCGCGACGTAGCCGACCGCCGTCGAGCCGGTGGGGTAGGTCTTCATGCGCTTCTCGATCTCGGCGGCGAAGGCTTTCGATTTCGCGCTGTCGATGGCGTAGAAGGGATACCAGACCGTGCCCATGGTGTTGGGCGGCAGCGAGTCCTTCAGCGCGCCCATCTTGGCGAGGTCGAGGCCGTGGGTGAAGAACTGCGTCTTGTCGCTGAACAGGCCGAAGTCCTTCGCCGAGCGCAGGAAGTTGACCAGGTCGGCGCCGAACATGCCGCCGACCACGAGGTCGACGGGCTGCGCCTGCAGCGCGGTGACGTGCGGGCCGAAGTCGGTGGCGCCCAGCTTGTGCAGCTCCTGGCGAACGACGGTGATGTCCGGGCGCGCCACCTTGAGGCCGGCGACGAAATCCGCCATGAAGTGCTGGCCGTACTCGTAGTCCGGCGCGATGACCGCGACGCGCTTGATGTCCGGGCGCGACTTCAGGTGCTCGGCCATGACGCGGCCGATCTCGACCGTGGACAGGTTGGCGCGCGCGACGTAGTCGTGGCCGGCTTCGCCGGTGAGGCGCTTGGTGGTGGCGAAGCCGCCGTTGATCAGGACCTTGTACTCCTTGCCGAGATTGCCGACCGCGACCGCCGCGCCGCTGTGGATGCCGACGGTGACGAACTTGATCTTCTCCTCGAGGATCATGCGCCGGCCTTCGGTGACGGCTTTCTCGACCGAGCCGCCCATGTCGGCGGTGACGAGCTGGAACTGGCGGCCGTTCAGGCCGCCGGCGGCATTGGCCTCGTCCACCGCGATCTGGAAGCCGGTGCGGATGCTGTCGGCGATGAACGCGAAGCCGCCGCTGTAGATGTCGATCAGGCCGAGCTTGACCGGCTCGCGCGCCTGGGCTTGCGCGGCCGCCGGCACGACGCACAGCGCAACGATGAGAAGGGTTCGGAGCATGGTCGCCTCGCTTTAGGGTGTTGCGAATTGTCTGGACAAGGCTCTCCCGTTGTCAAGGCGCTTCCGGCATACTCGGCGGCGGTGATCGAGTTCCTCTCGCAGCACTTTTCCTGGGCGCAGAACCCGGTCGTCGTCGCGCGGCAGGTGCTCGCTGGAATCTCGAACGGCATGCTGCTGTTCCTCATCTCGGCGGGCCTGTCCCTCATCTTCGGCGTGCTGCGCATCATCAACTTCGCGCACGGCGCGCTGTTCATGCTCGGCGCGTTCGTCGCCGTGAGCGTCCTTAGCCTCTCGCCCGGCGGCGGCTGGGCCTACGTCGGCGCGCTCGGCGCCGCCACCGCCGCCCTCGCCGTTTTCGGCGCCGCGGTCGAGGCCGGCCTGCTGCGGCGAATCTATCGCGCCCCGCATGAATTCCAGCTGCTGCTCACCTTCGCGCTGGTGTTCGTGCTCGGCGACGTGGCGAAGCTGCTGTGGGGCCGCGAAGACCACTCGACCTCGGTGCCGGCGCTGCTCGACGGCAGCATGCGCGCCCTCGGCCTCACCTTCCCGAGCTACCGCCTGTTCCTGATCGGCGCCGGCCTTGCCGTGGCCCTCGGGCTGTGGCTGGTCCTGCACCGGACGCGCTGGGGCATCTTCGTGCGCGCTGCGACCATGGACCGCGGCATGCTGAGCGCGCTCGGCGTGAATACGCGGCTGCTCTTCACCAGCGTCTTCGCCGCGGGCGCCGCGCTCGCGGGCCTGGGCGGCGCGCTGGCGGCGCCGATCGTCGCCGTCGGTCCCGGCCTGCACGTGCAGGTGATCATCGACGCGTTCGTGGTTGTCGTCATCGGCGGCATGGGCAGCGTGATGGGCGCGCTCGTCGCCTCGCTCCTCGTCGGCATCGTCAATGCGTTCGGCCTGCTCGCATTCCCCGGCCTCGCGGTCGTGCTGACCTTCGCCGTGATGGCGGTGGTGCTGGTGGTACGGCCCCACGGCCTCTTCGGGGTGCCGGAATGAAGCCCGCCGGCCGGCTCGCCCTCGGTGCCGCGGCGCTGCTCGCGCTGCCGCTCGCGATTTCGGACTTCTGGATCTTCATCGCGATTGAAGTCCTCGCCTTCGCGCTCTACGCGGTGAGCTTCAACGTGCTGCTCGGCTACGGCGGCATGCTTTCCTTCGGCCACGCGGCCTTCTTCGGCGTCGGCGGCTACGCGGCGGCGATCCTCATGAAAAAAGCCGGCCTGCCGCCGGGTGTCGCCTTCGCCGCCCTGCCGCTGGTCGCCATGGTCGCCGCCGCCGCCGTCGCCGTCGTCGTCGGCTACTTCTCGGTGCGCCGCTCCGGCATCTACTTCGCGATGCTCACCTTTGCTTTCCAGATGCTCCTCTACGCGGTGGCGCTGAAGGCGACCGGCCTCACCGGCGGCGACGACGGCATGACCGGGCTGAAGCCGCCCGGGCTGCTGGCACAACCGCTCGCCTACTACTACTTCGCCCTCGCCCTTGTCGCGCCCGCGCTCTACGTCCTCTTCCGCCTGGTGAGCTCGCCTTTCGGCTACGCGCTGCGCGCGCTACGCGGCAACCCGCGCCGCCTGCAGTACAGCGGCGTCGACGTGCGCGCCCACCAGCTCGCCGCGTTCGTCATCACCGGCGCTTTCGCCGGGCTCGCCGGCGGCATCTTCGCGCTCTCGAGCGGCAACGTCTTTCCCGGCTGGCTCAACTGGACGGCGAGCGCGACGCCGATCGTGATGGCGGTGCTCGGCGGCGTCCACAGCTTCCTCGGGCCGGCGCTCGGCGCCGCGGTCTATGTGGTGCTCGAGGTGCTGATCAGCGGCAAGACGGAGTACTGGCCGCTGGCGATGGGCATCATCATCCTGATCCTCGTGCTGCTGATGCCCGAGGGCCTGACCGGCCTCGCGAGAAGGAGGACCGCGTGATCCTCGAGGTGCAGGGCCTCGCCAAGCGCTTCGGCGGCCTGCAGGCGCTCGACGGCGTCGACCTCTCCGTCGAGCCGGGAGAATTCCGCGCCATCATCGGCCCCAACGGCGCGGGCAAGAGCACCTTCTTCAACACCCTCACCGGCCTGCTGCAGCCCGACAGCGGGCGCGTCCGCTTCGAGGGCCGCGATGTGACCGGCACCCCGCCGCACCTGCTCGCGCGCCTGGGCGTGGGCCGCACTTTCCAGATCACCAGCATCTTCCACGACCTGACCGCGCTGGAGAACGTGCAGGTGGCGCTGCTCGCGCATGCGCGCCAGGTCTGGAGCCTGTGGCCAAAAGCGCGCGCGCTGCATGGCGAGCGCGCGAAGCAGTTGCTCTCGCTCGTCGGCCTGGGTGGTGCTCTTGAAAGGCAGGCGGGGACCCTCGCGCACGGCGACCAGAAGCGCCTCGAGCTCGCCATCGCCCTCGCCGGCGAGCCGCGGCTGCTGCTGCTCGACGAGCCCACCGCCGGCATGGCGGCACAGGAACGCCTCGAATCGATCCGGCTGGTGCACCGGCTGGCGCAGGAGCTCGGCCTGTCGTGCGTCTTCACCGAGCACGACATGGCCGTGGTGTTCGCCGTTGCCACGCGCATTACCGTCATGCACCAGGGCAAGGTACTGGCCGAGGGTACGCCGGCGGAAGTGCGCGCGCGGCGCGAGGTGCAGCAGGTCTACCTTGGAGTGCCGGCTTGAGCTTCGAGCGCGTTCCCGAGCACGAGATCCTGCGCGACAGCGTGCGAGAGTTCTTCGCCCGCGAGCTGCCCGAAGAGCGCATCCGCGAGATGGACCGCGCGCGGCGAATCCCGCGCGACCTCTGGCAGCGCTTTGCCAAGCTCGGCTGGTCGGGCCTGTCGGTGCCGACCGAGTACGGCGGAAGTGGCGCGGACGTGTCCACCGGCGCGGTGTTGTGCGAGGAGCTGGCGCGCCGCTTCCCCTCGCTCGCGACCGACTGGCTGCTGATTTCGATGACCGCGCGGGTGCTGCGCGAATCGGGGACGGCGAAGCAGAAGGCCGAGCTCCTGCCGCGCCTCGCGGCGGGCGAGTTCCTGATGAGCTTCGGCATGAGCGAGCCGGGCGGCGGCACCGACGTCCTCGCGCTGAAGACGCGCGCCACGCTGCAGGGCAAGGAATGGGTGGTGCGCGGGCAGAAGCTCTACACGTCCTTTGCCGACGACGCCGACGCCATCCTCGTCCTGTGCCGGACCGATCCTGCCGAGGGCGCAAAGCGCTCGCGCGGCCTGTCGCTCGTGCTCACGCCCCGCAACCAGCCCGGCGTGCAGGTCCGGCGCCTCGAACTCATGGGCCAGCGGGCCGCCTGCACCTGCGAGGTGTTTCTCGACGATGCGCGCGCGCCGGCCGATGCGGTGGTCGGCGAGCAGGGCCGCGGCTGGCAGACGCTGCTCCGGACCCTCGACGAGGAGCGCATTCTCTGCGCGGCGATGTACGTCGGCATCACCGCCGCGGCGCTCGACCAGGCGCTGCAGTACGCGCGCGATCGCAACGCCTTCGGCCGCCCGATCGGCGCCTACCAGGCGGTGCAGCACCCGCTAGCGGAGACGGCGACGGAGCTCGAGCAGATTCGCCTCCTCACCGCGAAGGCCGCCTGGCTGCAGAGCCAGGGGCGCGATTGCGCCACCGAAGCGGCGATGGCCAAGCTCGCCGCAAGCGAGACCGCGGTGCGCGCCACCGACCGCGGCATGCGCGTGCTGGGCGGCTACGGCCTCGTCGAGGCAAGCCCGATGGAGCGCCTGTTCCGCGACGCGCGGCTCGGCCCGTTCAGCCCGATCTCCAACGAGATGGTTCGCAACTTCGTCGCCGAGCGGCTCGGCCTGCCTCGCAGCTACTGATGAGCCTGAAACGGACCGCCTGCATCGCCGGCGCATTCGAGCATCCGACGCGCAAGGCGCCGGACAAATCGACCGCCCAGTTGCATGCCGAGGTCGCCAGGGGCGCGCTGGCGGATGCCGGGATCGACCGCGAGGACGTCGACGGCTACTTCTGCGCGGGCGACGCGCCGGGGCTGGGCGCGCTGTCCATGCTCGACTACCTCGGCCTCAAGGTGCGGCACATGGACACCACCGAGACCGGCGGCTCGTCGTACGTGGTCCACGTCGCGCACGCCGCCGAGGCGATCGCGGCCGGACGCTGCAACGTCGCGCTGATCACGCTCGCCGGCCGGCCTCGCTCCGAAGGCTCGAGCGGCACGCAGCCGCGCAACTACGGCGCCTCGGCGCCCGACGCGGCGTTCGAGGTGCCGTACGGCGGCGCGACGGTCAACATGTACGCGATGGTGGCGATGCGCCACATGCACGAGTTCGGCACGACCAGCGAGCAGCTCGCCTGGATCAAGGTCGCCGCGTCCCACCACGCGCAGCACAATCCGCACGCCATGCTGCGCGAAGTCGTGACGGTGAAGGACGTGCTCGCTTCGCCGATGATCGCCGATCCCCTGCACCGGCTCGACTGCTGCGTGGTCAGCGACGGCGGCGGCGCGCTGGTGGTGACGCGGCCCGAGATCGCGCGCGACCTCAAGCGCCCGGTCGTGCGCGTGCTCGGCGCCGGCGAAGCCATGAAAGGCCAGTCCGGCGGCAGGATCGACCTGACCTGGTCCGCGTCGGCGTGGTCGGGCGCCGCCGCCTTCGCCGAGGCCGGCGTGAAGCCCGCCGACATCCAGTACGTCTCGATCTACGACAGCTTCACCATCACGGTACTGATGCAGCTCGAGGACCTCGGCTTCTGCGCCAAGGGCGCGGGCGGCCGCTTCGTCGCCGACGGCGGCCTCATCTCCGGCAGCGGCCGCCTGCCTTTCAATACCGACGGCGGCGGGCTGTCCAACAATCACCCGGGCAACCGCGGCGGGATGACCAAGGTCATCGAGGCGGTGCGCCAGCTGCGCGGCGAGGCTCATCCCGCGGTGCAGGTGAAGAACTGCGCGCTCGCGCTCGCCAACGGCACCGGCGGCCAGCTCGGCTCGCGGCACGGCTCGGCGACGCTGATCCTGGAGCGGGCATGAAGATCCCCTCGCCGCCGATCAATCCCGAGAACAAGGCCTTCTTCGACGCCGCGCGCGAAGGCAAGCTGCTTCTGGGAAAATGTTTCTCCTGCAAGGCGCTCCACTACTATCCGCGCGCGATCTGCCCATTCTGCTCGGGCGAAACCGGGCCCGTGGCCGCGAAGGGGGGCGGCAAGCTGTATTCGTACAGCGTGATGCGCCGCGTCGCCGAGCCGTACGCCATCGCCTACGTGACGCTCGAGGAAGGCGTGACGATGCTGACGAACATGGTCGATTGCGACCTGGACCGACTGAAGATCGGCGATGCGGTGCGAGTCGTGTTCAAGGCCGCCGAAGGTGGAGAAATGATCCCGATGTTCACGCCCGCATGAGCTTTACCGCCCTCAAGCCCGCAAGCTTCCCGTGGTACGACTACTCACGCTACTCGTTCTCGCTCGGACTGAAGAGCGCGTCCGGAACGTATCTGTCCGGCCACACCGGATCGCAGTACGACGCGGCGACGAAGCGCATCGTCGTGCGCGGCGGGATGACCGATCAGGTGCGCACCGCGTGGGCGAAGATCGGCGCAATCCTCGAGTCCGGCGGCCTGAGCTACGGCGACGTGGTGCGCGTAGTCGAGTATGTGAAGCCCGAAGGCATCGAGCGCTATGCCGAAGCGGATGCGCTGCGCCGCGAGATTTTCAGGGGACATCGACCCGTCGTGCACACCGTGCCGGTGAAGGCGCTGCTGCGGCCGGAGGCTTTCATCGAGATCGAAGTCACCGCCAGCGCGGCGCCAGGCGCCAAGCTCTCTTCGGGAGTTGTATTCCTGCCGACCGTCCAACCCGTGGACGACCAGGGCAACATCGTCGGCGCGGGCGACGTCGTCGCGCAGGCGCGCGCCATCTTCGAGCGCGCGGGCCGAATGCTCGCCGCGCTCGGCGTCGGCTTCGACCGCGTGGTGAAGACGCTCGACTACCTCACGCCGGCGGCGCTCGCGGCCTACAAAGGCACCGGGCGCGTGCGCAAAGAGCACCTCGGCCCCGTGTATCCGGGCGCGGCGGGCATCCTGATGCCGCGCCTCGTCCATCCGGAAGCGCTGATCCAGTACGACTTCATCGCCACGCGCGATACGCCGGTCGCGGTCAACCCGGGCTGGACGCGCTACCAGAAGCTCACCTACAGCCCCGCGGTGCGCGCCGGCAAGCTGCTCTTCATGTCGGGCCAGGGTTCGCTCGACCCCGCGACCGAGCGCGTCGTGCACGACGGCGACGTGGTCGCGCAGGCCGAGTACACCTATGGCAACGTGATCAAGGTGCTGGAAGCCGCCGGCGCGGGCCCGCAGAACCTGGTGAAGACCATCGAGTACGTGACGCCGGCCGCGCTCGCGCGCTATCGCGATGTCGCCAAGGTGCGCGAGAAGCTGCTGCGCGCGCCCTGGCCTGCCTCCACCGGCCTCGTCTGCGAGGCGCTATTGCGCCCCGAGATGCAGATCGAGATCGACCCCTTCGCGGTATTGGACTGAAATGCGCGACTCGTGACGCTCCTCACCGACGACCTGAAGTCCTGGATCGGCCGCGAAGCGCACTACCCGGCGCGCGAGGAACTGGGCCGCGCGTCGATTCGCTACTTCGCGCTCGCGCTGGACGACGACAACCCGCTCTATCTCGACGACGCCTTTGCGAAGAAGGCCGGCTATCCGTCGGTGATCGCGCCGCCGACGCTGATCTGCGAAAGCAACCAGTACGTGCACCAGGCGCCCAACGCGGACGGCTACATCGGCCACGAGTGGCACCTGCCGGTGGCGAACGCGCGGCTGATCCGTGCCGGCAACGACTACGAGTTCATGCGGCCGCTGCTGCCGGCCGACCGCATCTCGGTCACCTGGACGCTGGAAAGCATCGTCGAGAAGCCGTCCTCGCGCGGCGGCACGCAGCTCTTCGTCTCCTCCGTGGGACGCTATCTCGACGCGAAGGGCGAGGTCGTGGCAGTCAACCGCGAGACGATCGTCTACCAGCCGCTCAAATGAAGCCCGGCGACACGCTCCCGACGCTGCAGAAGACGTTCACCACCGTGGACCTGTTCGCCTATGGCGCGGCGACCTGGGACTGGCACCGCATGCACTACGACGCCGAGCTCGCGCGCAGCAAGGGCTTCGCCGGCCCGGTGATCGACGGACAGATGTACGGCGCCCTCTTCGCCCGGGTGGCGATGCGCTGGGCCGGGCCGCGCGCCTTCGTCACGAAGATGTCGCTGCGCATGAAGTCGATGGCCTTCGCCGGCGACACGCTGCGGGCCGAAGGCTCGGTCACCGAGGTGAACGGCAGCGTCGTCGTCCTCGCTCAACGCCTGATGAACGGCGAGCGCGTCATCGCCGAATGCACCAGCTCTCTTTCGCTTCGCTGACCTGGCGCGAAGCGCCGATGCCGGGCGCGAGCCCGGTCCAGATGGCGCTGCTGCCGAAGCTTCCGGACGGCGGCTTCCGCGCCTTCGTCCGATTCCCTGCCGGATGGTCGCGCGCCGACGTCGGGCACTACGCCGTGCCGGAAGAGTTCCTGGTCCTCGAAGGGGAGCTCGCTCTCAACGGCAAGCGCTGGCAGCGCGGCGACCTCGCCTGGATTCCGGCGTGGACGTCGCGCCGCGACCTGGGTTCGAGAACCGGCTGCCTTGTTTTCGCCTGGTTCAGCGGAACGCCGCGCTGGCTTCCGGGCGAGCCCGCGCAGGCCGCCGGAGGTCCTCGGAACCGCACCTCGATCGAAGGTCGCGAGTTGGTGCGGCTGCTGCCGGGCGACACTCGCGAAACCCTGAGCCTCGACAACTACACCTGGCGCGCTACTCCACCTTGATGTTGGCGGCCTTGATCACCGGCCACCATTTGTCGATCTCGGCCTTGTGGAACGCGGCGAGGCCTTCCGACGTTTGCTGCTCGCGCGAGGCGACCTCGAGCCCGAGGTCGGCGAGGCGCGCTTTCACCTTTTCGTCCGCGAGCGCCCGCATCATCGCGCCGTTCAGCCTGGCCACGACTTCCTTCGGCATGCCGCGCGGGCCGAACAGGCCGAACCAGCCCACGGCGTAGAGGCCCGGGATCCCGCTCTCGTCGGAGGTCGGCACGCCCTGCACGACCGGCGAGCGCTTCGGCGAAAGGTTGGCGAGGATCTTGACGTTGCCCGAGCGCGCCTGCGGCAGCGCCGCCGCGGCCTGCAGCACCATCAGGTCGACCTGGTTGCCGAGCATCGCCTGCATCGCCGGGCCGGCGCCGCGGAACGGGACGAACAGCACTTCGGTGCCGGTCGCCTGCATCATCTGGATTCCCGAGAGCTTCGCCGCCGCGGTCTGCTCGACGAAGGTCACTTTGCCGGGATTGGCCTTCATGTAGGCGACCAGGCCCTTCAGGTCGTCCGCCGGAAATCCCTTGCGCGCGATCATCAGCTGCGGGTTGATCGTCATCAGCCCGATCGGCGCGAAGTCCTTCTGCAGGTCGAAGCTGATCGGGTAGATGATGGCGCCGACGTGCGTGTCCCACTGGCCGATGTCGAGGGTGTAGCCGTCCGGCGCCGAGCGCGCCACGCGGGCGAGCGCGATGCTGCCGTTCGCGCCGCCGACGTTCTCCACCACCACCGCCTGCCCCAGCGGCGCGGTCATCGCCTCGGCGATGATGCGCGCGGTGGTGTCGGTCGAGCCGCCCGGCGGGAACGGCGAGATGAGCGTGATCGGGCGCGAAGGGAACTGCTGCGCGCCGGCAGCACCAGCCATCAGGAACAACGCGGTCGCGAGCAGGCGTTTCATCGTCTTACCTCCGGGATGGTCTTCAGGGCATAGAACTGCACCGACTGTACACGGCCTTTCACCGGCGCCTCGTGCAGCGGCTCGGTGGTGATATTGAGGCCGGCCAGCTCCGCGGCCCGGCGCGAGACGATCAGCGAGCAGCCGTATTCCTTGGTCAGGCTCTCGAGGCGCGCCGCGGTATTGGCGGTATCGCCGATGGCGGTGACGATCTGCGACCGGGGCGGGCCGAGCGCGCCGACGATCGCCTCGCTGTAGTGGATGCCGATGCCGATCGCGAGCGGCTGCGGCAGCTCGCCGGCGAGCGTGCGGTTCAGCTGCTCGACGCGCATCAGCATCTCGCGCGCGCCGCGCACGGCGTCGGCCGCCCCGGTCGCCGGGTCGTCGGAGTCCAGGCCGTAGAGCGCCATCAGCCCGTCGCCGGTGAAATTCGAGTAGTGGCCCCGGGTCGCGACCAGCGCCTCCCTCATCTCGTGGAAGAAGCGGTTGAGGATGAACAGCACGTCGTAGGGCAGCTTCGCCTCGCCGAGCGTGGTCGAGCCGCGCAAGTCGACGAACATGATCGTGATCAGCCGCTCGCTGCCCTCCATGCCGCCGCGCACGAAGCCGTCGGCGGCCGACGAATCGGCGGCGAGCAAGGGCGTGATGCACAGGTCGGCGACCGGCCGCACCTGGCAGGCGAGGCGCAGGCCGGGGGTGGCGGCGATGCGCGCCAGCGCTCTCGCTTCCAGCTCCCCTGGAGGCGCGAGCGACTCGAGTCCGCTGCTCACTTGCACGCGGCAGGTCGTGCAGCGCGCGCGGCCGCCGCATACCGACGCGTGCGGAATGCCGTATTCGCGCAGCGTCTCGAGAATGGTCGATCCCGGAAACACCGGCAGCTTCTGTCCGGACGGGTGGCTGAGCTGCGGCGGGCGCTGCCGCGACTGGCTCCAGCGGCGCAAGCCCCGGGCGGCGAAGACGAACAGCAGCAGCCCGCCGTGCGCGAGCAGGATCGTCGTCGCCATCCGGTCGATCGCCGCCGGCGTGGCTTCGGCGACGTTCGCGTCGGCGAGCGTCTTCCCGACGAACTCCTCGTCGGCCTCGGCGGTGCGGACGACCTGGTTTCCGGCGCTCAGGAAACCCGACAGCGCGAGGGTCGGCAGGAGCAAGGCGAAAGCGCCGAGCCAGACGCGACCGCTCGGGTACCAGGCCTTGGTGCGCAGCCAGAAATGGATGCCGATGCAGGCGTGCATCCACAAGGTCAGCAACGCTACCGCCTGCAGGACGGCCACGTAAGGCGCCACCACCCAGTATTCGACCAGCACGTAGCCGTAGCCGGTGTCGACGCCCATGCTCGCTTCCGCAAGGCGCGTGCTCGCGATGTGCAGCGCGAACAGCGCGGGGATGCAAAGCCCGAGGCCGAGCTGCGCCCATTCCCAGGCGTTGAGCCGCAGGGAGCGCCGCTCGTAGACGGACCAGAGCGCGTTCGCGTAGTGGACGAGGAACGCGGTGACGAGCAGCGCCGTGCCGGCCTCGTTGCGCCAGGGGCGCATCAGCGCCGCGAGCCCCTCCTCGGCGACCGGCTGCGAAAGCAGCAGCAGGCTGTGGGCGCCGAGATGGCTGATCACGAACGCCAGCAGCACCAGCGCGCTCGTCAGGCGCAGCCTCGCGCGCAGGCTCCGCAGGTCGGGCATCGGCATGCCGCCTATTACCACACCGCTGCGATTTGCGCGTTGCTCGCGCGCATGCCCCGCGCGTGCATTTTTTACAAGACCTTCCGAAAAACCAATGACATCCGGCTTCCCCGCAAGGTATTCTCTGAGCACGAAACGGGAGGGCTGGCGTCCAGCGGACGGGGACCGCTGCCAGACGATGAAACGAGTTCTGGTCGTTCATTTTTCGCAGACGGGGCAGCTCGCTCGTATCGCGCGCCGCATCGCGTCGCCGCTCGCCGGCTCGGCTGAAATCGAGCTGGTCGAAGAGGTGCTGCGACCGCGCACCCCGTATCCCTTCCCCTGGCCGCTGCTGCGCTTCTTCGATGCGATGCCGGAAGCGGTGTTGCTCGATGCGCCGCTGCTTGAACCGGTCGCTGCAGAGGGGGATTTCGATCTCGTCGTGCTCGCCTACCAGGTCTGGTTCCTCTCCCCTTCCGGACCGACCACTGCGTTTCTGAAAAGCGATCAGGGAAAACGCCTGCTGCGCGGCCGCCCGGTCGTGACCGTCATCGCCTGCCGCAACATGTGGCTCAACGCGCAGGAAACGGTCAAGCAGCTGATCCAGGAAGCGGGCGGCGAGCTGCGCGACAACGTCGTCTTCACCGACCGGGCGCCGACGCTCGCGACATTGATTACCACGCCGCGCTGGCTGCTCACCGGGAAGCGCGACGGCTTTCTCGGGTTGCCGCCCGCCGGCATCGCCGAGCAGGACATCGCCGGCGCGGAGCGCTTCGGGCACGCGCTGGTCCGCGCCTTGCGCGACGGGCGCGAAAAGCGCGACGGGCCGATGCTTGGCGGGCTCGGCGCGGCGCGCGTCGATCCGCGGCTCATCTTCAGCGAGCGCGCCGGCAAGCGCGCGTTCGGCGCGTGGTCGCGCATCATCCGGCTCGGCGGCGCGCCCGGTTCCCTGCTGCGCCTGCCGCTCGTGGTGCTGTTCTGCCTCTACCTGGTGGCGATGATCCTCGCCGTCGTCCCCGCGAGCCTGCTGCTGCAGCGGCTGTTGCGCCCGCTGCTCGCGCGCCGGCTCGAGTCGCAGAAGACGTACTTCGAGCTGCCGTCGGGTCACTAGCGTGGACGCCTACATCACCCGCACCTCCGTCGCCCTGCCCAACAAGGCGGTGGAGAACGACCAGGTCGAAGCGATCCTCGGCCAGGTCGGCGACCGGCCCTCGCGCGCGCGGCGCATCGTGCTTCGCAACAACGGCATCCGCAAGCGCTACTACGTCATCGACCCCGGCACCGGCCTCGCGACGCATTCGAACGCGAGCCTCACTGCTGCGGCGATCCGCGGCCTCGCCGACGAGTATTTCGCGCTCGAAGACATCGCGGTGCTCGCCTGCGGCACCTCGAATCCCGACCAGCTGATGCCGAATCACGCCGTGATGGTGCACGGCGAGCTCGGCGTGCCGGTGCGCGAGGTCGTGGCCACCGCCGGCGTGTGCCTCTCGGGCACCACCGCGTTCAAGTACGGCTGGATGGCCGTGAAGGCCGGCTGCGCCGCCAACGCCGTGGTCACCGGCTCGGAAGTCGCTTCGCTCGGCCTGCGCGCCCACAACTACGAGGCGGAATGCGCCGCGCGCGGCAAGGCGCTCGATGCCAACCCGGAGCTCGCCTTCGACAAGGACTTCCTGCGCTGGATGCTCTCCGACGGCGCCGGCGCGTGGCTGATCGAGCCGCAGCCGCGACGCGGCCTCAACCTGCGCGTCGACTGGATCGAGCTCTTCTCCTACGCCCACGCCCTGCCGGCGTGCATGTACATGGGCGCGGAGAAGGATTCCGGCGGCGCGCTGCGCGGCTGGATGAGCTATCCCGGCCACGAGCGCGAATCGACCTCGATCTTCGCGCTGAAGCAGGACGTGCGGCTGCTGAACGAGGCGGTGGTCGAGTACACGCTGGAGAAGCCGCTGCAGCGCCTGATCGCGCAGCGCAAGCTCGTCCCGCGCGAGATCGACTGGTTCCTGCCGCACATGTCCTCCGAGTTCTTCCGGCCGAAGGTCGCCGAGGCGCTCGAGCGCGTCGGCCTGCCGATCGCAAAGGAGCGCTGGTTCACCAACCTTGCCTGGACCGGCAACACCGGCTCGGCGGCGATCTACATCATGCTCGACGAGCTGCTGCGCAGCGGCGACATCACGCCCGGGCAGCGGCTGCTGTGCTTCGTGCCGGAGAGCGGCCGCTTCTCCAGCGGCTTCATCCATCTCACCGCGGTCGCGCATGCGTGAGCGCGACGTCCCCCAGGAAGGCAACGCGACGCTCGCCGGTCACCGCAAGGCGGTGTACGCGGTCGCCGACGACGGCCGGGTGCGCCTGGTCGCGTCGCGCGGCTGGGAAGTCGAGGAAATCGTCACCCGCCAGGCGATCGAGGACCTCGAGCGCCTGGCACGCGAGGCGCGCGAGCGCTGCCGCGCCGGCCTGACCTCGCCGCTCGAATATCACATGTACCGCGCGCGCATGGACGTCGCGCTGCTTTCGCAGACGACAGGCGTCTGGCGCTGGCGCGTCCGCCGCCACTTCCGCCCGCACGTCTTCGCCCGCCTTTCGACCACGCTGCGGCAGCGCTATGCCGACGCGCTCGGCCTTTCCCTCGAGGCGCTCGGACGGACCGACTAGCCGTGCCGCCCTACGTGCACCAGCACGCCTCGCATTGCGAGTCGGGCGTGATGAGCTCGCTCGTGCGCCATCGCGGCCTGCCGATGTCGGAAGCGATGGCGTTCGGCCTCGCCTCGGCGATCCTGTTCGCCTACCTGCCGTTCATCCGCGTCCACGGCCTGCCGATCGTTGCCTATCGCATCCCGCCACGCGGCATCATCCGGCGACTGAACCGCGACCTCGGCCTCGGCATGCGCTTCGAGCGCTTCGGCTCGCCCGCCGAGGGCACGCGCCGCCTGAACGAGCTGCTCGCGCAGGGCAGCCTCGTCGGGCTGCAGACCTCGGCGTTCTGGCTGCCCTACTTCCCGCCCGACATGCGCTTCCACTTCAACGCCCACAACCTGATCATCTACGGCCGCGAAGGCGACGAGTACCTGGTGAGCGACCCCGTGGGCGAGACGGTCGTGCGCATCGCACGCGCCGATCTCGAGAAGGCGCGCTTCGCCAAGGGCATCCTCGCGCCGAAGGGCCTCCTCTATTACGCGACCGCCACGCCCGCCGCGCCGGACTGGGCGAAGCTCGGCAGACGCGCGCTCGCCCGCGCCGCGAATCCGATGCTGCGCACGCCGCTCCCTTTCATTGGCGTGCGCGGCATCCGCATGCTCGCCTGGCAGGTGTCGCGGCTCGCCGACGACGCGCACGCCCGGCTCTACACCGGCAACATCGTGCGCATGCAGGAGGAGATCGGCACCGGCGGCGCGGGATTCCGCTTCCTCTACGCGTCGTTCCTGCAGGAACTGGCGGCGATCACCGGCTACAACCCGCTCGACGGTCTCGCCGCCCAGCTGGTGGAAATCGGCGATCGCTGGCGCGAATTCGCCCTTGCCGCGGCGCGCATGATCCGCGGCCGCGATGCGTTCGATGCCAGAGTGCTCGCGGCGCACCTGCGCTCGCTCGCGGCCGACGAGAAGAAGTTCTTCCACGAGCTCGACGCCGCGCAGCGGGCCTGGGCATGCTGAGCGTCGAGGGCGTTTCGTTCCGCTACGCCGGCGGCGAGGAGCCCGTGCTGCGCGAGCTCTCGATCAGCGTGCCCGCCGGCGGGATTTTCGGCCTGCTCGGGCCGAACGGCGCCGGCAAGACCACGCTGATCTCGATCCTCGCCGGGCAGCTGCGTGCCGCCAGCGGCCGGGTCACGGTCGACGGCACGCCGCTCGAGGAGCTGCGCCGGCGCGAGCCCGCTTCGCTCGGGCTGGTGCCGCAGGAGTTCGCCTTCTACCCGATGCTCAGCTGCGCGGAGAACCTGCGCTTCTTCGGCAGCGTGCAGGGGGTGGGCGGTGCGCGCCTGCGCGAGCGCGTTGCGGCGGTCGCGGCGTTCGCGCGCATCGAAAGCATGCTCGCGCGCCGCGCCGGCGAGCTCTCCGGCGGGCTGCGCCGGCGCCTCAACCTCGCGATCGGCCTGCTCACCGAGCCGCGCATCCTGCTGCTCGACGAGCCGACGGTCGGCGTCGATCCGCAGTCGCGCTCGTTCCTGCTCGACTCGATCCGCGCCCTCGCCGGCGAAGGCCGGACCATCCTGTACACCAGCCACTACATGGAGGAGATCGAGGCGATCTGCGACCGCGTGGCGATCATCGACGCCGGCCGGGTACTGCGCGAAGGAGCGCTCGCCGAGCTGCTGCGCGACGATGCCGCGATCGTCCCGGTGCGCCACAACAACCGCAGCCTCGAACAGCTTTTCATGCACTTGACCAGCCGCTCGCTGCGGGATTGATGCGTACGCTCACCGCCCTCTGGGTGAAGGAATGGCTGGCGCTGTCGCGCGACGTGCACGGCCTCGCCGTGCTGTTCCTCATGCCGGCGGCATTCATCGTCATCATGTCCCTCGCGCTGAGCGACGTGTTCCGCGACGGCAGCGGCCGGCCGGTGGATTTCGCGGTGCTCTCGGCCGACGCCAGTGCCGCCGTCTACCTCGCCGACGGGATCGCCGGCGAAGGCTTCAAGGCGACGCGCGCGCCCGCCAGCGAAGCCGAGGCGCGCGACCAGGTGCGCAAAGGCAGGCTCGCGCTGGTGCTGGTCGTGCCGGCGCGGTTCGGCGCCGACCCGTCGGCGACGCTCAAGCTGCTGGCCGATCCAGCCCTGCCGCCGATCCAGATCGCCACCTTCCTGCAGCGCGTCCACGGCGCGACGCACGGCGTCAAGTCCTCGGCCCCGGCGCTCGAGCTCGAGGTGGTCGGCAACCCGCGCGGCGGCAGGCCTTCCTCGGTGCAGCAGAACGTTCCCGCATGGCTGATCTTCGGCATGTTCCTCGTCGTCATGCCGATCTCGGCGCTGTTCATCGCCGAGCGGCGCGACGGCACGCTCGCGCGCCTCGTCAGCCAGCGCGTACCGTTCTCGATGCTGCTGCTCGGCAAGGTCGGCCCGCTGTTCGTCATCAACCTGGTGCAAGCGGCGCTGATGCTCGCCGCCGGCCGCACGCTCGTGCCGTGGCTCGGCGGCGAATCGCTGGCGCTGCCGGCGCGCTGGGACCTGCTCGCGGCAGTGGCCGCGAGCACCAGCCTCGCGGCGATCGGCTGGGGGCTGCTGGTCGCCGTCGCCTCGCGCACCATCGAGCAAGCGACCGTGATCGGCGGCGTCGGCACCATCCTCGCCGCGGCGCTCGGCGGCATCATGGTGCCGCGCTTCGTCATGCCCGAGTCGATGCAGACCTGGGCCGCGCTCTCGCCGATGGCGTGGGCGCTGGACGGCTTCCACGCGGTGATCCTGCGGCAGGGATCGGCCGCCGACATCGCCCTGCCCTGCCTCAAGCTGCTCGGCCTCGCCGCGGCGCTGCTCGCGGCGGCGCTGTGGCTGCACCACAGCCGGCGCGCCGCATGACGCGCGAAGCGCTGATCGCCGAGCTGACCGCGCTGATCCTGGAGGTCACGGACAAGCGCCTCGAGGGCGCGCCGCTCGCCGCCGACGAGCCGATCTTCGGCTCGCGCACCCGGCTCGCGCTCGATTCGCTCGACGCGCTGCAGGTGTCGATGGCGCTGCTGCGGCGCTACCGCGTGCGCCTGGTCGACAGCAAGGAGACGCGCCGCATCCTCTCCTGCGTCGGCAACCTCGCCGATCACCTGCTGGAACAGCGGCTGGCCTGATGGCGAGTTTCGTGCGCGCGGCGGCCGTCGCCAGCGCGTCCGCGCCGGACGTCGTGCCCGACCTGGCCTTGCCGCCGGCCGGCGGCGACTGGGCGACGCGCGCCGAAACCATCGCGCGCGCGGTCGCCGCGGCGCTGAAAAGCAAGGCCGGCCTGCCGCCGAGCGAGTGGCGGCAGCTACCCTGCCTGGTCGGCTCCTCCTCCCACTTCATCGGCGCGCGCGAAGCGCAGCCCGGTGCGGCGCTCGGGCCGCCGGTCGAGTTCGCGATGCAGCTTGCGCGCTGGTTCGGCGCATCCGGGACGGCGATGGCGGTGAACACCGCCTGCACCTCGGGGCTTACGGCGCTGGGCCTGGCGCGAGACATGGTCGAGAGCGGCGCCTGCCCGCACGTGCTCGTCCTCGGCGTCGAGCTCGCCAACCGCCTGACCGGCGCGGGGTTCTCGGCGCTCGGCCTGCTTTCCGCGACCCAGGCGCGGCCCTGCGATCTCGAGCGCGACGGGCTGGTGCTCGGCGAAGCCGTTGGCGCCGTCGTCGTTTCCGGTTCGGGCCCATGGCGCGTGGCATCGGCGGAAATCGCGGTGGATCCGGGCGGCTTTGCGGCTCCGGCGCCGAACGAAACGGTCATCGCCAAGGTGATGGACGCAGCGCTTTCGGCCGCCGGCTGGAAAGAGATCGACCTCCTGAAGCTGCAGGCGGGAGGCAGCCCCGTCGGCGACCTCGCCGAGGCGCGAGCGGTGCGTCGTACGTTCGCCGCGCTGCCGCGCATGGTGTCGTTGAAGGGCGCTATCGGTCACACGCTGGGCGCAAGCGGTCCGGCCGAGCTCGCGTTGCTCCTCGACGCGCTCGCGCGCGGCAGCGTGCCGCCGACCGCCGGCTTCGCGCGGGTCGATCCCGAGCTCGGCCTGCGGCCGCAGGCCGCCGACGCGACCTCGATCCGGCGCGTGCTCTTCAACCTGGCGGGGTTCGGCGGCCACGTCGCCAGCCTCGCTCTGGAAAAAGCATGACTTACCTGGTCGCGCCGACGGTGCTTCGCGTTGCGCCCGGCGAGATGGCCGCGCGCACGCGCGAGCGGTTCGGCGGCGAGCTGCGCCGGGCCGGCGGCTTCGCGCAGCTCTGCCTGCTCGGGGCGCAAGCGTGCCTCGACTCGGCGCCGCAGCGAGCCTCCCTCGGCGTGCTCTGGGCCTCCCGCCACGGCGCGCGCGCCGCGGCGCGCGCCGCGCTGCAGGAGGCGGCGAGCGGCGAGCCGGTGATGCCGTTCACGTTCGTCGCGACGCAGCCGCATCTCGCCGCGACGCTGCTCGCGCAGCGATCCGCGCCGGTCGCGCGCGCGGCCTTCGTCCACGTCGCGCCCTCGGACTGGCCGCTGCTGCTCGGCCTGGCGCAGACATGGCTCGCGGGCTGCGAGCAAGTGCTCGTCGGCTGGGTCGAGGAAGGCGCGGAGGGAGAAGCGCACCAGAGCGACTGGTGCGTGCTGCAGAAAAAGCCGGGAGAGGTCTCCTGCGAGCCGCTGCGCGCGGCGCGCGGCGCGCTGCCGGCGACGAGCGCCGACTGGCTGGCGCGCGTCGCGGCCTGGACGGCCGCGCCGCGCGAGCCGCTCGCGTTGCGCGGCGGCGGCGAAGCGTGGCGCTTCGCCGCCCGCAGCTAATTACTTCGGCTAGTTACTTCAGCTTGACGACCGTGCCGCGCAGCGTCACGGAACCGGTGACCCGGCCTGAGGTGCACGTGTATTCGGTCGCGCTTTCGTTGCTGCCGCCGCTGACGATGTTGACGACGGCGTTGCCGCCCTCCTTGCGCGCGCGGTCCTGCAGGCGAAGGATCGCGCTCACGAACGCCGTCTCGCAGTGCTCCTTCGCGGACTTGCGCATCGATTTCTGGGTCGTGCCCCCCTCCCAGATCTTCTTGTCCACCGCCGGCGTCTTTTGCTTGCCGAAGTAGAGTTTGATGTCGTCGCCGATGGTGTTCTTCGTGTGCTTTCCCGCCTCGAGGCCGTCTTTGATCGACATGTTGACGGTCTCGTCGGCCGCGAAGGCGAGCGACGCAGCGCCGCCGATGGCCAGAGCAGCGATGATGGTGGAGATTCTCATGGTTCCTCCCTCGGTTTTTCGGGTTCGTTACCAGCCCTGATTTTAGACCAAGCCGGGTCGTGCGCTTCAAGTAGCCGCAGCGCGTCGCGGTCAGCGTGGGCGGCGCCGATGCGCAGCATCATGAGCGGCGCCACGGCCCTGGTCAGGCGGGCGACCGCGAACAAGTTCACGCCGATGACGATCGCCTGCAGGAACGCCTGCTTCCAGGTGAGCCAGGGCGCGAGCACAAGGGCGGTCAGGCCCACCGCGGCGAGCACCGACGAGGCAGCGTGGGCCCGCGCCGGGTAAGTGAAATAGAAGCGGTAGCGCTGGATGAGGTCGGCCTCGTCCGCGGTGAAGTGGTACGGCGCCTCCCCGGTGGCGACCGGCCCCTTGCCGACGGCTCTCATGGCGCGCAGCAGCCAGAATTCGAACAGCACGAACCCGGCGACGTAGAGCCAGGAGGCGGAGACGTTCAGGAAACTCCAGCCCGCGAGAACCAGCACCGCGGCGCTGAGCAGGCCGCCGGCTACGACAGTGCCTCGCGGTAGAAGCCCAGGGCCTCGAGCACGGGCCGGTCGCTGATGGAGAACAGGATCGCGTCCTCGCCGCCGGTGTTGGCGTGGTCGTGCTGCGCCCAGGAAGGCAGCGCGATGATGTCGCCCTTCTCCCAGTCGAACGCCTTGCCCTCGATCGTGCTGCGGCCCTTGCCCTGCACCACGTGGAAGACCGAGCTGCCGGTGACGCGCTTGGGCTTCAGCTTCTCGCCCTTGCGGATCATCTGCACGCGGCAGGACATGGTCGGCAGCACCGGCCCGCCGGTCTGCGCGTGCGTGTACTCGAGGCAGATGCCGTCGTGCGGGTCGGCGTCGTGGTTGCGCAGGTCGTGCAGCGCCTCCAGCGTCTGCTGCCACGAATAGATCATGAGCGGCGAGAACAAAGGCCGCTCCGCGCCCCTCATTTTCGTCCATGTGGGCGCCAGCCTGCCGTGGCCGTACAGCGCTTTCGAGCCGTTCACCGGCTTGTGGTGCGACGCCTTCAGCTCCTTGCCCATCTCGAAGAACATGGCGTTCAGCGACTTGGTGAGGGGCACGTCGAGACCGTCCATCCACACCACGGTCTCCTTGGTCTCGTTGCCATGGTCGTGCCATTGCCAGCTCGGCGTGAGGATGAAGTCGCCGGGGTGCATGATCACCTTCTCGCCCTCGACCGCCGTGTAGGCGCCGTCGCCCTCGATGATGAAGCGGATCGCCGCCGGCGAATGCCGGTGGGCGCGCGCCACCTCGCCCGGCAGCAGGACCTGCACCGCGGCGATGAGCGTGTTGGTGGTCGCCCATTGGCCGTTCAGGCCCGGGTTGAAGAGCTGCATTGCGCGCCGCTCGTCGCCGACCGGCACCGCGCTCGCCGACTGCCTCACCACTTCCTTCAGCAGCGACCATCGCCACTGATGCGGGATGGCCTGCGGCATCGGATGCGGGGTCATCTGGCTCGCGATCTCCCACAAGCCCCACATGTGGTTCTGGTGGATGAGCTGATGGAAGGCGTCTTCGGCTTTGGTCGGTGCGTTCATGAGCGCGATTTTACGCCTGTGGCGCGGTATGCTGGCCTCATGGCAGAGCGTTTCGATGCGATCGTCATCGGTGCCGGCCAGGCCGGGCCGGCGCTCTGCGGCCGCCTCGACAGGGAAGGCCTGAAGACCGCGCTCGTCGAGCGCAAGCTGCTCGGCGGCACCTGCGTCAACAACGGCTGCATCCCGACCAAGACCCTGGTCGCGAGCGCGCGCGCCGCCCATGTCGCCCAGCGCGGCGCCGAGTATGGCTTTTCCACCGGGAAATTTGCCATCGACATGAGCGCCGTCAAGCGGCGCAAGGACGGGGTCGTGAAGCATTCGACCGACGGCCTGGCGACCTGGATCGGCGGCATGAAGCACGTCTCGCTGCTGAAGGGCCATGCGCGCTTCACCGCGCCGCGCACCGTCGCGGTCGGCGAGCGCCAGCTCGAGGCCGAGCGCATCTTCATCAACGTCGGCGCGCGCGCGGTGATTCCCGACCTGCCCGGCGTCAAGGACGTGCCGTTCCTCACCAACAGCACGATCATGGACGTCGACTTCCTCCCCGAGCACCTGGTGATCGTCGGCGGCAGCTACATCGGCCTCGAGTTCGCGCAGATGTACCGGCGCTTCGGCTCGCGCGTGACCGTGGTCGAGCGCGCGGCGAAGCTGCTGCCGCGCGAGGACGACGACGTCGCCGCGGAAATCCAGGCCATTCTCCAGCGAGAAGGCATCGACATCCGCGTCGGGGCCGAATGCATGGCGCTGAAGAAGGAAGGCGCGCGCATCGTCGTCGGCCTGGAGTGCAAGGGCGGCGAGCCGATCGCCGAAGGCAGCCACGTGCTGCTCGCGGTCGGCCGCAAGCCGAACACCGACGACCTGGATCTGAAAAAAGCGGGGATCGAGACGGACGAGCGCGGCTTCGTCAAGGTGGACGACGAATGCCGCACCAGCGCGGAAGGCGTCTGGGCGCTCGGCGAGGCAAACGGCAAGGGCGCGTTCACCCATACCTCGTACAACGACTACGAGATCGTCGCCGCCAACCTGTTCGACGCCGACCGGCGCCGCGTCTCCGACCGGATCATGACCTACGCCCTGTTCATCGATCCGCCGCTCGGCCGCGCCGGCATGAGCGAGCAGGAGGCGAAAAAGAGCGGGCGCAAGGTGCTGCGCGCCAAGATGCCGATGGCGCGCGTCGGCCGGGCGCGCGAAGCGGGCGAGACGCAGGGATTCATGAAAGTGCTGGTGGATGCCGAGTCGAAGGAACTGCTCGGCGTCTCCCTGCTCGGCATGAGCGCGGACGAGGTCGTCCATTCGCTGCTCGACGTCATGTACGCGCGCAAGCCCTACACGACGATCCAGCGCGCGGTGCACATCCATCCCACCGTCAGCGAGCTGGTTCCGACCCTGCTGGGACTGCTGAAGCCGCTCGCCTGAGCTAGAGGTGCGGCGGCGGGGTCTTGTTGATCGTGATGCGACCGCCCTCGACCGTGACATACCCGCCCTGCGACAGGTCGCGCAGGATGCGGTTGATCATCTCGCGCGAGGCGCCGACGCGGTTGGCGATTTCCTTCTGCGTCAGCTTGTCGGGGATCACCAGCTTGCCGTCCTGCTCGACCGCGAGCTCCATCAGCACGCGCGCCACCCGGCCGTAGACGTCGAGCAGCGCCAGGCTGCGCACGTTCTCGTTCAGCCCGCGCGCGACGCGGATCAGGTTGCGGATCACCTCGAGCGAGATCGCCGGGTGCTTGAGCAGCACGGCGACGAACTCGGCGCGCGACAGCGTCGCGAACTGCGACGGCTCGAGGGTCATGACCGTGGCGGAGCGCGCGCGCTCGTCGAGCACCATCTCGCCGAAGTACTGCCCCGGTCCCTTGATGTCGAGGATCAGCTCCTTGCCGCTCTCGTCGCCGAGGTAGACCTTCACCTTGCCGGAGAGGATCAGGTAGAGGGAATCGCTGAGGTCGCCCTCGTTGATGACGATCGCGTTCTTCGGAAAGGAGCGCGGCACGGTCCGCTCGGCGAGCGCGTGCAGCTGCTCTTCGCTCAGTCCCGCGAACAGCGGGATCTTGGTCAGGTCGGCGCGGGGCACCGGCGGCGATTCTAGCGCCATAATGAAGCGATGGCGGCGCTCGCCCTCGCTGCGGCCCTGCTTGCCTTCGGCGCCGGCCCGGAACCGCTCGCAGAGCGCGTCGCGCGGCTGCTCGACGCGCGCGGTCTCGGCGAAACATTGACGCTGATCGACAACACCCTGCGCCACGAGGCGCCGACGCCGCCTGCCGCGCCGCCCCTTGCCCGCGAGCTGCTCGCGCGCCCGCTCGACGCGCTCGATGCGCAGGCGATCTTCGAGCGCAGCGTCCCGGAAGCCCTGCGGCGCATCACCCTCGATCCCGCGCCGTCGGCAACGCAGCCGTTCGATCGCCTGCTCGACGCCTATATCGAAGAACTGGCCTCGATCCAGGCCGACCTGCTCGCCGCCACCGGGCCTTTCGACGAGGCGAAAGTCCTGCGGGAGCTGAGTGAAGGCGTCCTCGGCGCCGATGCACAGCTCGAGATCGGCGCGGCAGTCGATCGCGAAGCGCTCGACCGCGTCAACCAGCGCTTCATCGCCGCGACCGCCCGCCTGGTGCGCGAGCTGCGTGCGGCGCGCGACTGGCCGGAGCCGGGCCGCTTCCCATCGGCGATCGGCACGGTCGTCATCGGCTCGCGCGGCAACGATCGGCACGGCCCCGCGGCGCTCATCCTCGACCCCGGCGGCGACGATGCCTACGAGCGGGCGCCGGCGACCGGCGGCGCGATCGCGGTGATCATCGACCTCGAAGGCAACGACACCTACCGTGGCGCCGATTTCGCGATGCGCGGCCTGTCCGCGCTGTTCGACCTCGCCGGCGACGACCGTTACGAGATGCAGGGCCCGGGCCTCGGCATGGCGCTCGCCGGCGCCTCGCTGCTCTTCGACCAGTCGGGCGACGACAGCTATCGGCTTCCCTATTTCGGCCAGGGCTTCGCCTTGTTCGGCATCGGCGCGCTCATCGACCGCGGCGGCAACGACCGCTACGAGATCGAGGCCTGGGGCCAGGCGCTCGCCTTTACCGGCGGGCTCGCGCTGCTCTGGGACGCCGGCGGCGACGACCGCTACACCGCGCGCGGCGTTCGCGACAGCTACGACCGCGGCGGCGGGTTGAGCGGCGCGCAGGGCGCGGCGATGGGTATCCGCACCATGCTGCCGGGCGGCGTCGGCATCCTGCGCGACGACGGCGGCGACGACGTCTACGTGGCGGAGATGTTCGCCCAGGGAACGGGATACTTCTACGGCGTCGGCCTGCTCTGGGATCGCGGCGGCGACGATCGCTACCAGGCGATTCGCTACGCCCAGGGCACCGGCGTGCACGAGGCGGTCGGCGTGCTGCGGGACGAGGGCGGCAACGATCGCTACGCCATGAGCTTCGGCGTCGGCCAGGGGATGGGCCTCGATCTCGCGGTCGGCGCGCTGGTCGACCTCGCCGGCGACGACCACTACGCCGCGCGCGAGCTCGCCCAGGCGACCGGCACGGCGAACGGCATCGGCGTGCTGCTCGATGGCGGCGGCGCCAACCGCTTCGAGATCGGCGAAGGCGAGCTGCAGTGGGGACACGCGGAATGGCTGCGCGGCATGCCGACCTTCGGCGTTTTCCTCTACGACCCGGCGCGAGCCTCGTTCCTGAGCGGCGGCAAGCCGCTCGCCGCGCCGCCGGCGCCGCGCAAGGCGCTCGAGCGCGAGCCGCAAGCCAAGTGCCCGCCCGGGGTCACGGTCGCGATCGCGGAGATCGAGTCGCTGCGACGCGACCATTTCGACGCCGCGTACGACATCGGCGGCCGCTTGCGCTGCGCGCTCGGCGATCCGCAGGCGCACGCGGCGCTCTGGCAGGCTCTCGACGCGGAGCTGGCGCAGCATCCCTTGTCGCCGCTCGCGGGATGGATCGCGGTCGCCTTCGGCGCCCATCCGCCGCCGCCCGCGCTCTACCAGCAGGTGCTCGAGCGGCTCGACGCGCATCCCTATTGCAGCGTGCGCGCTCAGGCGCTCGTCGCCGTGCCACGCCCCGACGTCGCGCGCCGCGCGCTCGGCTCGAGCTGCTTCCGGCTGCAGGCGGCCGCGACGCGGGCGCTCGAGAAGCTCGGCGAGCGCTAGTCGGCCGCCGGCTTACAAGCCGCGCGAAACGCCGTTCTGCAAGCGCATCACTTTCCAGAAGAGAGCGACGCGCGAAATCTGCACCAGCTCGTGGCCGTTGACCACGTTGCGCAGCTCGAAATCGGGATGGAAGCCAAGCTTGTCGGAGAAGCGCGCCAGGCCCTTCTCCACCGCGCCGATCACCGGGTTGTCGGAGCGCACGTGATTGACGAGGTAGATCTCGCCGGTCGGCTTGCAGACGCGATGCAGCTCGGTCAGCAGGCGGCCGGGGTTGGGCACCACGGGCAGCACGTACATCGCCACGATCTTGTCGAAACTTGCCGCGGCGAAGCTCATCGCCTCGGCGTCCATCTCGAGCAGCGCCTCGACGTGGGCGAGCCTGCGCTTCGCCACCCGCCGGCGCGCCTTGTCCAGCATCTCGCGCGACACGTCGATACCGGTGACGCGCACGTCGGCGGGATACAGGTCGAGCGACAGGCCGGTGCCAACGCCGACCTCGAGTACCCGCTCGCCCGGCTGGCACTTCAGCGCTTCGATGACCGCCTTGCGCCCCGGCTGCAGAACCGGGCCGAACAAGGCGTCGTAGAAGCCGGCATAACGGCGATACGCCGCCTTCACCGTATCGAGTTGCATGGACGGCGATTATGGATGGCGTCACAAAAAATTTCCGTTACGGGATCGATTTGCCCCCGGCTGGTTCGTCGTAAACTTCTCCCGATTGCGCTGAAATGGAGAAAAGGTCATGAGATTCATGAAGATAGCGATCCTCGTGGTCGCCCTCCTGGTGGGCGCCGTGCTCATCCTGGCGGCGATGCGGCCCGACACCTTCAAGGTGCAGCGCGAAGCGACCATCCAGGCGCCGCCGGAGAAGGTCTATGCACTGATCAGCGACTTCAAGAGCTGGGGCGCGTGGTCGCCTTGGGAAAAGAAGGACCCGCAGATGAAGCGGACCTTCGGTGACAGGACCTACGCCTGGCAGGGCAACAAGGAAGTCGGCGAAGGCAGGATGGAGATCGTCGAGGCGGTCCCGCCGTCGCGGGTGAAGCTCAAGCTCGACTTCCTCAAGCCGTTCGAGGCGCACAACATGGTCGATTTCACGCTGCAGCCCAAGGACAAGGCGACGCAGGTGACCTGGGCGATGCAGGGCGATACCCCGTTCTTCTTCAAGATCGTGCATCTCTTCATGGATATGGACCGGATGGTCGGGCGCGATTTCGAGGCCGGCCTCGCCAACCTGAAGGCGGCCGCGGAGAAGTGAGTCCTGCCGAGAAGGAGCCACGGCGCGCCGAAGTCGACGCGCTCGAGGGTCCGACGCTGCTCGAGTTCGGCAGCCCCTGGTGCGGGTACTGCCGCGCCGCGCAGCCGCTGATCGCCAGCGCGCTCGCCGGGCATCCGCGCGTGCGGCACCTCAAGATCGCCGATGCCGCCGGCCGCCGGCTCGGCCGCTCCTTCGCCGTCAAGCTCTGGCCGACGCTGGTGTTTCTGAAGGACGGAAAGGAAGTGGAACGAATCATCCGGCCCGGCGGGGTCGAAGCGGTCCGCGCTGCCCTGCAGAAAATCGACTAGAGCAGGTCCTTCCACTTCGCGCGCGTCTTCTCCTGCAGCTCCTTGCTCGCCTCGGCCACCGCTGGGAATGCGTCCTTGTGGTCCCACGGCCGGCAGGCGTCGATGATCGCCTTGGAGCTGAACGGCGCGCTGTACGGATAGGCGATGAACATGGGATCGTTCTTCGAGCCCATGCCGCGCTGGATGATGTCGATGTCGATCGCCGGGTCGGTGCGGGTCGCGACCGCCCACATCACTTCCTGCAGGTTCGACGGGTCGATGTCCTCGTCGACCACGACCGAGTAGCGCGACATGTACGCGCCGACGCCGCACTGGCTGAGGATGTGCCCGGCCTGGCGCGCGTGGCCGGCGTAGCGCTGCCGGATGGCGACGACGTTGAACATGCGCGCGCCGCCGATCTCGTGCGCCCAGACCGCCTGCACTTCGGAAACGCCGGCTGCGTTGAGCGCGTCCTGCAGCAGCGCCGAGCGCATCACCGCCTTCGAGTAGGAGTAGTCGTTGGGCGGTTTCGCCGGCGGCGAGCCCATCAGGATGGGGTTCCTGCGGTAGTACACCTTCTTGATCGTCACGCACGGCGCGCTTCCGGCCTTGCCGGGGTAGTAGCCGTGGAACTCGCCGAACGGGCCTTCGGTGCGCTCGTCGTTCGGCTCGATGAAACCCTCGATGACGATCTCGGACGCCGCGGGGACCGGGAGCCCCGTGGCTTCGCCTTTCACGCAGAGAATCTTTTCCTTGAGGATCGCCCCCATGTAGTTGTACTCGCACATGCCGAACGGCACCTCGATCCCCGAGATGAGATAGCCGAGCGGATCGCCGCCGAGCACGATCGCCACCGGGAAGCGCTTGCCGGCCGCCTTGTACTTCTCGTACTGGATGCGGCCGTGCTTGCCCGGCACCATGTCGAGCGCGACGTGGTTGCGGTCGAGCATCTGCACGCGGTAGGTGCCGACGTTCACCCAGTCCGAGTCGAAGTCGCGCGTCACCACCGAGCAGCCGGTGCCGATGTAGCGCCCGCCGTCCATCTCGTGCCACAGCGGCGACGGAAAGGCGAGCAGGTCGACTTCCTTCTGGGTATTTTCGAAGACAGGACCGGTCGCAGCGATGACCGGATCGTATTTCGGCGCCTCGGCCTGCCACTGCGCGGGCTTGCCGCGCAACGTCTCGACCAGCCCCTTGTGGGTCTTCTGGATCGGCAGCCGCAGGATCGACGAGAGGCGCGCCGGGCTGCTGGTGCTGCAGGTCAGCACGCGAAAGCCCTTGGGGTAACCCGTGATCTCGTCGAAGAGCAGCGCCGGCGGCAGGTCCTTCTTGACGTTCAGCTCGCTGATGGCGCCGAGCTCGAGGTTCCAGTCGGCGCCGCGCACGTCCTTGAGCTCGCCGAGCTCGCCCACCTGCGCGAGCCAGGGCCGCAAATCCAGCGGGTTACCGGTCATGGCGCGGGCATTATAAGATCGCCCCGGGGAAGACCTTTCAGGGGAGGTTCACATGGCAAACGCAACGCCAGCGGTCAATCCATACGCGAAACCGAATGCCGCCGTCGCCGAGGCGGGGGAGCAGTACCAGGACGTCAAGATCTTTTCGACGGCCGGGCGCATCGGCAGGGTGCGCTACATCGCCTACGGCATGGGGATCTACTTCCTGTTCGCCATTCTCGGCGCGCTGCTCAGCGCCGTGCTCGGCAGCGCGGGGATGGTCATCGCGTGGATCGCCATCATGGTGGTGGGCTTCATGCTCACGATCCAGCGCTGCCACGACTTCAACACTACCGGCTGGCTGTCGCTGCTGCTGCTGGTGCCGCTGGTGAACCTGATCTTCTGGTTCATCCCGGGCACCGACGGCGAGAACGACTACGGCGGGAAGACGCCGCCCAACGGCGTTGGCGTGATCATCGCCGCGTGCATCGTGCCGATCATCGCGATTGTCGGCATCCTCGCCGCGATCGCCCTGCCCGCCTACCAGCAATACGTGCAGCGGGCGAAGCAGACGCAGATGCAACAGCAGCAACAGCAGCAGGCGCCGAAGCGCTAGCCGGCGCGGTTGACGACGAACGCTTCCGAGCGTTCGAGAAAGCCTTCGACCAGCTCGAGCATGCGCTCGGGCTGGTCGACTTCGATGTTGTGCGCCGCATCCCAGACGTAAACGAGGAATGATTTGGCGAGCCGGCTCTTCAGGAGCCGGACGCTTTCCCGGCCGATGATGCGGTCCTCGGTGCCGTGCAGGATCAAGGTGCGGTGCTTGATCGTTTCAAGGGTCTGCAACAGCTCCAGATCCTTCCCGTCCTCGGCGCCATAGTGGGTCAGCATCCGCCGGTTTTCGGCTTCCACTTCCCTGGTCTTCGAAACCGGAAAGGCCTTCTCCGGGTGGACGAAGAGTGCCTTGCGAAACTCGGCGGGATCGGCACGCAGCTTCGCGTCGATGGTCTGCAGCCCGGCCGGGCATTCCAGCACCAGGTGATCGACGAGCTCCGGCCGCAGGATCGCCAGCCAGAGCGCGACCGCGCCGCCGAAGGAGCAGCCCAAGATGTCGCACGGGCCGCCGATCTCGCGGTCGATGTACTCGCCGACCCATTTCCCGAGGGCTTTTCTCGAATTAAGTCCGGCAACCGTCGGTGTTCCGTCGAACCCCGGAAATACCGGCTGGCGCGGCTTCAGCTTCTCCAGCACTTTCGTCGGCCGAACGCCGCCGGCAGGATGCAGGTAGACGAGCGGCCGCATCACAAGTCCCGCACTTCGGGATGCACGCGGTCGCGGAAGAGCTCCATGCCGCGCCTCACCACCGCATCGGGCAGGTTGCCGACCTTCATGGTGAAGTTGAACACGCCGTTGCCGAGCTCGCCGTGCACGCGCCGGATCTGCTTCACCACGCTCTGCGGGCTGCCGCAGAAGATCATGCCGCCTTCGATCTGCTGCTCGAGCGTCGCCGCTTCGCGCTTTGCGAGGCGCTCGCGCATGCGCTCCGCGTTCGCGGCTTCCTGGTAGTAGCGGCTCTTCTGCAGCACGAGGCGGCCGGCGGTGCGCGGCCCGCCCATGAGGACACGATCGAAATACTCCTTTGCGCTCTTCAATGCGGCCATCGCCTGTGAATCCGTGTCGGCGATGCACGTATGCATTCCGATCAGAATGTTCTCGGCCTTCGGCTCCCATCCCGCCTTGCGCGCAGCCTCCTTGTAGACCGCGATGCATTCCTTCGCCATCGCGAGATCCGAGATCAGCACCATGCCCATCGTCGCTTTCATCTCGCCGGCGAAGCGGGCCGACTCGGGGCTGGATGCGGAGATGACGAGCGGCGGATGCGGCTTCTGCAGGGGCTTCGGCCAGATCGAGATCTGCGGGAACGTGAAGTACTCGCCCTGCCAGCCGAAGGGCTCGGGCTCGGTCCAGCAGCGCAGGATCAGCTCGATCGCCTCGCGCTGCCGCGCCCATGACTTGTCGGGGTTGATGTTGTAGGCGATGTATTCGTGCGGGATGCCGCGCATCAGCCCGGCGATCAGGCGCCCGCCGCTGATGCAGTCGAGCATCGCGTATTCCTCGGCGATGCGCACCGGATTGTTGAGCGGCACCAAGTTGCCCATCATGGCGATGCGGATGCGCCGGGTCGCGTGGGCGAGCGCGCCGCCGATGACGTTGCAGTTCGCCATCAGCCCGTAGGGGCTGAAGTGGTGCTCGTTGCAGCCGACCCAGTCGAAACCGCAGTCCTCGGCGTGGATCATGGCGTCGAGGTAGGCGCGGTAGTAGCCGTGCGCCTTGCCGGCGTCGAAGTCCCGGTTGGGGACCGGCCACTCGGCGGACGCCTGCGCGTCCGTATAGGGCATCAGATGGAAGAACGAGAACTTCATCGCCGGGTCCGAACTATACGATGGACGCGATCACGAGCGACGTCCCCGCCCGGCTGGATCGCCTGCCCTGGTCCCGCTGGCACTGGAAGGTGGTGATCGCGCTCGGCGTCAGCTGGCTGCTCGACGGGCTGGAGGTAACGGTCGTCGGCGCGCTCGGACCGACGCTCGGACGCGACGACACCCTCGGCCTGTCGGCGGCGCACATCGGCTGGGCCGCTTCCGCCTATATCGCCGGCGCGGTGCTCGGCGCGCTCGTCTTCGGGCGCCTCGCCGACCACCTCGGGCGCAAACGCATGTTCCTCGCCACGCTCGCGGTGTACCTCTTTGCCACCGTCCTCACCGCGTTCTCGTTCAGCTTCGCCTCGTTCGCCTTCTGCCGCTTCCTGACCGGCTTCGGCATCGGCGGCGAGTACGCGGCGATCAACTCGGCGATCGACGAGCTGATCCCGGCACGCGTGCGCGGCGCGGTGGACCTCGGCATCAACGGCACCTTCTGGATCGGTGCTGCGCTGGGAGCCGCAATGAGCATCTTCCTTCTGGATCCTTCCCTGATAAACCCCGAGTACGGCTGGCGCCTCGCCTTCGGGCTGGGCGCGATCCTCGGCTTCGCCATCCTGCTTGTCCGCCGCCACGTGCCGGAAAGCCCGCGCTGGTTGATCCGGCAAGGGCGCCACGAGGAGGCGCGGCGGATCGTCGAGCAGATCGAGAAGGAGATCGGCATGACTGAAAAAGTAAGCGTTGGCCTTTCCATGCGAACCATCCCCGCCTTGCCATGGAGAGACATCATCCACCACCTGCTTCATCGCTTTCGCAGGAGAACCATCCTCGGCTTGTCGCTGATGGCCTCCCAGGCCCTCTTCTACAACGCGATCTTCTTCACCTACGCGCTGGTGCTGACGACGTTCTACGGCGTGCCGAACGAGCGCGTCGGCTACTACATCTTCCCCTTCGCGCTCGGCAACTTTCTCGGCCCGCTCGTCCTTGGCGGGCTTTTCGATTCGATCGGCAGGCGCAGGATGATTGCCGCCTGCTACGGCGCCGCCGGCGTCGCGCTGCTCGCTACGGGCTACCTGTTTTCAAGAGATGCCATAACGGCAACGCAGCTATCGCTGCTCTGGAGCGCGACCTTCTTCGTCGCTTCCGCCGCGGCGAGCGCCGCGTACCTCACGGTGAGCGAGATTTTCCCGGTGGAGATGCGCGCGGTGGCGATCTCGCTTTTCTACGCGGCCGGGACCGCGCTCGGCGGGCTCGCCGGGCCGCCGCTCTACGGCGCGATCATCGAAAGCGGCAGCCGCGGGGCGCTGTTCGGCGCCTATGCGCTCGCCGCGGTGCTCATGTGCGGCGCCGCGCTGGTCGCGCTGTGGCTCGGCGTGGACGCCGAGCGGAAGCCGCTCGAGGAGGTTTGCGCACCGCTCGGCGCGGACCCGGTTTCTCCTGCTGCCACGAATCCAGCTCCCGCCTCGCGCCGTTAGCCGCCGGGTCCATGGCGCGCTCGTGGTCGCCGTGCTTCGCGGTCAGCTCGATGACGTAGCCGTTCGGGTCGCGGAAGTAGATCGAGTGGATGAAGCCGTGGTCGGCGACGCCGCGCACCTCGACGCCCGCCGCCTTGCCCTTGTCCAGCATCCGTTGCAGATTTTCCTTCTCGACCTCCAGGGCGATATGCAGGTCGTAGTCGTGCTGCGGCTTGAACTCGAACGGGCGGTCGGGAGCCTCGAAGAAGGCGAGGCACGAGCCGTCGTCCATGCGATAGAAGCTGTGCAGCACGGCGGTGCGCCGGCCGCTCTTCGTCTCGCGGATGACGAAGGCGTTGGCGAGCGGCAGGCCGAGGAAGTCCTCGTAGAAGCGGCGCGTTTCCTCGGAATCCCGACAACGGTACGCGTTGTGGTGAAGCCCCTTGATCACTGCAAGGTCTCGAACTTCTGATCCTTCACCATGCCCTGGAAGCCGTAGAACACCTCGTTCACGCTCGGCCAGCTCTTCAGCTTCTTCATGTTGCCGAGCCAGCGCTTCACGTTCGGGTAGCTCGCGAAGTCCATGCGGATGATCTCGCCGAGCGAGACGAAGCCGGCGCCGAGGTAGTCGGCGATGGTGATCTGGTTGCCGCACAGGTACTGGTTCTTCGGCCCGATCCAGTGCTGGTCGAGCAGCTTCATCCAGTTCTGCGCGCGCTCCTTCGACCACTCGAGGCAGGCCTTCTGCGCCGCGTCGGTCGGGCGCTTGTTGTTGGGGAAGATCTGCGGGTAGATGAAGCCGTAGCCGTATTCACGGTAGAACTGGGTGTTCAGCCAGTCCATCATCTCGTTGACCTTGGCGCGCTGCTTCAGGTCCTTGGGATAGGCCGGCGAGTTGGTCTTGTCGGCGAGGTACTTGAGGATCGCCGAGCTCTCGGTCAGGCGGAAATCGCCGTCCTCGAGCACCGGCACCATCCGGTTGGGGTTGACCGCGACGAACGGGTCCTTGTAGTGCTCGCCGGTCATGAGATCGACCACCTGCTCGTCGACCTTGATGCCGCTCTCGGCGATGAACAGGCGCACCGGCCGGCTGGTCATCGATACGGGGTGCATATAAAGCTTCATGGGCAACTCCCTGATATTCTCGCGGCCAACACTATAAGGGAGGATGCTTCAGTGAGAACAATGATCATCGCCGTCGCCCTGTTCGCCGGCGCGGCCCAGGCCCAGGAAAAGGCGGCCAAGGCGAGCCCCGACGTGAACCGCGGCCGCTACCTCGTCGCCACCTCGGGATGCAACGACTGCCACACGCCGGGCTACCCCGCATCGGGCGGGAAGGTCGACGAGAAGCTGTGGATGACGGGCGACAGGCTCGGCTGGCGCGGGCCGTGGGGAACGACCTACCCGGCCAACCTCCGCCTGACGGCGTCGCGCATGACCGAAACGCAGTTCATCACGCTCGCCCGCAGCCCCCAGCTGCGCCCGCCGATGCCCTGGTTCGTGCTGCGCGACATGAACGACCGGGACGTGCGCGCGATCTACCGCTACCTCAAGCACGCCGGGCCCGCCGGAGAGCCCGCTCCCGCGTACGTCCCGCCCGACAGGACGCCGAATCCGCCCTTCGTGCAATTCCCGATGAAGTGACGAATTCGGGGTCAGGGTAACAATTCCCTGCGATCCCGGCATCACGCCGTACTGCGCGGAATTGTTACCCTGACCCCGAATTCTTAGCGGACCAGGGCACGCTCGCGCAGCGCGGCGCGAATCACGCCGATCAGCTTGTCGGCGTCGACCGGCTTGTCGACGCGCTCGCGGAAGCCCGCGGCAACCAGCCGTTCGCGCTCGATCTGAGTGAAGGCCGTGAGCGCGACCGCCGGCACCGGCGATTCGAGCCCGCTCGCCATCTCCAGCGCGCGCACGCGGCGCAACGTCTGGAAGCCATCCTCCTCCGGCATCGCCAGATCGATCAGGAACACCTGCGGCGGGTTCGCCGGCAGCGCCTTCTCCAGCGCCGCGACCAGCTCGCGGCAGGAGGAGAAGCCGCGCACCCCGGCGCCCGCCTGCTCGAGCGTCAGCGCCACGACCTCGTGCACGTCGGCGTCGTCGTCGACCATCCACACCTGGGCGCCGCTGAGCGCGCCGGCGTCGCTGCGGCGATGCTCCTCGGGAACGATTTCCCGGGCGGCCGGCGCGCCGCTGGCGAGCGCCGGCAGCTCGACCGTGAAAATCGCGCCGCGGCCGACCCCGGCGCTGTCGGCGCGCACCTGCCCGCCGTGCAGCAGCGCGATGTGCCTGACCAGCGCCAGGCCGATGCCGAGGCCGCCGGCGCGCCGCGCCGCCGAAGTGTCGGCCTGGCTGAAGCGATCGAAGACGTGGGGCAGGAACTCGGGCGCAATGCCGATGCCATTGTCCCGGACCTGCAGCTGCACCCGCTCGCCGTTCTTCAGCAGCAGCACCGCGATCGAGCCGCGCTCGGGCGTGAACTTCACCGCGTTCGAGAGCAGGTTCGAAGCGAGCTGCTGCAGGCGGCCGGCGTCGCCGACGACGCTGATCGTCGTGTCGTCGGGAGTGAAGCGCAGGTCGACGTGCTTCGCCGCCGCGCCCGGCCGTACCGCGTCCAGGGCGGCGAGCACGATCTCCACCAGGTTGACGGCGCGCCGCTCGATGGTGAGCTTGCCGCTGACGATGCGCGAGGTGTCGAGCAGGTCGTCGATCAGCCGCGTCTGGTGATCGACGTTGCGCTTGATCGCCTTCGCGGCGCGCTCGACCAGCGAACGTTCCGGCGGCTGGCCGGTGAGCATCAGGTGGCTCCAGCCCCGCAGCGCGTTGAGCGGCGAGCGCAGCTCGTGGGAAACGATGGCGAGGAACTCGTCCTTGGCGCGGTTGGCGCGTTCTGCTTCGGCGCGCAGCCGCTGCTCGGCGATCACGAGCTGCTCCAGCTTGCCCTGCGCCTGCTTGCGCTCGCTGATATCGGTCGCGATGCCGATCAGGCCGATGACCCGGCCCTGCTCGTCGCGCAGCGGCGACTTGGAGGTGAGGAAGGTGCGCTCGCCCAGCGTCTCTTCGAGGAACATGGTCTCGCCCGACTCGAGCACCAGCCGCTCGTTGTCGTCGAGCGTGGGGGCCTCCTCGGCGAGGCTGACCGCCTTTTTCCACGCCGGGTTCGCCATCAGCGTCCGCCCCAGCCGGTCCTTGGCGAAGATCAGGTCCGGCGTGCTGGTGGTAATGGCATTGAGCAGCGCGTTCCGCTCGCGCAGCGCGGCGCTCGCCCGCTCGAGCGCCGCGGTCCTGCGCACCACGCGCTGGTCGAGCTCGGTGTAAGCCTCGCGCATCGCGCGCTCCGCCCGGCGCTGCGCCGACGCCTCGCGCAGCACCAGCACCGCCCCGGCGATGACGTCGTTGTCGATGATCGGCGCGGCGTTGATCTGCACCGGGTGGACGCGCCCGTCGCGCGCGCGCAGCGCCGGCTCGCCGGCCGCCGCGGAAGCGGCGCGCAACTGCAGCGCGGCGCGCAGCGGCGAGGCGATCAGCGCGCCGTCGCGCTCGTCGATGATCTGCAGCAGCTCGTCGATCGAGCGGCCCGCCGCCTCGGCCGCCCGCCATCCCGTGAGCCGCTGCGCCGCCGGATTGAGGAAGCGCACCTGGCCCGACGCGTCGGTGGCGATCACGCCGTCGCCGATCGCCGCCAGGGTTACCTGCAGCCACTCGCGCTGCTCGGTCGCCTCGCCTTCGGCCATCTCGCGCTGCGCCGCGATGTGGTCGAGCGTGCGCGCCACCCAGAGGATCAGCGCGCCGAGCGAGGCGATCATCATCAGGGTGAAAAGCGCCATGCCGAACGCCTCGCCGAACAGGCCGGCGCGCTCCGCGGCGAGGCGCGTCCAGCCGACTATCAGCGGCACGACCAGCGCCGCCGGCAGCAGCCAGCGCATCACCACCGCGCCGGTGCGGCGGCTGGTGAGCGTGTCGATCAGCCAGTCGCTGGGACGGCCGGCCCCCAGGGCAAAGGCGGCGAGCAGCGTCGCTACCGCCGCGGGCGCGGAGAACCCGAGCAGCGGCGCGGCGATGTCGAAGCGCAGCAGGCGCAGCGAAAGGCCGAGCAGGACGAAGAAGCCGAGCGCGCCGATGGCGCTCGCCGCCACCGCGTTCGCCGACAGGCCGAAGACCCGCAGCCCGCGCCGCAGCGGTGTCGCCAGCGCGAGCGCGAGCAGGGTGATGCAGGCGGTCGGCGACATGAGCGCCGGCATCTCGCCGCCCCCCGCGCCGAGCAGCCACTCGAAGTTCATGCCGAGGCGCATGTCGCCGAGGTCCTCCGCCAGCGCGAGCAGCGCCAGCGTCGCGACCACACCGGACGCGGTCCAGGCGGTGCCGCGCGCGCGGGCGCCGCCGCGCTCGGCCGCGAGGTAGCTGCACGCGAGCAGCAGGAAGGCGAGCGCGGCCGCCGGCGCCATCGGCGCGAAGTCGGCGCCGAAATCGCGCAGGCGCGGCAGGCCCGCTGCCCATCCCCAGATCGCGAGCGCGCCGAGCGCCGCGACCACCCCGAACGATGCCAGCGCGGCGCGTTGCAGCCCGCGGACGAGACGCTCGGGAGTCACTGCTTGTTCGAGAACTTCTCGATCATGGCCCGCGCGAAATTGGCGGGCGAACCGTATTGCGCGCGCACGAGCCACATCGCGCCGCTCATCAGCAGGCCGACGATGCCGCTCGCGCCGGCTTTCGCCGCCCGGTCGTGTCCGTTCGCGCCGTTGCGCCGCCGGCGGCCGAGGCTGCCGGCGGCAAAGCCCACCGCCACGCCGGCCGCCAGCATCCCGGGCGAGGCAAGACCGTGCATCGCCCGCCGCCCGGTCGCCCTGCTCACGTACGTGAGCTGCCCCTTGCGGCTGGCGATGCGGCTCTCGAGGCGGCGGATCTCGTCGTCGAGGCTCAGGTGCATTTGCCGGATCGCCAGCAGGTTCAGGGCTGGCTCGGCGCTTCGCCGCGCAGCGAGCGCACCAGGGCGTTGAAGGGCATCTCGCTCACGAGGTTGCGCATCCACCAGGCGAGCGCGCCCGCGCCGACCAGGTTGAGCCCCGCGGCAATGCCGAGCGCCAGCGGCCACGGCGTGCCCTGGCCGAGCAGCAGCACGATGCCGCCCGCGACCAGCGCAAGCCAGGCGGTGACCACCAGCACGGCGGCGACCAGCACGGTGCCGAGCAGCCAGGCGAGACGCAGCGCCGCGCGCCGTGCGTCGAGCACCGCGAGCAGCGCATAGTCCGAGGCAAGCGCCTTCGCTTCGCCAAGCAGGCGTCCGAGCAGCTCGGCGAAGCCCGGCGGGCGCGCCGCCGGAGCGGAACTCAGTCCCTGCTCCGCATGATCATGCTGAACAGGTAGCCGGCGGCGACGGCGATGCCGAGCGCGGCCACCGGATGGTCGCGCACGTAGTCGCGCCCGGCCTCGAGCCAGTCGTCCTTCATCTCCATCAGCTCGTCGGCCTTCTCGCCGAAACGGTCGGCGATTGCGCCGGCGCGGTTGGCCGCCTCGTCGACGACGCGGTGCGCGCCGTCGCTCAGGCGGTCGATGCTCTGCTTCTGGGTGTTGGTGCTCATGGTGTCTCCGTGGAAATCGATGGTCGGCAGAAAAGCAATTCCTAGGCCGCGTCGCGCGTTTCGAAGTCGGCGTTGGCCGCGCGCCGCTCGCCGCCCTCGCTCTTGTAGACGGCGAGGCGGTTGTAGAGGGTCTTCAGGCTGATGCCGAGCATGTCGGCGGCCTTGCGCTTCGAGCCGCATTCCGCGAGCGTCGCCTCGATCAGGCGGCGGCTGACTTCGTCGAGCGAGCTGCCGACCCGCACGGTCAGGAGCGGCGCGGACTCGGGAGCGGCGACGCTCGCCGGCGCCAGGCTCTCGTCGATGATCTCGTCGGCGAGGATGTAGGCGCGCTGGGCGTAGTTCTTCAGCTCGCGCACGTTGCCCGGCCAGCTGTGGGCGTAGAGCGCGGCGATGGTGCCCGGGGCGAACGACTTGCCGGTGCCTTCGCGCTTGTTGAGCAGGTCGAGGAAATGCTGCGCCAGCAGCTCGATGTCGGTGCCGCGCTCGCGCAGCGGCGGCATGGCGATCGGGAACACGTTGATGCGGTGGAACAGGTCCTCGCGCAGCTTGCCGTCGGCGATCGCCTGCTCGGGGTTGCGGTTGGTGGCGGCGATCAGCCGCACGTCGGCGCTGATCGGCGTGGTGGTGCCGA
>DATNCP010000212.1:0-3065 GCA_035607175.1 Burkholderiales bacterium
GTCGAGCACGAAGGTATGGAACAGGCCCTTGGCGCATTTCTCCGCGTTCGCCTCGTCGCAGACCACCGCCAGGTTGCGACCCGGCAGCGGCACCGCGGTATGCGTGCCGCCGGGGAACGGCGGCGACCAGTTGATGTGCGAGAGCAGCTTCGGATTGCGCGCGTCGGTAACGTCGTGCACGGTCAGGCCCGCGTCGCGCCAGGAAGCGTAGCCGCGATTCCCCGAGACGATCATGTGGTGCAGCGCCGAGCGCCGGCCCGGCCCGAGGACCGGCTTCTCGCCCGCGGCGCGGTTCATGCCCGGCAGCCACCAGCGCGAGACGATCTCGGGCTTGGTGATGTTGTTGAGATCGACGATGCACAGGATGTGGTCGGTGAAGCCGTCGAAATGCGAGGAGACGTAGGCGTAGCGCCCGCCGGTCCAGAAGGTGCGGTTGATGCCGAAGCCCGGGATCTCGAGGAAGGCGATCTCGCGCAGCTCGCCGGGCTTGGAGATGTCGTGGATCGAAAGCCCGGAGCGGAATTTCTTGCGGTTGGTGATGCTGTCGGCGAGGTTGTTCTCGAAGTAGCCGCGCTGGCCGTCGTAGGACTGCATCGCGACGATGTTGGCGCCGTTGGAGGCGAGCAGCAGGTCGTTCGCGGTCTGCAGCTGGTGGGTGCGCGTGAAATCGCCCTGCCCGAGGCTCCAGTAGGTGACCGGCTTCAGGTTGCGCGGGTCGTTCGCGTCGAGCACCGTGATGCCGTTGCTGAACATGTGGCCGACGTAGACATGCTTGCGGTTGACCATCACCTGCACCGCGTCTGGCCGCCCGCCCTGGTCGCTGTACGAGATGTGCTTGATCCGGTGGCCGATGCCCTGCGGCGGGATCGGATCGGTCGATGAAGACGTCTGCGGCATGGTGCATCCCGCCAGCCCGGACGTGGCGGCGAGGCCAAACAAGCCCTTCAGGTGTTCGCGACGATCCATGACTCCCTCCTTCAGACCATCATAGCCGGGGCAGGACTTTCCCGGCCATCAGTTCCATCGAGCGGCGCATCGCCCGCGCGTCCGCCCAATCGTGCCCGCAATAGAGAAGCGTGCCGAACGGCCCGACCTGCTCGCGGAAGGCGAGCAGCTTGTCGACCACCTCGTTCACCGTGCCGGCAATGAGCAGCTGCGAGACCAGATACTCATCCGTCAGCGCGGCGTCAGGTACGGTAGGCTCGTGCTTGAAAAGCGCGCTGCCGCGAGTCGCCTGCGCCTTGCGCTGCAGGTTGCGGAAGTAGTACGCGAACGGGTTGCCGGGATCGCGCGTCATGCGCCGCAAGGTCGCCTCGTCCTCGGCGACGAAAATGCTCTTCGCCACGCGCCAGTCCTCGCCCCGCGCCTCGCGCCCGGCGCGCGCGCAGCCCTCGACGTATTTCGCCCAGTGCGTCTTCACCACCCAGGGCTGGACGAAGTTGGCGGAGATCGGCGTCCAGCCGCGCGCCGCAGCCGCCGCGATGCCGTTCGAGTGCGGCAGGATCGCCGTGACCACGATCGGCGGATGCGGCTTCTGGAACGGCTTGAGCATTCCGCCCATGCCGAGGTCCGGCGTCCAGGTGCGCTCGGTGCTGAGCTGCCAGCGCTTTCCCTTGCGGCGATACGGCGGCTTCTCGGTCCACAACGCGATCATGTGCTCGATCGACTCGAGGAAGAGCGCGCTGCGGTCCGCGTCCATCGTTTCCATCATCTCCGCGTCGGAGGGCAGGCCGCCCGGCCCGACGCCGAGGATGAAGCGCCCTTCGAGCAGCGTGTCCACCATCGCAATCTCCGCCGCGGTGACCGCGGGATGGCGGTTCGCCAGGTTGACGGTGCCGCTGCCGAGCTTGATGCGCCTGGTGTCGCGCGCCAGGGTGGCGATGAAGATCAGGCAGGAGGTGATGGTCTCGGCGAGGTCGGTGACGTGCTCGCCGATGAATGCTTCCTCGAAGCCGAGCTCTTCGGCGAGCAGCACCGCCTCGCGATCCTCGGCGAGCGTCTGCCGCCAGTCCCGGCCGACGGGATGAAGCGGCATGGTGAAAAAGCCGAGCTTCATGAAGCTACTTCAGCAGTTCGGGTGCGATCAGCTTCGGCAGGATGAGCGGAATCTCGGGGAACAGGATGATCGCCGCAAGCATGAGCAGCATCGGCACCAGCATGATCGCCGTGTCCTTGAGCGCGAACTTGAGCGGTACCTTCGCCACCGCGCAGGAGATCATCAGGCACAGGCCGTAGGGGGGCGTGACCAGCCCGAAAGCGAGCGACACGATACCGATGATGGCGAAGTGGATCGGGTGCATGCCGACCGACGCGGCGAGGGGCTGCAGGATCGTGCCAACGATGATGATCGCGGGGATGGCGTCGAGGAAGCAGCCCACCACGAGAAACACGAAGGCGATGAAGAAACCGACGCCGGTGATGCCCATGCCCCAGGTCGTCACGTTCGCGAGCAGCGCTTTCGGAATCTGGTAGTAGGCGAGCAGCCAGCCGAACGCGGACGCCGTACCCACGCAGAACAGCGCGACGGCCGAGAGCCGGCCGGTCTCGAGCAGCGAGTGATAGAGCTTCTGCCAGCCCATCTCGCGGTAGAAGAACGAGGAGAGCACCGCTGCATAGAGCACCGCGATGGCGGCCGATTCGGTGGCGGTGAACCAGCCGAGCAGGATGCCGCCGACGATGATGAACGGGGTGAAGAGCGCCGGCAGCGACTCCCAGCCCGAGACGAAGAACTCCTTCAGCGTGGCGCGCGGATAGACCGGGTAGTTGTAGATCTTCGAGTAGACGTGCACGGTCGCCATCTGCGCCGCGGCGATCAACAGTCCCGGCAGGATGCCCGCGAGGTACATGGCGCCGATGGAAGTCGAGATCACGCCGCCCCAGACGATCATCAGGATAGAAGGCGGGATGATCACCGCGAGCACCGCCGACACCGCGGTAATGGCGATGGAGAAGGACAGGCCGTAGCCTTCCTTCACCTGCGCCTCGATGAAGATCTTCGACTGGCTAGCGGCATCCGCCGTCGAGGAGCCCGAGATGCCCGCGAAGAACACGGAAAGCAGCACGTT
>DATNCP010000166.1:0-8983 GCA_035607175.1 Burkholderiales bacterium
CCTCGCCCACGAGATCAAGAACCCGCTCGGCGGGCTGCGCGGCTCGGCGCAGCTGCTCGAGCGAGAGCTCGAGCGCCCGGAGCTGCGCGAGTACACGCAGGTCATCATCCAGGAGTCCGACCGCCTGCAGGCGCTGATGGACCGGATGCTCGCGCCGCACCGGACGCCGAAGATCGAGCCGCTCGGCATCCACGAGGTGCTGGAGCGGGTGCGCAGCCTGGTCCGCGGCGAGTTCGGCATCGACATCGCGCGCGACTACGACCCAAGCCTCCCCGACCTGCAGGCCGACCGCGAGCAGCTCATCCAGGCGATCCTCAACATTGCCCGTAACGCTGCCCAGGCAGGCGCGAAGACCATCGAGTTCCGCACGCGCGCTCTTCGCCAGCCGACCATTCTCCGGCAGCGCTACAGGCTGGCATTAGAATTGCAGGTGGTGGACGACGGCCCGGGGGTGCCGGATGAGATCCGTGACAGGATCTTCAATCCGCTGGTCTCGGGGCGACAAGGCGGAACAGGCTTGGGACTCTCACTAGCGCAGACCTTCGTCCAGTACCACCAGGGCGTGATCGAATTCGATTCGCGTCCCGGCCGCACGCTATTCCGCATCCTCCTGCCGGTGTCATGAAGCCCGTCTGGATCGTCGACGATGACCGCTCGATTCGCTGGGTGATCGAGAAGGCGCTCAGCCGCGAGGGCATCGCCTTCGACTCTTTCTCCACCGCGCAGGAAGCGCTCGCCGCGCTCTCGGGCGGCGCGCCTGAAGTGCTTGTCTCCGATATCCGCATGCCAGGGCAGTCGGGCCTGGAGCTGCTGCAGGCGGTGAAAACGCGGCATCCCGCGGTGCCCGTGATCGTGATGACCGCCTACTCCGATCTCGACAGCGCGGTCGCTGCTTTCCAGGGCGGAGCCTACGAGTACCTGCCGAAGCCCTTCGACGTCGACCAGGCGGTCGAGCTGATCCGGCGCGCGCTGGACGAGAGCCGGCGCGAGGCGGAGGTCACCGAGCCGATGGGCGAGACCCCGGAAATCCTCGGCCAGGCGCCGGCAATGCAGGAGGTTTTCCGCGCCATCGGCCGGCTTTCGCAGTCGAGCGCCACGGTCCTCATCACGGGCGAATCAGGAACCGGAAAGGAGCTTGTGGCGCGTGCGCTGCACCGACATAGTGCGCGCGGCGCCAAGCCCTTCGTCGCCATCAACACCGCTGCGATGCCCAAGGACTTGCTGGAATCCGAGCTCTTCGGCCACGAGCGAGGCGCCTTCACCGGCGCGCAGCAGCAGCGGCGAGGCCGCTTCGAGCAGGCCGAAGGCGGCACGCTGTTCCTAGACGAAATCGGCGACATGGCCTCCGAGCTGCAGACGCGGCTGTTGCGCGTGCTCTCCGACGGCACCTTTTATCGCGTCGGCGGCCACCAGCAGATCAAAGCCAACGTGCGCGTCATCGCCGCCACGCACCAGAACCTCGAGGACCGGGTGCGCGAAGGCACTTTCCGCGAGGACCTCTACCACCGCCTCAACGTCATCCGCCTGCGCCTGCCCAGCATGCGCGAGCGACCGGAGGACATCCCGCTGCTCGCGCGGCACTTCCTTGCGCTCTCCGGCAAGCAGCTGGGCGTCGAGCCGAAACGCTTCTCGGACGAGGTGCTGTCGCACCTCTCGCGCCTCGCATTCCCGGGCAACGTGCGCCAGCTCGAGAACCTCTGCCACTGGCTGACGGTGATGGCCGCGGGGCAGGTGATCGACGTCGGCGACCTGCCGGCGGAGTTCAAGGATCAGGCGGCGGCGAGCGCGCCCGACTGGCTGGCGGCGCTCGAGCAGGAAGTGGAACGGCGCCTCGCGCGCGGCGAGAGCGGCATCCTCGACGCGCTCGGCCCGCAGTTCGAGCGCGCGCTCATCATGCGCGCGCTGGCGAAGACGGGTGGCCGGCGCATCGACGCGGCCCACCTGCTCGGCATGGGCCGCAACACCATCACCCGCAAGATCCAGGAGCTCGGAATCGAGGACGATTCCGGCCCGGAGAAGGAAACCTAGGCCGTCTTCTGGGCTTGCGCCGGTTTCAGTCCGGCATCGGCCTGCGCCTTCTTGCGGTTCGACTCCAGCTTCGCGTCGACCAGCGCCACCGTCTCGTCGAGCGTCGCCGAGCGCATGCCCTTGGCTTTGGCAATGGTCTGCACCAGGCGATCGACGCGCTCGATGTTGGGCGCGCCGGCGTCGAGGGCGCGCGCGGCGGACGACGGGCTGCCGAGGCTTTGCGCCGCGGCGGCGTACTTCTCGAACGGCACCAGGTCTTTTTCATTCGCGCCGAGCGAGACGCACAGCTTCACGACCCAGTTGTACATGTCGCGCGAGGCGTTGAGGTCCGAGTGCACCGCCTCCTTGATCGGGCGGATGCCAGTTCTAGTCACGCAGCGGTAGTTGCCCGAGACCAGCATCGCCCACTTGGCGAGCGGCACGAACACCGATTCGTGCACCTTCAGCTTCACCGGAAGCTCCATGCCGTCGAAGCGCGCGGCCTCGACGTCGGCCTCCAGGCGCCTGAGGATGGCGGTGTGCGCCTCCGAGGGAAAGCGCGCCGACTTGAAGTTGGTCGGCAGGCGTACCTGCAGCACGTTGAGCTTCTCCTCCGGCGGGCGGAACGCCTGCGGGTCGGGGCTGCAGAGCGTCATGAAGTTCGGATCGAAGCTCTTCCACACCGAGGCGTCGGTGTAGCAGGACTCGATCGCCTTCACATCGACACCCGGAATGCGCGCCATGTACGGCAGCGGCGGCATGTTCATGATCGACATGCAGGGCAGCTTCGCCTTGGCGACCGCATCGAGCAGCTCGCGCACGCCCGGCGAGCGGTACTGCGGCTCCTGCATGCCGAGCACGACGAGGTCGTAGCCCGAAAGCTTGATCGCGGTCGGCACGTCGGCCGACAGCTTGCCGGTCAGCTTGCGCGAGTCGACTTCGACCAGGCCGTCGCGTCCCTTCACCGGCATGCGGACGCGAGAGCCTTCCTTGTTGAACAGCTCCACCTCGGCGGGCGTGCAGACCATCTTCACGTTGTGCCCGCCGAGCAGCAGCTTGGTCGCCAACAGGGAGCCGTACGACGCGCCAAAAATCAGGATGTTGTGTTTCATGGGTTTCCCACAATGTGAAATGCTGACTTGCTAGTCGAAAGTCAGCCTACTCCCTTCAGATCAGGAATTCATGTTGCAGCGCCGCATTCCGTTTCATAGAATGCTGCAATGCAAACATCCGTCCTCAGCGCGCAGAGCACCGCCACGAGTGTTGCCCTTAGCGCGCGCGTCACGACGGAATTCGCCGAGATCCTCTCGCCGGAAGCGCTGGCGTTCCTCGCCAAGCTGCATCGGCGTTTCGAGCCCCGCCGCCAGGAGCTGCTGGCGCGGCGCGCGGCGCGGCAAAAGGAATTCGATCGCGGCGTGCTGCCCGATTTCCTCGCCGAGACGAAAAAGATCCGCGAAGCCGAGTGGACGATCGCGGCGCAACCGAAGGACATGCTCGACCGGCGCGTCGAGATCACCGGCCCGACCGATCGCAAGATGGTGATCAACGCGCTCAACTGCGGCGCCTCGACCTTCATGGCCGACTTCGAGGATGCGAACTGCCCGACCTGGCACAACATGATCGACGGGCAGATCAACCTGCGCGACGCCGTGCGGCGCACCATCAGCCTCGAGCAGAACGGCAAGCAGTACCGGCTCAACGAGAAGACCGCGGTGCTGCTGCCGAGGCCGCGCGGCTGGCACCTCGACGAGAAGCATGCGACGGTCGACGGCAAGCCCGTCTCCGGCAGCCTGTTCGACTTCGGCCTGTTCTTCTTCCACAACGCGAAGGAATTGCTCGCGCGCGGCTCGGGCCCGTACTTCTACCTGCCGAAGATGGAGTCGCACCTCGAAGCGCGGCTCTGGAACGACGTCTTCGTCTTTTCTCAGGAAACGCTGGCGATTCCCAGGGGCTCGATCAAGGCGACGGCGCTGATCGAGACCGTGCTCGCCGCCTTCGAGATGGACGAGATCCTCCACGAGCTGCGCGAGCACTCGGCAGGACTCAACATCGGCCGCTGGGACTACATCTTTTCCTGCATCAAGAAATTCCGCGCCAACGAGCAGTTCTGCCTCGCCGACCGCTCGCAGGTGACGATGACCGCGCCCTTCATGCGCGCCTACGCGCTGCTGCTCGTCAAGACCTGCCATCGGCGCGGCGCCCCGGCGATGGGCGGCATGGCGGCGCAGATCCCGATCAAGAACGACCCGGCGGCGAACGACGCTGCGCTCGAGAAAGTGCGCCAGGACAAGCTGCGCGAGGTGACCGACGGCTGCGACGGCACCTGGGTGGCGCACCCCGGCCTGGTGCCGATCGCGAAGCAGGTGTTCGACCAGCACATGCCGGGACCGAACCAGTACGCCCGCCAGCGCCCCGACGTCAATGTCAGCGCCAGTGACCTTCTGGCCTTTCAACCTTCCTCGCCGATCACCGAGAGCGGCCTGCGCAACAACATCTCGGTCGGCGTCCAGTATCTCGGCGCATGGCTTGCCGGCAACGGCTGCGTCCCGGTGTTCAACCTGATGGAAGACGCCGCCACCGCCGAGATCTCGCGCTCGCAGATCTGGCAGTGGATCCGCTCGCCCAAAGGCGTGCTCGAAGATGGCCGCAAGGTCACCGTGGACCTGTTCCGCTCGCTGCTCGCCGAGGAGCTGCCGAAAGTGAAGACCTATCTCGGCGACGTCGCCTGGAGCGCCGGCAGGTACGAGGATGGCGCGAAGCTGTTCGAGAAGCTGATCGTCGAGGACTACGTCGAGTTCCTGACGCTCCCGGCGTACGCGAAGATCGACTAGAGCTCCACGCTCACCGGCGCGTGATCCGAGGGCCGCTCGAGCTTGCGCGGCTCGACATCGATGCTGCAGCTCTTGCAGCGCGCGGCCAGCGCCGGCGACAGCAGGACATGGTCGATGCGCAACCCCCAGCCGCGCTGGAACGCCGCGAGGCGATAGTCCCACCAGGTGAACTGCTTCTCCGGCTGCTCGAAGAGCCGGAAAGCGTCCCTGAATCCCAGCTCGATCAGCGCCCGGAACGCGGCGCGCTCGGGCTCGGAGAAGTGGATCTTGCCTTCCCAGCGCTTCGGGTCGTGCACGTCGCGCGCCTCGGGCGCGATGTTGAGGTCGCCCAGCACGGCAAGGTTTGGCGTTTCTCGAAGAAGATTTTTCAGCCAAGCCGTCAAGGCGGAATACCAGCGCAGCTTGTAGGCGTACTTCTCCGATCCCGGCTCCTGCCCGTTGGGCGCGTACAGGCAGACCACCCGTAGGTCGCCGATCGTGGCGGCGATGACGCGCTTGAGATCGTCCGGGAAATCGGGAATGCCGCGCAGCTCGGCTGAAAGCGGCGCGCGGGAAAGGATGGCGACGCCGTTGTACGTCTTCTGCCCGCTGTAGGCGACGCGATACCCCGCAGCCTCGATCTCGGCGAGCGGGAAATTCCTGTCCTCGGTCTTGGTTTCCTGGAGGCAGACGGCGTCCGGCTGAACGCGGCCGAGCCAGTCGAGGAGATGCGGGAGACGGACCTTGAGGGAGTTGACGTTCCAGGTCGCGAGCCGGACCGTCACCTCGGTGCGTAGGGACCGCGCGGCCTCGTGTCTTCCGGCGGCTTTGCCGGCTGCGCCTTCAACGGCTCGGCGTCGGTGGGCGGCGTGTAGCCTTCGGGCGTCGCCGGCGCCGCCTGCGCGCGCGGCTTGAGCGCACCCGCCTTCGGATAGCGCGCCGAGTCGAGCAGCTCGTCGAAGGCGCCGATCTCGTAGCCTTTCTGCACGCTGCCGCCGACGATCACGGTCGGCACCTGGCTCGAGCCCGAGACGCGCTTCAGCTCCTCGTTGCTGTCCACGTCCCAGACCTGGATCTCGCGGAACGGAACGCCGCGCTTGTTGAGATGATCGCGCGCGCGCTGGCAGGGCTCCTTGCACATCGGCGAGGTGTAGAGCGAGACCGGGTAGTCCTTCATCGCGAGCTGCAGATCGTAGGAATTCTGCTGGCCGCCGTCGGCGGGAGCGGCGCCCGCGGGCACGCTGCTGGCGCGCTGCTTCTGCACGCCCTTCGCCGAAGCCGGCGGCGGCGTGTCGGTGATGTGGACGCGGCCGTTCTGATCGGTCCAGCGATACATCTGCTGCGCGCCCACCGGAGAGACGAGCGCCGCAGCGGCGAGGACGATCACGAGAAAAACAATCGCGCGCGTCATGCGGAAATCATACCACTGTGCCTGAGCAGGGCATCGACGCTCGGTTCCCGGCCGCGGAAGGCGCGGAACGATTCCGCCGCGGGTCGGCTGCCGCCGACCGCCAGTACCTCGTCGCGGAAGCGCGCGCCGACCTTCGCATCGAGGATGCCGTTCTCCTCGAAGAAGGCATAGGCGTCGGCCGACAGAACCTCCGCCCACTTGTAGCTGTAGTACCCGGCGGCATAGCCGCCGGCGAAGATGTGGGAGAAGTTGTTGGGGAAGCGGTTGTAGGCGGGCGGCTTCAGCACCGCGACGCGCTCGCGCACCTTCTCGAGCAGCGCGAGCGCGCTGCCATCCTTCGCCGGGGTGAAGTCGCCGTGCAGCCGCATGTCGAACTCGGCGAACTCGATCTGCCTCAGCATCGCCAGCCCGCTCTGGAAGTTTTTCGCGGCCAGCATTTTCTCGAAGAGATTTCTGGGTAGGGGATTTCCGCTATCGACGTGCCGTGTCATCTCGCGCAGCACGTCCCACTCCCAGCAGAAGTTCTCCATGAACTGGCTCGGCAGCTCGACCGCGTCCCACTCGACGCCGTTGATGCCCGAGACGCCGAGGTCCTCGACCCGCGTCAGCAGGTGGTGCAGGCCATGGCCGAATTCGTGGAACAGCGTCAGCACTTCGTCGTGGGTGAACAGCGCCGGTTTGCCTGCCACGGGGCGGGAGAAGTTGCAGTTGAGGTAGGCGACCGGCGTCTGGACGCGCTCGCCCTTGCGCCGGCGGCCGATGGCATCGTCCATCCACGCGCCGCCGCGCTTGGTCTCGCGCGCGTAGAGGTCCATGTAGAACTGGCCGACCAGCGCTCCAGAGCGATCGCGCACGTCGAAGAAACGCACGTCCTCGTGCCACACCGGGGCTTTGCCGGGCAAGATGCTCACCTGATAGAGCGCTTCGGCAACGTGAAACAGCCCCTTGAGCGCGTTCTCCTCGGGGAAGTACTGCTTCACTTCCTGGTCGGAGAAGGCATAGCGCTTCGCGCGCAGCTTCTCGGACGCGTAAGCCACGTCCCACGCCTGCAAGTCGGGCGAAAACTCTTTGAGCTCCGCGACGTCCTTTTCGGCGAAGGGGCGCGCGCGGCGCGCGAGGTCGTCGAGGAAGCCGAGCACCTGCGCCGGCGAGTCGGCCATCTTCGGCACCAGCGAGACCTCGGCGAAGGTGGCGTAGCCGAGGAGCCGCGCCAGCTCGCGGCGCAGCTCGACGATGCGCGCGATGTTGCCGGTGTTATCCCATTCGGGCTTGCCGAACTCGGAAGCGCGCGTGGCGCTCTCGCGGTACAGCGTCTCGCGCAGGGCACGGTCCTCGGCGTACTGCATCACCGGCATGTAGGAGGGTGCGCGCAGCGTGAACTTGAACCCGGGCTTGCCGTCCTTCTCCGCCGCCTCTCGCGCGGCGTGCAGGACGTCTTCGGGAATTCCCGCGGTTCTTTCTTTCTCTACCGTCAAGGAAAAAGCATTCGTGGCGTCGAGGACGTTTTCCGAAAACTTCGCGCTGAGCTTCGCGAGCTCTTCCTGGATCGCGGCGAAGCGCGCTTTCCTCTGCGCGGCGAGCTCGGCGCCGCTCAGGCGGAAGTCGCGCACCGCGTTCTCGACGATCTTTCTTCTCGCCTTGCCCAGGGAAGAGAAATCCCTGGAAGCCTGCAGCGCCTTGTACTTCGCGAACAGCGCCTCGTTCTGGCCGAGCTCGGTCCAGTATTGCGTGATCTTCGGCAGGTTGGCGTTGTACGCCTCGCGCAGCGCCGGGCTGTCCATGACCGCGTGCAGGTGCGAAACCTGTCCCCAGGCGCGGCCGATCCGCTCGTTCGCGTCCTCGAGCGGCGCGACGAACGCGTCCCAGGTCGGCGGCGCCGCGGCGACCGAAGCGATCGCCGCGCGGCCTTGCGCAAGCAGATCGTCGATCGCCGGCGCGACATGGCCGGGCTCGATCTCCGCGAAGCGCGGCAGGCCCGAAAAATCAAGCAGCGGATTGTTGGACACAGTTCTCCAGCAGCATGGCGATGGTCATCGGGCCGACGCCGCCCGGCACCGGGGTGATGGTGCCGGCGACTTCCTTCACGGAGTCGAAATCGACGTCGCCGGCGAGCTTGCCGTCGCTCAGGCGGTTGACGCCGACGTCGATCACGCAGGCGCCGGGTTTGACCATCGCCTTGGTGACGAGTTTCGCCCGCCCGACGGCGGCGATCAGGACGTCGGCCTGGCGGCATGTTTCCGCCAGGTCCTTCGTCTTCGAATGGCAGATGGTGACGGTCGCGTCCTTCTGCAAGAGCAGCAGCGCCACCGGCTTGCCGACTATATTGGAGCGGCCGACGACGACCGCGTGCTTGCCTGCAAGCGCCACGCCCGCGTGCTCGAGCAGGCGCATCACGCCGGCGGGCGTGCACGGCACCACCCTCGGCTTGCCGGCGAGCAGTGCGCCGAGGTTCGATTCGTGGAAGCCGTCGACGTCTTTCTGCGGCGCGACCGCTTCGAGGACGCGCGCCGAGTCGATGCCCTTCGGCAGAGGCAGCTGCACGAGGATGCCATGCACCGCGGGGTCGACATTCAATTTTCTTATTCGACCGATGAGTTCTTCTTGAGTGACCGAAGCCGGATAGTCGATCTGCTGCGAGCACACACCGACTTCCTCGCAGGCGCGCGTCTTGTTGCGGACGTAGACCTTCGAGGCCGGATCGTCGCCGGCCAGGATCACGGCGAGGCCGGGTTTCACTCCGCGCTGCACCAGAGCG
>DATNCP010000062.1:0-30022 GCA_035607175.1 Burkholderiales bacterium
GGCGTTCCGCGGCCGCGAGCCGGACGAGAACCGCTATGACATCGAGACCGGCAAGCTCGATTCATGGTCAACGCGGCTTTCATGGAACCCGACGCGGCAGTGGGCGCTGCAAGCGAGCTACGGCCGCATCAAGAGCCCGGAGGAGTTGCACCCGGAGAGCGACCTCGACCGCACGACCGCATCGGCGATCTACCAGACCGCGCGCACGCAGACCACGCTCGCGTGGGGACGCAACACGCCGCGCGGCGGCGGCCACGGCCATGCAAGCAACGCCTATCTGCTCGAGTCGTCGCTGCGGTGGAGCGAGCACACCTTCTTCGCTCGTGCCGAGCACGCGCAGAAGAACGAGCTCTTTCCGAGCGACGATCCGCGCGCCGAGGAGACATTCCCGGTCGGCAAGCTCTCGCTCGGATACATTTACGACTTCCCCAGCGCGCACTACAAGATCGGCTTCGGCGGACTGGTCAGCTTCTACCGCCTGCCCGCCGAGCTGAAGGACGTCTACGGTAGCCCGACTTCGTTCATGCTTTTCGCACGGATCCGGATCAAATGAGGATCGCGATCGCCGTACTTGCGGCCGCTCTCTGCAGCTGTACCGACGCGCCGCCGGATCTGCGAGCGGGCGCCGCCACCTATGCGCTGCACTGCGCCGCATGCCACGGCGCAAAGCTGGAAGGGCAGCCGGACTGGCGGCGGCGCCTGCCGAACGGGCGCATGCCGGCGCCGCCGCACGATGAGAGCGGCCACACCTGGCACCATCCCGACGACGTGCTGTTCGGCATCACCAAGCGCGGCCTCGTCCCGCCCTACGCGCCGCCGGGTTACGAAAGCGACATGCCCGCCTTTGCCGGCAAGCTGAGCGACCATGAGATCCGCTCGGTGCTCGCCTGGATCGCCACCCACTGGACCTCGCGCGACGTGCTCAAGGCGCGCGCGCAGATGCTGCGCAACGTCAGGCGCTGATCAGAGGCGCACGCGGCGCAGGCGCAGGGCGTTGGTAACCACCGACACCGAGCTCATCGCCATCGCCGCGCCGGCGAAGATCGGCGAGAGCAGCAGGCCGAAGAAAGGGTAGAGCACGCCCGCCGCAACCGGTACGCCGATCGCGTTGTAGACGAAGGCGAAGAACAGGTTCTGCTTCACGTTGCGCATCGTCGCGCGCGACAGGCGGATCGCCTTGACGATCGCGCGCAGGTCGCCCTTCACCAGGGTCACCCCCGCGCTCTCGATCGCCACATCGGTGCCGGTGCCCATGGCGATACCGACGTTCGCTTGTGCCAGCGCCGGCGCATCGTTGATCCCGTCGCCCGCCATGGCGACGAAGCACCCTTCGCCCTGCAGCGCCTTGACCTTCTCGACTTTCTGCTCGGGCAGGACCTCGGCGACGACCTCGTCGATGCCGAGCTCCTTCGCGACGCGCTCGGCGTTGGCGCGCGAGTCGCCCGAGAGCATGACGATGCGAATGCCCTCGGCATGCAGCGCCCTCACTGCTTCGGGCGTCGTTTCCTTGATCGGATCGGCGACGCTGAAGCTCGCTACCACCTTGCCGTCGACCGCCGCGAACACCTGTCCGTCCATGCCCGGGGGCGCCTGCGTGAATCGCCGGCTCCCCACCGCAACCTGCCGTCCCTCGACGGTACCCACCACCCCCTGGCCGGTCATGGCAAAGAAGTCCTGCACCGCGGCGAGCGGGAGGCCTTTCGCCTGCGCCGCCTCGACCAGGGCCTGCGCCAGCGGATGCTCGCTCGCGCGCTCCACGCTCGCGACGAGGCGCAGCGCTTCGTCATCGCCCGAGAAATCAACCAGCCGAGGCTTGCCCACGGTGAGCGTGCCGGTCTTGTCGACGACCAGCGTGTCGACGTCGCGCAGCTTCTCCACCGCCTCGGCGGTGCGGAACAGGACTCCGTTCGTCGCCCCGCGTCCCATCGCCACCGTGATCGAGATCGGCGTCGCCAGCCCGACCGCGCAGGGACAGGCGATGATCAGCACCGCGACGGCGTTCACCAGCGCGTAGACGAAGCGCGGCTCCGGACCCCACGCGCTCCAGGCGATCGCGGTAAGGACGGCGACCGCGATCACCGTCTCGACGAAATAGGTGGCGACCAGGTCCGCGAGCCGCTGCACCGGGGCTTTCGTGCGCTGCGCCTGCGAAACCATGTGCACGATCCGCGCCAGCAGCGTCTCGGATCCGACGCGCTCGGCGCGGATGACTAGCGAGCCCCGGCCGTTGATGGTCGCGCCGGTGACGCGGTCGCCCGGCTTCTTCGCCACCGGCACTGGCTCGCCGGTGACCATGGATTCGTCGACGTTCGACGACCCTTCCTCGCACACGCCGTCCACAGGGATCTTCTCGCCTGGCCGGACCCGCAGCCGGTCGCCGACACGGACTTCATTCAGCGCGATCTCCCGTTCAGCATTGTTTTCCAGAACAACTGCCCTGCTCGGCGCGAGGGCGAGAAGCTGCCGGATCGCCTGGCCAGTCTGGCCCATGGCGCGCAGCTGCATGACCTCGCCCACCATTACCAGCGTCACGATCACCGCCGCCGCCTCGAAGTACGCGCCGACCTCCCCGCCGTGCATGCGGAACTCCGCCGGGAACAATCCGGGCAGGAGCACGGCGATCACGCTGTAGACGTAGGCGACGCCAACGCCCAGCCCGATCAGCGTGTACATGTTGGGGCTGCGGTTCGCGAGCGACAGCCAGAACTTGCGGAAGAACGGCCAGCCGCCCCACAGCACCACCGGCGTGCCTAGCGCCAGCTCGAGCCACTGCGAATACGCGAGGTGCAGCGGCAGGCCGAGCATCGGCGCCATCGTCAGCACCACGAGCGGCAAGCTGAGGAGCGCGCTCACCCACAAACGCCGCGTCAGGTCGCGCAGCTCGGAATCGTCCTCCTCCGCGCCCTCCATCGGCACCAGCGCCATGCCGCACTTCGGGCAGGAGCCGGGGCCGACCTGCACGATCTCGGGATGCATCGGGCAGGTGTAGCGCGCGCCCTCGATGACCGGGACCGGCTTTCCGGAAACGTACTTGTCGGGATGGGCGCGAAAGGCCTGCGCGCAATGTTGCGAGCAGAACCAGTACGTTTTCCCCTGATGCTCGACGCTGCCCGCCGCGGTAGCGGGCTCGACGGTCATGCCGCAGACCGGGTCGAGGGCCACGCGAGCGAAGCTACTTGACGATCAGCAGCGGCTGCGCGGCGAGGTGCAGCACCTTGGTCGCGGTCGAGCCGAGCAGCGCCTTGCCGAGCTCGCCCATGCCGCGGCTGCCCATGCAGATGAGGTCGCACTTCGACTGGGTCGCCTGCTTGACGATGGTTTCGGCGATCGGCCCGACCAGCACGCTCGCCTTGTAGGCGATGCCGGCGGCATCGAGCTTCTTCTTCGCCGCGGCGAGGTTCGCCTGGCCCTCTTCCTCGTAGTACTGCGCGAGCTGGTCCTTGCCCACCGCGCGCATCCTCGGCACCGGCAGGTGAATGGTGACCAGCTCGACTTCGGGCTTGGCGCGGTACTGCCCCGCGTGCTGGATGAGGAGGTCGACGGCGTCAAGCGACGGCTTCGAGCCGTCCACGGCGAGAAGGATTTTCATGCCGCGATTTTACGCGGCCCGGGCCTTGGCCGGCTCCGTCCCCGCCGGGAAGCGCACGGTAAAGGTGCTGCCCTTGGCGACCTGGCTCTTGACCGTGATCGCGCCGCCGTGCTGCTCGACGATCTGGCGCGCGCCGGCGAGGCCGATGCCGGTGCCCTGGAAGCGGCCCTCGACGTTGGTGCCGCGCTGGAAGCGCTCGAAGATCCGCCCCTGGTCGGCGCCGGGAATGCCGATGCCGCGATCGCGCACGGTGAGAATCACGTCGGTGTCATGCGCCTCGAGCTTGACGTTCACTTCGCCGCCGTCGGGCGAGTACTTGATCGCGTTGCCGACCAGATTGCCGACCACGCGTTGCAGGCGGGCCGCGTCGACGCTCGCCTGCAGCATCGCCGGGCCTTCGAGCAGCAGCTGGTGGCGCTGCGTGGTCTGCTGGCACTCCTGGACCACCTGGCGCACCAGCGGCATGAGGTCGTGCTGGCGTTTTTTCAGCTCGAGCGGCCGCCCGGCCTCGAGACGCGAGACGTCGAGGAAAGCGTCGAGCTGCTGCGCCATGCGCTTCGCCGCCGACTGGATGTGGTCGCCGCAGCTCGCGGCGCGCTGGCGCATCGCCGGGTCATCGAGCGAGCGCTCGAGCAGCTCGGCCGCCGACTGGATGGTCGAAAGCGGGTTGCGCAGGTCGTGCGAGGCGGCGGCGAGGAACTCGTCGCGCGCATGCAGCGCGCGCTTCAGGTCCTGCGAAAAGCGCTCGGCCTCGGCGCGCGCCTGCACCGCGGTCTGGTAGGCGGTGGAGAGCCGGCCGGCGAGCGTCCAGCCGAGCGCGGCGATCACCGCGAGGATCACGGCCACCACGGCGCTGCGCTCGAGCACCTGGCGGCGCGCCGACGCGAAGGCGCTGACCGTCGGCTCGGTGAGCAACACGGCCCAGCCGTAGCTGCCGACCGGCGCGTAGGCGACCAGCGAGGAGCGCCCGCCGAGGGGCGCGATGGCGGCGCCGCTCTTGCCCCCGAGCGCCGCGTCGATGTGCGGCCCCTCGAGCTTCACCAGGTCCTTGACCTCCTGGTCGCCGTGGATGAACGCCTGGCGCTCGGCGTCGATCACGATCAGGTCGAGCAGCGGCGAGCTGATCTTCTGCATCAGACCCTGCGCGAAGCGCTCGGTCGGCACGGGCACGGCACGCCCACCCGCCACGGTGATGAGCACCGTCGGCTTGCCGTCGACGACCCTGGCGGGGCTGACCGCCGGCTTGTCCGCCGCGTCCGACCCGCGTGCCGCCGCGACCTGGCCGTCGAGGAAGTGCTCGGCGGCCAGCGCCGTTGCCTGCGCGAAGTAGGTCCGCTCGTTCGCGACCAGGGCTTCGTCACGCAGGTACTGCTGCCAGATCGTGAAGCCGCTCAGCGCTACGAGCGGAAAAATGGCCAAAGCGATGACCCACAGGACCTTCGCGCGCTGCGACATGAACCTTGTCCCTGTTTCCCCTAGCCAAGAATAATACCTTCCCTAGTGGCCCCGCGGTGGCCCCGGCAACCGGGATTGGTGTACCTTTTTCCGCATGCACTACCACTATTTCACTCTCGAGCAACGCAGCACTCTGGCCCGGCTCGTTTCCCAGCTTCCCGAGACGGAACGGCACTCCGCCCTCGAGCGCCTGCACGCGCCCGACTACGGCGTGTGCGAATCGTGCGGCGCCGACATCCCGTTCGTGCGCCTGATGTCCGAGCCGCTGCGAAGACGCTGCCCCAGCTGCTGAGTTTGAAGTCCGGCCGGGCGCCCTCATATAGGGGCGCATGAAGTACAAGGATTACTACGGCATCCTCGGCGTCGAGCGCGGCGCGGGCGATGAGGAAATCAAGAAGGCTTACCGCAAGCTTGCGCGCAAGTACCACCCCGACGTTTCCAAGGAAGCGAACGCCAAGGAGCGCTTCCAGGAGGTTTCGGAGGCGTACGAAACGCTGCGCGACAAGGAGAAGCGCGCCGCCTACGACAGCCTCGGCAGCCATCGCCCGGGCCAGGACTTCCGGCCGCCGCCCGACTGGTTCGACCGCTTCGGCAGCGGCGGGGCGGGAGGCATGCGCGACGACCTGCGCGATGTCGACCTCTCGGACCTGTTCGAGTCGATGGGCATCTTCGGTCGCGCGGGCGTGCGCGGCCGGAGCGGCTCCCGGCGCGGCATGCAGTTCCCCGGCGAGGACTACGAGGTCAGCGCGCGGCTCAGCCTCGAGGACGCGGCGCGCGGCGTCGAGCGCGAGCTGCGCCTCGGCGGGCGCGCCTTCCGCGCCCGCATCCCGCGCGGCGCGACCGATGGGCAGCGGCTGAGGCTCGCGGGCAAGGGCGGCGCCGGCGTGAACGGCGGCGCGCCAGGCGACCTGTACCTCCACATCGTCCTTGAGCCGCACCCGCTGTTCAAACCGAGCGGCCACGACCTCGACATCGAGATCCCGCTCGCGCCCTGGGAGGCCGCGCTGGGCGCGCAGATCGAGGTGCCGACGCTTGAGGGCGCGGTCAGCATGAAGGTGCCGCCCGGCGCGAAGGGCGGCCAGAAGTTCCGCCTCGCCGGCAAGGGCCTGCCGAAGCCCGGCGGCGGCGCGGGCGATCTCTACGCGGTGCTCAATATCGCCGTTCCCGCGGCGCTCGGCGAGCGCGAGAAAAAGCTCTACGAGGAGCTGCAGGCGGCGTCGAAGTTCGACCCCCGCAGCCGCTTCAAGAGGTGACGGGAACGGGTCTTGCTGCACGTGGCTTGGTGGCCCTCACTTCGCATCAGACGCAGGAGCTGAAGACGCTGATCACCCGGCGGCGCGACGCGCTGCTCGCGGAGCTGCGCGACGACGTGCGAAAGACGCGCGCCGAGCGATTCGGCGAAATTGCCGGCGAGGTTCCCGACCACGGCGACGAGTCGGTCGCGTCGCTAATCGCCGACCTCGACCAGGCCGAGCTGAGCCGCGACGTCGACGAGCTGCGCGGCCTGGAAGCGGCGCGCGAGCGTATCGCCGGCGGCGACTACGGCACCTGCGTGGACTGCGGGCGCGATATCGGCTTCGAGCGGCTGCGCGCGACGCCGAGCGCGATCCGCTGCATCGCCTGCCAGACGCTGCACGAGAAGACCTTCGCCGGTCCCGGCAGCCCTAGCCTCTAGTAGGCCAGAAGCCGCCTTAACTTCCGAGCACGCACTTCTCGTAGAGCTGCGGGAACGCTCCCGCGGCGTCGTACTTTGCCTTGAGCCGCGCGTAGACGGCGCCGCCGTAGCGCGCCGCGAAATCCTCGCGCGCGAAGAACGAGTCCGAGTAGAGCGACTTGATGCCGCCCAGCGCGGCGACCTTGCTCTCGATCAGGCGGTTGAAGTGGCCCGCTGGATGCCTCTCGCGCGTCCGTTTCACGTCCCAGAAGCCGAAGTTGACGTACCACTCCTGCCCGACCGGGTACAGAGAGAACGGCTGCTGCTGGGGGCCGATCGGGCACATCCACATCGGCCACAGGCCGATGGTCTCCGCATAGAACGCCAGGAACTCGGCGGCATTTCGCAGCGGGATGTCGACGTCCTGGATGACCGACTCGGAGTGCAGGCCGAGCACGCGCTCGAGCTTCTTCGTCACGCCGACGCGGCTGTTCCAGCGCATGATCTTCGTATAGGTGCGCGAGCCGAGGCGATCCCTGCCGTAAACGTACCTTCGGAAGAACGGGTTCTGCGCCAGGACGTTCTTCGAGCACCAGAACCAGTCGGTGTCCCAGCGCCAGAGGTAATCCGAAACTGTGAGGGTGTCCTCCTCGCGCTCGGCGATCGAGCGGTAGTAGATCTTCTCGAACTTGTAGTCGCTGGTGTAGGGGGCCGAATCGGTGAAACGCCCGAGGGTCATGAACAGCTTGCCGGGACCGAAGGCGGTGGCGTCGACGAAATCCTCGCTCTTCGCTTCCAGGACCTTTTCCAGCTCCGCAAACGAGGTGAAGGGCACGTGACGCAGATGCACGAACGGCTTCACCGGGATGGTTTTCGCGCGCACCCGCAGCGCGTAGCCGAGCGTGCCGTACGAGTTCGGGAAGCCGAAGAAGAGATCGCTGTGCTCGTTGGCCGGCGTACAGGTAACGACGCGCCCGTCGCCGAGCAGCACGTCGAGCTCGAGCATGCCGTCGTGCACCAGGCCGTGGCGGTGCGAAGACGACTCGATGCCGACGCCGGCGACCGCGCCGCCCAGGGTGATGGTCTTCAGCTGCGGCACCACCGTCGGCATGGCGTGGTGCGCAAGGCACTCGCGCACCAGGTCCTCGTACGGGATCATGCCCTCGGCATCCACCCAGCCTTCCCCGACCTGGATGACCTGGTTGAAGGCGCGCACGTCGAGCCGCCGGCGCTCGCCCGCGGCGCGGTCGCGGAACAGATTCGAAGTGTCCTTGGCGAGCGCGACCGGGCCGGTCGCGGCCCTAAGCTGCGCGGCTAGAGCTTCTTTTTTCTTCGCGTGCTGCTGCAAGCTCGTCGTAGAGGAACTCCCGGCCCATCGGATAGCTCGTCATCGTCACGTTGCCCTTGGCGAAGACGATCTGGAAGAGATGCGTGCGCCCGACGCGCGAGCGGAACATCTCGGCGCAGCCGTACAAATACGTTCTCCAGATGCGCCGGAAGCGCTCGTCGAAGCGCACCGGATCGAGCGCGCGGATCTTCTCCCAGTTCTGGTCGAAGCGCTCGCCCCAGGCGTCGAGGGTCAGCGCGTAATGGCGGCGCAGGTTCTCGATGTCGAGCACCTCGAGCCCGGCCTTCTCCATCTCCAGGATCACGTCGGCGAGGCTCGGGATCCAGCCCCCGGGGAAGACATACTTGCGGATGAAATAGTCGGTCTCGAAGTGGCCGACATGGCCGATGAAGTGGATCAGGCCGAGGCCGCCGGGCTTGAGCGAGCGGGCGTGCGCGCGGATGAGGTCGGTGAGGCCGTCGCGCCCGGCGTGCTCGAGGCAGCCGATCGACACCACCTTGTCGAACTGGCGGTCCATGCTGCGGAAGTCGCCCTCGACGGCGACCGTGTTCTTCAGGCGCCTGAACTCGATCTGGCGCCGCGCGTGCTCGACCTGCGAACCGGTGGTGTTGTAGCCGGTCACCTTGACGCCCCAGCGCTCCTCGGCGTACTGCAGGAAGCCGCCGAAGCCGCTGCCGATGTCGACCACGTCGTCGCCGGGCCTGAGCATCACTTTCTTCGCCACGTGGTCGAGCTTGTTCCGCTGCGCCTCTTCCAGGGTGCGCGTGCCTTCCTTCCAGTAGGCGCAGGTGTAGAGCATCAGCGGATCGTCGAGCCAGAAGCGGTAGAAGTCCGGCCCGAGCGCGTAATGGAACTCGGCGTTGTGCTTGGCGCGCATCCAGCTCGAGTTGGAGTGCAGGAATTCGTGCAGCCGGTTGAGCCCGCTCACCAGCGAGTTCTGGTTGTCGATGCCGCTTTCCATGCCGGCTTCGAGCGCCCTGGCCAGGCTGCCGTCGATGTCGAGGTCGCCGTCGAAGTAGGACTCGAGCAGGCCGACGTGGCCGAACAGGGCGCTGCGCCAGTACGCGCGCGGCCGGCGGAACGACAGCGTGAACGCCGGGTCGCCGTCCGAGTAGCGCACTTCGCGGCCGTCTGCGAAGCGCACCGCGAAGGGCACCCGGCCCTGCCGCCCGAGCTGCCGAACCAGCGTTTCGACCAGGGACTTCACGGCGCCGATTGTAACGCCCGGTGGATGACGAGGCATGACTTCTGCTAGGGTCGTTTCTCTCCGGAAACACAGGAGGAAACATGGCCAGGAAACAGCCGGCGAAGCCCCGCCCCGCCGAGACGCAACGGAAAGTACCGAGCGACCTGAATAACCTTATCGCCGAAGCTGCGTACTACCGCGCGCAGCAGCGCGGCTTCACGCCGGGCCACGAGCTCGACGACTGGGTCGCCGCCGAGACCGAGGTCCGGCGCAGGCTGGAAGGCTAGCGCCGCGTAGCGCCGGCGCCTGCCGCCCCGCCCTGGCTGTCGCTGGACGAGGTGCGGGTGCCGAACACCTCGATCTCGACGCGCCGGTCGGGCTGCAGGCATTCGACCAGCTTGCGGTTCTTGCGCTGCTCGGCGCCCATGCGATCGCATTCCGCGCCGGTAACCGGCTCGGACTCGCCCTTGCCCGCGACCTCGATGTTCTGCGTCGCCACCTTGGCCTCGAGGTAGTCCTTGACCGCCTGGGCGCGCGTCTCGGAGAGCTTCTGGTTCGCGTCTTCCTTGCCGATGCGGTCGGCGTGGCCGGTAGCCACGATCGCCTCCAGGTTCGCGTCCTGGATGCGGCTGGCGAGCTCGTCGAGCATCTCCTTGCCCGAGTCCTTCAGGTCCGCCTTGCCGAAGTCGAACAGCACGTCGGTCGAAAGAGAAACTCGTTCCAGCACCGGGCCGCGCGGCGACTCATTCTGCGCCAGGGTGTCCGGCTCAGGCGCGGGCGCCGGCTCGGATTGCACCACGGGCGCGGGTGGGGGCGCGACGGCTGCCCGTGGCACGGCGTCGCAGGGCGTGACCGCCTGGTCGGGCGTCCACGTCCCGCTATGGACGCAGAGGCCGAAAGGCGTCGTCACCGGGCCGGCGCCGGAGGATTGGGTGACGTAGCCGGACTCGGCGATCGCGGCGGTGCCGAGCGCGGCGAGCGCGGCGGCTAACAGGGTTCTTTTCATCGGCGGGCCTCCTGGAGAGCGGGGATATCGTCCGAAAGGAGCAATTTGCGTTCCCGTCGTGGTCCGGACGGCAGAGGTGGCTCGGCCGGGAACTTGCACGCCGCAAAGGCAACATCAGGAGCTCGACCCATGAACATCTGCGTGCACACCTCCCCGAGCCGTCGAGACGACGCTGAGCCGCACGTCTTTTTCGTCGGCGGGCGCCGGCTGATCGTCGCCGGGGTGCGCCAGCGCTGGGTCGAGCACCCGCACCGCTACTACGAGGTCACCTGCGACGACGGCCGGCGCTTCCTGCTGCGCTACGACACCGACCAGTGCACCTGGGCGCTCGCCGGCGTCTACGCGTCGCGGCTCGTCAACGCGCGCTACCGGTAAGAAACGCCGCGATCTCGCCCATCACCTCGCGGTGATGGCCGACCCAGAGATGCCCGCCATCGCGCAACGACAGCAGGCGCGCGCCGGGGATGTGCTGCGCCGTGTAGACCGCGGCATCGAACGTGCCGAACAGGTCGTCGGCCGCGCTGATCGCCAGGGTCGGTAGTGCCACGTGCTCCAGGTCGTAGCGTTGCAGGTGAGTGACCACCGTCGCGTCGTTGAGCAAGCCTTCGCGCCGCTCGCTCACCGGCAGCGGTTGCAGGACAAAGCGCTCGAAGCGCGCCCGCTCCGTCTCGTCAGCCCTGGCCAGCACATCGGATGGGGTTCCCAGCATCCGGTGCGGCGATCCGCGCGCCGCCAGCCAGAAAAAAAAGTCGGAGCCGGCCAGGCGCTCGAACAGCCAGCGCGAGCGTGACGACGGCGGCGGGAACCGGGCAACGAGCTCTGGCGAGTACGCCATCGGCACCAGCAGCACGAGCGCGCTGCAGTGCTCCCCATGGCGCAGCGCGAACTGCAGCGAGGAAGGCGCGCCCGCCGAGACACCGACGATCGCGGCGCGCGGGATCCTGAGCGCATCGAGCAGGCAGGCGTACGCGTCGGCTTGCGCCTGCGGCGTGGCGTCGTCGCGCTGCGGCGTGCGCAGATAGCCGAAACGCGACGGCACCACTACGTGAAAACCGCGCGCGGCGAGATCGCGCGCGGCATCCAGCGTCTGGTCGAAGCCGCCGCCCATGCCGTGCACCAGCAGGACCGCCGGCCCCTCGCCGACCACCGCGAACTCGACCGGACCGCAGCGAGTGTCGGCGATCTCGCTGCCGCTCGCCACCCGCGCGCGCGCCGCGTCGAGGTCCGTGCGATAACCGGCGTAGACCAGCGCCGCAGCAGCTGCGGCCACGCCGAGTACCGTGAACAGAGCGGCTTTCCGGATGCGCACGGCACAAAGCGTACGCCGTTTGACCCATGCTCTCGCGCGCCAGCGCAAAGACAGCGCCGCGTGCGCACCGGAAAATGGCGGCCTATGAAAACCCTAGTGATTCTGATCGCGCTCGCGGCGCTCGCCGCGTGCAACCGCGAAGGCCCGGCCGAGAAAGCCGGCCGGAGTATCGACAACGCCGCCGACAAGGCGGGCCGCAGCATCGAGAAAGCGGGCGAGAACATCCGCGACGCCGCCAAAGGCAAGAACTAGCCCTTTCGCTGTACAGTCGGCGCACCCATGGCGGTGCGCCACTACCCGGTCGAACTGGAGGGCGATATTGCCCTCGCCGGAGGCGTGCGCCTGCCCGTGCGGCCGATCCGCCCGGAGGACGCGAGCCTCCTGACGCGTTTCTTCGACGGGCTCTCGGAGCGCTCGCGCTATCAGCGCTTCATGCAGCACCTGCGGACGCTCCCGCCGGCGATGCTGGCGCGCCTTACCAACCTCGACTTCCAGCGCGAGCTCGCCCTCGTGGCGCTCGACCCGGCGGGGCGCGAGTTCGTCGCCGTCGGTCGTTACGCACCGAGCGTCGACGACGCCAACGCCGAGTTCGCCCTCACCGTGGCGGACGCATGGCAGGCCAAGGGCATCGGCCGGGTGCTGCTCGAGCGCCTCTGCGTGCGCGCGCGCCACGCCGGCTACGCCGCCCTCTACGGCCGCGTCCTGGACGAAAACAAGGAGATGCTGGAGCTCGCGGCGCGGCTGGGTTTCGTCGCGCACTCCCGCGATGGGGCCGAGCTCATCGTCGTGCGCCACCTGTAGACTTCGCCTCTGCCCATGCGCGAAGGCTCGCTCGAAGCGCCGACCCGCCACCCGCTCGACTGGAAGAGCGAGGCATTCCGCGACCCGGCGAAGGTGGAGAAGGAGCTGGAGCGGGTCTTCGACATCTGCCACGGCTGCCGCCGCTGCGTCAGCCTGTGCACCACCTTCCCGACGCTGTTCGACCTGGTCGACGCCTCTCCGACCCTCGAAGTCGACGGCGTGAAGAAGGAGGACTACGCGAAGGTCGTCGACCAGTGCTACCTGTGCGACCTCTGCTACATGACGAAGTGCCCGTATGTTCCGCCGCATCCCTGGAACGTCGACTTCCCGCACGTCATGCTGCGCGCCAAGGCGCTCAAGTTCGAGAAGGGCATCAAATTTCGCGACCGGCTGCTTTCCTCGACCGACGCGATGGGCAAGCTCGCCGCCATCCCCGTGGTCGCCCAGACCGTCAACGCGGTGAACAGGAACGGGCTCGCACGGAAAGTTCTTGAAACGACGCTCGGCGTGCACAAGGACCGCGAGCTGCCGCCGTACGCGCCGCACAAATTCAGGAGCCACGCGGTCGAGTCGCCGCCGTTTCCGGTCCGGGATGGAAAGGACACGCCGGGGAAGGTGGCGATCTTCGCCACCTGCTACATGAACTACAACGAACCCCAGCTCGGCCACGACCTGCTCGCCGTGCTGTCCCACAATGAAATTCCCTACGTCGTGGTCGACAAGGAAGCCTGCTGCGGGATGCCGAAGCTGGAGCTCGGCGACCTCCGCGGAGTCGATCTTCTCAAGCAGCGGAATATTCCGGTTCTTGCGCGCCACGCGCGCGACGGCTATGCCATCCTGGCTCCTGTGCCCTCCTGCGCGCTCATGTTCAAGCAGGAGTTGCCGCTGATGTACCCGGACGACGCCGACGTGCTCGCGGTGCGCGACGCGATGTTCGATCCGTTCGAGTACCTTGTCTTGAGAAAAAAAGAGAAATTGCTGAAAAGCGACTTCAAGCAGCCGCTCGGCAAGGTCGCGTATCACATCCCCTGCCACGCGCGGGTGCAGAACATGGGGCAGAAGACGCGCGAGATGCTCGAGAGCGTCCCCGGCACGCAGGTGACGGTAGTCGAGCGCTGCTCCGGGCACGACGGTACCTGGGGCGTGAAGAGCGAGTACTTCGACAACTCGATGAAGATCGGCCGCCCGGTGTTCCGCATGATGGCCGAGCCGCAGCCCGACTACGTCAGTTCCGACTGCCCGATCGCCGCCCGGCACATCATGCAGGGCATGGCCGATGACGCAGGCAAGGCCGTCAAGGCCCATCCCCTCACCCTGCTGCGCAAGGCCTACGGCCTCTAGGGTCCTAGCGCTGCTGTTGCTGGCGGGCTGTGCGTCCGCGCCCCCGCCGCCGGGCGCGCTCACCTTCGGCGTGCTCGGCGATACGCCCTACAGCACTCGCGAGGTCGAGCGGCTGGAAGCGATGATCGCCGACCTCAACGCCGAGCGGCTGGCGTTCGTGCTGCACGTCGGCGACATCGGTGCCGGCAGGACCGGCTGCAGCGACGCCTGGCTGCGGGCGCGCAAGCAGCAGTTCGACCGCATCCGTCATCCGTTCGTGCTATTGCCCGGCGACAACGAGTGGAGCGATTGCCCACAGCCCCTCGAGCGCCTCTCCGCTTGGCGGAAAGTCTTCTGCTTCCAGGAAAACAATTTCTCTCTCGAAAGACAAGCGGGTGAATTCTGCGAGCACGTACGCTGGGAGGCCGGCGGTTTCGTCTTCGTCACCTTGAACGTGCAGGGCAGCAACAACAACATCCGCCACCCCGAGCACGGGCCGCGCATGGCCGCGGCCCTCGCATGGCTCGAGGATGCGGCGCGCCTCGCCGAGCGGCAGCGCGGCCTGGTCGTGCTGATGCAGGCGGATCCGTTCATCGTCCTGCCGCGCGACGGCTTTGCGGAGCTGCGGCAGAAGCTCGCCGCGCTCGGCGAGCGCAGGCCCGGCAGGGTCTTCCTGGTGCATGGCGACAGCCACACCTATCACGACGACGAGCCGCTGCCCGGCGTGCGCCGGCTGGAGGTCTGGGGCTCGCCGGTGGTGAGCTGGGTGCGGGGAGAGATCGCCGGCGGCGAGCTGCGCTTCACCGCGCCGCGCTACCGCTGACTCAGCGCACCACCGAGTCGATCGTCACGCGCACGCCCCTGGCGTCGTTCGCCACCGCGCCGCTCGAACCCTGCAGGTCGCCTGGCTGCGGCGCGGCCTGGCCGGACTTCGAGACACGCGCCGAAACGACCACGCTCGGAAAACCGGACAGCTTCGCCGCCGGAGCCATCGCCATCGTGTCGTCGAGCGCGAAGGTCAACGGCAGGTCACGCACGCGCTTTCTCAGGACCGCGAGCGGCATCGGCGGCCCTTCGGCGGCACGGGCGAAAATGAATACCGTGTCGTCGGGCGAGACGCTGCCCCGCAGCTTCTCCGCCAGGCGCACCTCGCCGCGCAGCGCGCGGCCTGCGCTCGCCGCCGGCTTGCGCTCGGCGCCGGCCGCATTTCCCGCCATGGCCAGAGCCTCGTCGATGTTGCCCTGGATCGCGCGCGCGTCCTCGGAATCCTGCGGCACCAGGGGCAGCATGCGCCGCCAGGTGCTCGCCGCGCCCTTGAAGTCTTTGCGCTCGTACTGCGCGGTCCCGGCAAGCGCCAGGGCCTTGAGGTTGGTCGGCTCGATCTGCAGCGCGCGTAGCACCAGCTTCTCGGGCTCGCCCTGCAGGCTTTGGCCGCGCGCCATGCCGAGCGCGTCGGCGAAGTCGACCAGGAGCTGCGGGTCGCGGGGCGCGCGCGTCGCCGCCCGCGCGTAGGCGTCAGCCGACTCGGCGAAGCGCCCCATGACCGCGTAGGAGCGTCCAAGCAGCTTCCAGCCGTCGGTGTCGTCGGGATTCTCGCGCAGGCGCGCGGCGAGCCGCGCCACCATCGCCTCGACCTGCTGCGCGGTGACCGCCTCCTGGGCCTCGCGCTCGATCAGGCGCGGGCTGCCGACGCTGAAATAGACGCCGAGGGCCAGCAGCGGGATCGCCACGCCGGCCACCCAGCCGATCGGCGAGCGCTGCGGCTCGGACGACGCATCCGCCGCGGCCACGTCCGCCAGGAGCCGCGCCTCAAGCTCGCGCCGCGAGCGATCGTGGTCCTCGCGGGTAATCTTGCCGCCGGAAAGATCACCCTCCAGCTCGCGCAGCTGGTCGCGGTAGATCGAAACATTCGCGTCGCGCGCCGACACCGGACGGCGCGAGCGCGGCGGCAGCAGCAGGCGCAGCAGCAGAACGGCGGCGAGCAGCGCCGCGAGGGCCGCGAACAAGATCATTCGAGCAGCTTCGCCGCGCGCGCGCGGTCGCTCTCGGAGAGCTCGGCCTCGGCCGGGACTTTTCGCTTTATTCTCAGGAACAAGAGAAACAGGCCGAACGCGAGCAGAATGAACGGTCCGGCCCAGAGAAGCAGCGTGTTCCCCTTGAGCGGCGGCCGGTAGAGCACGAAGTCGCCGTAGCGCGCGACCAGGAAGTCGATGACGTCGCGCTCGCTTTTGCCGCTCTTCAGCTGCTCGCGCACCTGGTTCCGCAGGTCGACTGCGAGCGGCGCGCTGGAATCGGCGAGCGTCTGGTTCTGGCAGACGAGGCAGCGCAGCTCGCTCGACAGGTCGCGGACGCGTTTCTCCAGGACCGGATCCTCTTGGGCGATGGCGAGCCCGCAAAAAAGAACGAGTGCGAGCCTAACCATTCAGTTCTTTCAGAAGAGGTTCGATCTTCTCTTTGAGGATCTCCGGCGTCACCGGGCCGATGCGCTTGTAGCGGATCACGCCCTTGCGGTCGATGACGTAGGTCTCGGGCACGCCGTAGACGCCGTAGTCGAGCGCGATGCGCCCGGCGCCGTCGTACACCGACGCGGCGAACGGGTTGCCGTTGCGCGACAGCCAGGGAAGCGCGTCTTCGCGCGCATCCTTGTAGTTGAGGCCGACCACCGGCACCGCTCCCGCGGCGAGGCGCGTGATCTGCGGATGCTCGACCAGGCACGGCGCGCACCACGACGCCCAGACGTTGAGCACCCAGACGCGGCCGAGCATGTCCTTCTGCGAGAAAATCTTGTCGGGCGCGGCGAGCAGCGGCAGCTCGAACGCCGGTGCCGGCTTGCCGATCAGCGGCGAAGGCACCTCGCGCGGGTTGAGGCGCAGGCCGACGGCGAGCAGAACGATGAGCGCGACGAAGCCGCCGAGCGTCCAGGCGAGTCTCACGCCGCAGTTTTCACGAAAGAAGGATCTTCCTTGAGGGCGTAGCGATATCTGCGATCGCTCGCCGCCAGCAGGCCGCCGAGCGCCATGATCAGGCAGCCGAACCAGATCCAGTCGATGAACGGCTTGACCTGGACCTTCACCAGCCACGCGCCGTCGCCCAGTGCATCGCCGAGCGAGACGTACAGGTCGCGCGTCACGCCGGTGTCGATCGCCGCTTCGGTCATCGGCATCTGCTGCACGGTGTAGAGGCGCTTCTCGGGTGCGAGCTTCGCGACCGGCCGGCCGTCGCGCGTCACGGTTACGTGAGCGCGCGCGGCGGCGTAGTTCGGCCCGCGCACATCGCTCACGTCGTCGAGCCGGAACACGTAGCCGCCGAGCTCGACCGCCTCGCCCGTCTTCAGCTGCACGTCCTTCTCGCTGTCGTAGCCCTTGACGAGCGTCACGCCGGCGACGAACACGGCCACGCCGACGTGCGCGACGACCATGCCGTAGTGAGAACGGGTTTGATGGAGCGATTTCCTGAAGCTCAACACTGCGGTGAGGACAATCCAGATCGCCAGGGCGAGCCCGAAGCCGACCATGGGATGCCACGTTCCCATCGCGAACGGCAGCAGCAGCCCGGCCGCGAGGCTCACGGCCAGCGCCCAGCGCAGCAGCACCGCGAGCTCGGGCAGGCTGGTCCGCTTCCAGCGCGCGAGCGGGCCGACGCCCATCAGGAACAGCGCGGGCGCCATGAGCGGCACGAACACGGCCTCGAAGTACGGCGGGCCGACCGAGATCTTGCCGGCGCCGAGAGCGTCGATCAGCAGCGGATACAGGGTGCCGAGGAACACCGTCCCTGCCGCCGCCGCGAGCAGCACGTTGTTGGCCAGGAGGAAGCTCTCCCGCGAGACCGGGGAGAAGTCGCCGCCGAGGCCGATGCGCGAGGTTCGCCACGCGTACAGCGCCAGCGCGCCGCCGATGAAGAGCGTGAACAGGCCGAGGATGAAGATGCCGCGCTTGGGATCCACGGCGAAAGCGTGCACCGAGGTCAGGACGCCGGAGCGGACGAGGAAGGTGCCGAGCAGCGACAGGCCGAAGGCGATGATCGCGAGCAGCACCGTCCAGCTGCGGAACGCGCCGCGCTTCTCGGTGACGGCGAGCGAATGGATCAGCGCCGTGCCGACCAGCCACGGCATGAAGGACGCGTTCTCCACCGGGTCCCAGAACCACCAGCCGCCCCAGCCGAGCTCGTAGTACGCCCAGCCGCTGCCGAGCGCGATCCCGAGCGTGAGGAACATCCAGGCGACCGTCGTCCAGGGCCGGGACCAGCGCGCCCACGCGGCGTCGAGCCTGCCCGAGAGCAGCGCCGCCACCGCGAACGAGAACGCGACCGAGAAGCCGACGTAGCCCATGTACAGCATCGGCGGATGGAAGACCATGCCCGGGTCCTGCAGCAGCGGGTTCAGGTCGCGCCCGTCGGCGGGCGCCGGCAGCAGCCGGTCGAAGGGATTCGAGGTGAAGAGCATGAAGGCGAGGAAGCCGGCGCTGACGAGTCCCATGACGCCGAGCACGCGCGCGGTCATGTCCTCGGGCAGGTGGCGGCTGAAGAGGCTGACCGCGGTCATCCAGGCGCCGAGCATCAGCGTCCAGAGGAGCAGCGAGCCCTCGTGGCCGCCCCAGGCGCCGGAGACGCGGTACTGCAGCGGCAGCGCCGAGTTCGAGTTCATCGCGACGTAGGCGACCGAGAAGTCGTTGGTCACGAAGGCATGCACCAGGCAGCCGAAGGCGAATGCCACGAGCAGCGCCTGGCCCTGCGCCGCGGCGCGCACGTAGCCCTCGTAGCGGCCGGTCAGGCCGATCGCCTGGAAGAGCGCGGTAGCGAGAGCGAGCGAGAGTGCGACCTGTCCGAGCTCGGGAATCATGGCTTCGCTTTCTTTGCGGCGGCGTGCGCCTTCTCGACCGCCTCTTTCGCTTCCGGCGGCATGTAGTTTTCGTCGTGCTTGGCGAGCACCTCGCGCGCCGCGAACACGCCGTCGGCGCCGAGCTGTCCCTGCGCCACCACCATCTTGCCCTCGCGGAAGAGGTCCGGCAGTGCGCCGCGGTAGGTTACCGGCAGGCGCTGCGCGGTGTCGGTGACGATGAAACGCACCTCGACGCCGTCGCGCTTGACGCTGCCGGTCTCGACGATGCCGCCGATGCGGAAGGTGCGGCCGAGCGGCGCTTCCTTCGCCGCCACCTGCGTCGGGCTGAAGAAGAACACCAGGTTCTTCTCGAACGCCGTCAGCACCAGCGCGGCGACGATGCCGAGCGCGGCGACGCCGACGCCGATCGCGGCGAGCTTCTTATGCCTTGGCTTCACGCTTGCGCTTCATCAGGAAAATAATTTCCACAAACAGCAAGACAAAAGTCACCGCGTAGGAACCCCACAGATAGAAGCCGTAGTCGCTCATCCTTCCCTCTCGCGGATGATGCAGCGCACGCGCACCAGCGTCACGGCAATGCTGTACATCCAGAACGCGAGCGCCATCAGCAGCATCGCGGCGAGCATCTGCGACTGCATGCTCGCGCCCTTCGTGACGCTGACCGACGCGCCCTGGTGCAGCGTGTTCCACCACACCACCGAGTAGTGAATGATCGGGATGTTCACGGCGCCGACGATCGCGAGCAGCGCGCCGGCGCGGTCGGCGCGGCGCGGGTCGTCGATCGCGGCCTGCAGGGCAATGAAGCCGAAATAGAGAAAGAGCAGGACCAGCTCCGAGGTGAGCCGCGCATCCCAGACCCAGTAGGTCCCCCAGGTCGGCCGGCCCCAGAGCGAGCCGGTCCAGAGCGCGATGAAAGTGAACAGCGCGCCCGTCGGCGCGAGCGCGGTCGCCATCATTCCCGAGAGCCGGGTGTTGAAAGCGAGGCCGAGCGCAGCCCAGACCGCCATGACGAGATAGATGAACATCGACATCCAGGCCGCGGGAACGTGGATGTAGATGATCCGGTACACCTCGCCTTGCTGCGCATCGGTGGGCGCGACGAAGAAGCCGGTGTAGAGGCCGGCCAGCGCGAGGAGCAATGCGGCGCCGCCAAACCACGGCGCCACGCGCCCGGCGAGCGGGTAGAACGTCTGCGGCGAGGCGTACCAGAACCAGTTCATTCCATCGATATCCTCAGCGCCGTGGCGATCGCCCAGGGAGCGAACACGCACGACGCCACCAGCAGCGCCGCCAGCAGCAGCAACTGCCCTTCGCCCCCCATTCCCGCGGCCGCCATGTCGACGCTGCCCGCGCCGAGGATCAGCACCGGCACGTAAAGCGGCAGGACGAGCAGCGAGAGCAGGATTCCCCCGCCGCGCACGCCGAGCGTCAGCGCCGCGCCGATCGCGCCGATCAAGCTGAGCACCGGCGTGCCGAGCAGCAATGATAGTGCAAGCACCGGGGTAAGCTCGCCCGGCATGTCGTATTGCAGGGCGATGAACGGCGCGATCAGCGCCAGCGGCAACCCCGAGACGATCCAGTGCGCGGCAGCCTTGGCGGCGGCGATGACGCCGAGCGGCGACGCCCCGAGCAGGAGCTGCTCGAGCGTGCCGTCGGCGTGGTCGGCGGCGAACAGGCGCGAGAGCGACAGCATCGAGGAGAGCAGCGCCGCCACCCAGATCACGCCCGGGGCGATGGCGCGCAGCAGGTTCGGCTCGAAGCCGATGCCGAGCGGAAACAGGCTGGCGACGATGAGGAAGAAGAGCAGCGCGGTCGCGACGTCGCCCCGCCGCCGCCAGGCGAGCAGCAGGTCGCGGCGCACGACGCAAAGCGCGGCGTCAAGCATGCAGCTCGATCACCCGCGCCGCCGCGGCGCCGGTCTCCTGGTGCGTGGTGAAGATCACCGCGCCGCCGCGCGCGGCATGCGCCGCGAGCAGCGCATCGACGATCGCGGTCGCCTGCGGATCGAGCGCGGCGTAGGGCTCGTCGAGCAGCCAGAGCGGCACCTGCTCGCTCACGACGAGGCGCGCGAGCGCCGCCCGGCGCCGCTGGCCTTGCGAGAGCTTCCGCACCGGAACGTCTGCCGCAATACCGAGGCGCTCCAGGGCTGCGCCGGCCTTCGCCGGGAATCCCGCCAGCCGGCAGGCGATCTCGAGGTTCTCCGCCGCGGTCAGGTCGTCCTTCACCGCCGGTGCGTGGCCCAGGTAGACGATCTGTCGCGAATATTCCTCCCGCAGCGCGCCGATCGGCTCGCTCTTCCAGCGCACCTCACCTGCATCCGGCGTCAGCAGCCCGCAGAGGATGCGCAGCAGGCTGGTCTTGCCGCTGCCGTTCGCGCCGGCGATGCGCAGACGCTCGCCGCGCGTCAGGGAAAAGCTAAGGGAGCGAAAGAGCGTGCGCTTCTGGCGCACGCATTCCAGGCCGGCGGCTTCGAGCATGGCGCATTGTTGCAGAAAGGTACTGCCGCGCCCGGCGGCTAGAAATTGACGTAGTAGGTGGCGCTGAGGAAGTTGACCGTCTGCTGCGGATTGGCGAGCACCTGCGTCCCGTCGGAGTACGTCCAGTTCTCCCAGGTCCAGTCGTTGGTGCTGAACCGGTCGCGTACGTACTGCACGCGCACTCCCGCGTTCTTCTGCATGGCGTACTTTGCCGTCATCCGCAGGATCTGGCGGTTGTAGCTGACGTCGGGCGGCGGCGTGAGCGCCGGCGTTGCCGTCGGCGTCGGACCGTTGCGGAACTCGGCGCGATCGTTGTGGATCTGCAGCTCGGCGCCGACCTCGAGCTGCGCGGTCGCCTTGCCCTTTACGCCGAGGCCGAAAGCGTTGCCGACGTTGCGCATGTTCGCGCTCCAGATCGGGCTGGCCGCGCTGTTCGGGCAGGCGCTGATGTCGCCGTTGTTGTTGCTCGCGGCGCTCATGCACGAGAGGAGATTCGCCTTGGTGTCGTCGCGCGAGACCCAGGCCGTGAGATTCCAGCTCTCGCCGAAGCGATAGGCGCCGTCGAGGCTGAAGAAGCGCGCGCTGCCGTCCTGCAGGCCGAGCGTGCGGCCGCCGTATTCGTCCTTGGAGCTCTCCGCCCTCGCCTGCAGGTCGAGCTTGTCGAGCGGCGTCCAGCCGAGCGTGGCGCGCAGCTTGTCGCGCTCGCGGTCGGCGAGGTGCAGCGGGTGCACCAGGTTGCTGCCGAGCTGGCCCGGAGTCGTGGTGACGGTGGTCTGCCACTCGGAGCCGTCGCGCTTGCTGTGCGCATAGCCGATCGAGCCGTTGAGCGTCTCGGACATGTCGCGGCGCAGGTCGAGCCGCAGCGTGCGCTCCTCGGTCTTTTCGCGGAAGCTCACGACCCGGACCGGGGAAGTGTTGCGCTTGCGCTCGTCGTAGTCGAAGCCGCCGGTGACCCGGAACCGGGCGGGCAGCTGATAGGTACCCTCCAGCTTGCCGACCAGCGCATGGATCGAGCGCGGCTCGTTCTCGCCGGTCGCCGTATTCGTGGTCGCGACGTTGAAGTAGTCGACGATCGGCGTCTTGTCGTCGCGGTTCTCCTTCCGCAGGTCGGCGACGAGCGCGAGCTTCGGCATGGGCCGCGCGGTCAGGCCGACCTGGCCGAACTTGGTGTCGACCACGCCGCCGAGGTTGGTGCGGCCGGTGGTGCTGACATCGATGAACGAATCGTCCTGTGTCTGGTGGGTGTAGGCGAGCTTGTAGGTCGCCCGCGTGGTCGGGGTAAAGCTGTAGCCGCCGGCGAAGTTGATCTGGTGCGACTGATTTCCGGGCGGCAGGCCGATCGGCGTAACTCCGCTGGGGCTGCCGGCGACATCGAGCCGCGTCTTGTAGTTGACGAAGTTCGTACCGTAATAGCCGAAGGTGAACTGCGCCTTGTCGCCGGTGTAGCCGACCGTTGCCTCATAGAGCGACGTGCGGTAGTCGATCGGGTCGACGAGGAAGGCCGTGCCGCCGCCGCTGCCGAACAGGCGGCGGCCATCCTTTTGCTCCTGCCTCGCGGTGAAGCGCACATCCCAGCGCTGCGCGACCCACTTCTCGACGCCGGCGGCTAGCGCCCTGCGTTCGGTCTTCAGCTCGAGCGGGTTCGGCGCCTGGCCGTTCACCGTCTGCGAGGTGCTGTCGTAGCCGGTGAGACCGGTGATCGGCGTGTACGGGCTGTAGCGCGGCGTCTGGCTGAAGTCGACGAAATAGCCCCAGTCCCCCTGCCGGCTCTGCTCGAACCTGAGCTCGCGGTTCTCCTGGCCGAGGTTGCGGCCCCTGATGCCGATCCAGGTGCCCGTTGCGTCGTCGCGCCGCACGTAGTCGCCGTCGAGCAGCAGGTAGAGGCGGTCCTTGACCATGCCGTTGTACTGGCCGAAGCGCGTATTCGCGTCGTCGACGAAGCCGACGCCGACCTCGATATTGCTGTCCGGGCGCGTCTGCTTCTTGATCTCGTCGTCCCGCTCGTCCGCCCACGCTCCCGTCGCGGCGAGCACAGCCGCCGCGAACGCGGTCAGGCGCAGATCGAGCCTAGCGCCGGAAGGTGCGCTCATTGGTCGTGTCGCGCGGATTGTTGGTGCCGTGGATATTGGTGTGGCAGTTCATGCACGCGCGGGCGAGCGTGATGCCGATGCCGGCCGAGGTCGAGCTGTTCGAGCCGCCGGTGATGCTGGCGAAGCCGCCGCGGTGACTGGTCGGCTCGTGGCAGCTTTGGCAGAGGAACGGCGCGCGGGCCTTGAGCAGGCTGTCGTGCACCGAGCCGTGCGGGTTATGGCAGATCACGCAGTTTTCCTGGACCGGCTGATGGGTGCGCACGAACGGCCCGCGCTTCTCCATGTGGCAGGAGTAGCAGGTCTCGTTGACGCTGTCGCGGACCAGCTGCTTCTCGCCGGCGCTGCCGTGGGGGTTGTGGCAGTCGGAGCAGGTGACCTTGCCCTCGAGCGTCGGGTGACGCGACTGGCGGCGGATCTCGGCGCGCTGCTGCTTGTGGCAGGCGAAGCACACTTCGGCCTGGTCGCGCTTGTCGCGCGAGCGGTCGTGGCCGGTGTGGATCTCGTGGCAGCTGGTGCAGGCGACGTCGCGCGTGGCATGCATGCTGCCCGTCCAGTGGATGCGCTTGCCGCCCTGGTGGCAGGAGAGGCAGGCCTGGCTGCGCGCCTCGGGCGGCGTCGCCGCGGTCTTCGAGAACATGACGTCCGGCTTCGGCCGCCCGCCCTGCGCCGGCTTGTTGATGTGGGCTTCGCTCTCGCCGTGGCAGCTGGTGCAGGTAGGCGTGCGGTTGTCGGCGCGCGTGCCGTGCTTGCTCTTGCCGATGGCGAGCACCGGGAAGCTGTCGTTCTCGTCGTGGCAGCGCGTGCACTTCGCGTCGCCGGCGAGGACGAGATCCTTCGGCGCCTCCGGCTTGGCCTTCTCCTGCGCGATTGCGCCGCTCGCGAGAAAGGCGGCAAGGAGCGCGGCGACAAGGCTCCTCATCGGGCGATTTTCAGTTCCTTCGGCCCCGGCCCATCGGGTTCGGTATGCGCGATACCGAAGTGGCAGTCGATGCAGTCGGTCTTCGCGGCGGCGGCCTTGCTGTGGCGATCGCGCGCCGTCTCGCTCTGCTTCTCGGCGTCCATCTTGGCGAACTCGTGGCAGTTGCGGCATTCCTGCGAGTTGTTGCCCTTCATCCGCGTCCATTCGTTCACCGCCATCGCATAGCGGTGCTTGTCGTACTTCTCCTTGGTGTTGATCACGCCGGTGAAGTGGCCCCATACCTCCTTGGCGGCCTTGACCTTGCGCACCATCATCGGCACGAGCTCCTTCGGCAAGTGGCAATCGGCGCAGGTGGCGCGCACGCCGGTGCGGTTCTTGTCATGGATGGTGTCCTTGAACTCGGCCGCCGCGTCGTTGGTGTGGCAGCTGGAGCAGAACTCCTCGGTGCTGGTCATGTGCACCGTCACCGCCGCAGCGACGGTCATGCCGCCGCCGACGATGCCGCAAACCACCAGCACCGCGATGGCGAGCGTCAGCGCCGAGCGGTTCGGGTAGGCCTGGCGAAGGCTAGCCCACCAGCGCATGACGTCGGCTCAGCGCGAGAGGATGTACGCGACGGCGTCCTTGGCCTTGTCCTTCGGCTTCGGTCCGCCATGGTGCCCGGCGACGAACTTCTCCAGCTTCGCCTGCGCGTCGCCCTGGCCCTTGTACTTCGCCGCGACGCTCTTGTAGGAAGGGCCGTCCTTGTCCGCCGAAACGGAGTGGCACTTCAGGCAGCCGCTGCCCTTGATCACGCCTTCGCCGGCCTTGGCATCCTGGGCTTGCGCGCCCATCGGAATTGCCAAGGCGACGGCAGCCAGTAGTACCGTGATTTGCTTCATGATCCGTCCCTTTCTTGGATTCCCCTATGCACTACAGTACTACACACCAAGCATTCCCGGGTTGGTATTGGACCAAGGTCCCATAGAAGGTCGGTCCGCGCGACGTGGAACAATGCAGCCATGACCGCGCTCGCGGAATCCCGCGCTCCCGGGAGGGCTCTCGCATGGTGCCTCGCCCTGCGTCCCTGGTCTTTCACCATTTCCCTCGCACCCATCCTCGCCGGCACCAGCCTGGCGGTCCTCGATGGCCACGGTGCACAGGTGGGAGTCGCGGTGGCCGCGCTGGCGGCGTCGATCCTGATCCACGCCGGCACCAACCTGCAGAACGACGTCGGAGATTTCCGTCGCGGCGCGGACGGCGCCGGACGGATCGGCCCGCCCCGGGCAACGACCGAGGGTTGGCTGCCGGCGAGCCATGTGCAGCTCGCGGTCATCCTGTGCTTCGCCTTCGCCTTCCTCCCCGGCGCGTACCTGGTGGCGCAGGGTGGTTGGCCGATCGTCGCGGTCGGCATCGCCTCGGTCGCCGCCGGCGCGGTCTATACCGCAGGCCCGCGTCCGGTCGCCTATTCCGGCTGGGGTGAAGCGTTCGTCATCCTGTTCTTCGGCCTGGTCGCGGTGGGGGGGATGTATTACCTGCATGCCGGAACGATCGGCATCACCGCAGTTCTTGCCGGGGCTGCGATCGGTCTGCTCGCGGCGGCGGTGCTAGTGGTCAACAACCTGCGCGACATCGATTCCGACCGCCGCATCGGCAAGAACACGCTCGCCGTGCGCTGCGGGGTGCGGTTCACGTTGATCGAATACGCGTTTCTTCTGCTGGCGCCCTTCGCGCTGATCCTGGCCCTCGCCCAGCACGAGGGGCGGATCGGACTTCTCGCACCCCTGCTGCTCCTGCCTTGGGCCGTGCGACTTTATCTTCGCGTACGGCGGGCGCCGTCCGGCGCCTGGTTGAACGGCGCGCTGGCGTCGACCGCCAAGCTGGGTCTCGTCTTCGCCATCCTGCTCAGCGCCGGTACCACTGCCTGAGCTCGATCGGATTGCCATCCGGGTCGCGGATCTCGGCGCGCGCGTAGTCGGGGCGCTTGACCGGCCCCCATGCCGTCGCCACGCCCTTGGCACCCAGCGCCGCCAGCGCGGCGTCCATGTCCTCGACCTCGAGCGCGAGGCATTGCCAGCCCAGGCGCTGCTCTGCGGAGCGCGCCGGGATCGACCTGGCTTCGGGATAGCACATGACTTCGATCGTCGTCCCGCCGAGCTCGAGGTAGACGAGATCGAGCGGACCGGCAGGGGTTTTAACGCGTGTGCGCTCGCGTTCGCGGAAGCCGAGCACGCCCGAATAGAACTCGACGGCACGCGCCGGGGCCGCCGTCAGCAATTCGATGTGGTCGATTCTCTTGAACATCTAGTTGAGATCGAGGGCGTAGCGCTTCAGCGCCGAAAGCGGCGCGAACTGCAGCACGTTCTCGTGCGTCGCCTCGAGGACGACGAGCGGCGCCTTGCCCGCCTCCCAGGCCTCGACCCAGCGCAGCACGTGCAGGCACCACCGGTCGCCGTGCTTGAGGCCGCGGAAGCGCATCTCGGGCCGCGGCGTGACGAGGTCGTTGCCCTTGGCGACGCTGAATTCCAGGAAGAGATCGGTTACCTGCACGCAGACCAGGTGAGCGACGCCGTCCTGGTCGTGCGTGGCGCAGCAGCCGTCGCGGAAGTAGCCGGTGAGCGGCGCATAGCTGCAGGCGCGCAGCTCGCCGCCGAGGACGTTCTTTTCCGGCTCAGCCATGTTTACCGATGAACTGCTTCAGTGCCGCCACGTCCCTGTCGATGACGGTGAAGCGCTGCGGCAGGCTTTCGAGGTTCTGGAAGCCGCGCGGCCGGTCGGGCTCGCGGCCGAGCGCCTCGCGAATGGTGGCGCCGAACTTCGCCGGCGCCGCGGTCTCGAGGCAGATCAGCGTCTCGCCCGGACGGGCATGCTCGAGGCCGACTTTCACCCCGTCGGCGGTGTGCGGGTCGATCACCACCCCGTACTGGGAAAAAATCCAGCGAATGGTGGCGATGCGGTCGGCGTGCGTGCTGCGGCCGGAGGCGAACTCGTCGCCCGGCGCAAGCGTGAACTCGCCGACCTCGTCCAGCTTGCGCCAGAGCTCGCCGACCTTCGCCGCGCCGACGAGCGCGAACGCGTAGCGCTCGAAATTCGACGCCCTGGAAATATCCATCGACGGGCTGGAGGTCTCGACCACCGAGCGCTTCGTGCGGTAGCGGCCGGACTTGAAGTACTCGTCCAGGACGTCGTTCTCGTTGGTCGCGAGGACCAGGCGCTTCACCGGCAGGCCCATGCGCCGCGCGACGAAGCCGGCGTAGATGTTGCCGAAGTTGCCGGTCGGAACGGCGAACGACACCTGCTCGCTGTCGTCGCGCGTGGCGGCGAAGTAGCCCCGGAAGTAATAGACGACCTGCGCCGCGACCCGCGCCCAGTTGATCGAGTTCACCGCGCCGATCGCGTGCCGCGTCTTGAACTCGCGGTCGGCATTCACCTGCTTCACCAGGTCCTGGCAGTCGTCGAACACGCCGCGCACCGCGAGGTTATGGATATTCGCGTCCTGCAGCGAGTACATCTGCGCGCGCTGGAACGGGCTCATGCGCTCGTGCGGCGAGAGCATGAAGACGCGGATCCCGGCGCGGCCGCGCAGCGCGTATTCCGCCGCCGAGCCGGTGTCGCCCGAGGTCGCGCCGAGAATATTCAGACGTTGTTGATTTTTTTGTAACACAAATTCAAAAAGACGCCCCAGAAGCTGCAGGGCTACGTCCTTGAAGGCGAGCGTCGGCCCGTTCGACAGGCCGAGCAGATGAAGGCCCGGCTCGAGCGTGCGCAGCGGCGTCACGTCGGCGCTGCCGAAGACATCCGCGGTGTAGGTGTCGAAGACGATGCGTCGCAGGTCGGGCACGTCGTCCATGAAGCGCGACAGGATCTCGAACGCGAGCTCCGGATAGGAAAGCTTTCTTAGGTCGCCTATCTTTACTTGAGGAATTTCGGCGGGCACATACAGGCCGCCGTCGGCCGCGAGCCCCTCCAGCAGGATCTCGGTGAAGCGGCGCGCCGTCGCGCGGCCACGCGTGGAGACGTATTGCACGCTACTTTTTCTGCTGCTTTTCCAGCTGGTTGAATTTTCGGATCTGTTCCGGCGTCGCCTTGCCGTGAGCAGCCTGCTTTTTCACCGGCGCCTTCTTTTTCGCTTCCTGCGCCCCCGGGTGGCCGAAGACCATCAACCCCAGGATCAGCATTCCCAGTCTCACAGCAGCTCTTCCAGCCGGATGCGGGTCACGGCGCCGACCACGGTCGAAAGCTTCTCGACGCGCGCGATCGCCTGGTTGACGTTCTTCTCCAGCGCGAGGTGCGTGAGCATGACGATGTCGACGCGTTTCTCGCCCTTGCGCGGCTCCTTCTGCACCATCGCCTCGATCGAGATCTTCGAGTCGGCGAGGATGCGCGTCACGTCGGCGAGCACGCCTGGCTTGTCCTGGACGTGCAGGCGCAGGTAATACGACGTCTCGACGTCGTTCATTCCCAGGATGGGAACCGACGACAGCTGGTCGGGCTGGAACGCGAGGTGCGGCACGCGGTGCTCGGGGTCGGCGGTGATGAGGCGCGTCACGTCGATGAGGTCGGCGACCACCGCGCTCGCCGTCGGCTGCGCGCCGGCGCCGGCGCCGTAGTAGAGCGTGGGCCCCACCGCGTCGCCCTTGACCAGGATGCCGTTCATCACGCCTTCGACGTTGGCGATCAGCCGGCGGGTGGGCACGAGGGTCGGATGGACGCGCAGCTCGATGCCCTTCTCCGTCCGCTTGGTGATGCCCAGCAGCTTGATGCGATAGCCGAGCTCCTCGGCGTAGCGGATGTCGTCCGCGGTGAGCTTCGAGATTCCCTCGGTGTAGGCCTTCTTGAACTGCATCGGGATGCCGAAAGCGAGCGCCGAGAGGATGGTGAGCTTGTGCGCCGCGTCGATCCCCTCGATGTCGAAGGTCGGATCGGTCTCGGCGTAGCCGCGCTTCTGCGCGTCCTTGAGCGCGGTGTCGAAGGAGATTCCCTTGTCGCGCATCTCGGAGAGGATGAAGTTCGAGGTGCCGTTGATGATGCCGGCGATCCAGTCGATGCGGTTCGCCGCCAGGCCCTCGCGCAGCGCCTTGATGATCGGGATGCCGCCGCCGACCGAGGCTTCGAAGGCGACCATCACGCCCTTCTTCTGCGCTGCCTTGAAGATCTCGTTGCCGTGCGTCGCGAGCAGCGCCTTGTTGGCGGTGACGACATGCTTGCCGCGCTTGATCGCCTCGAGCACCAGGCTCTTGGCGACGGTGTAGCCGCCGATCAGCTCGACGACGATGTCGACGTCCTTCGCCTGCACGACCTCGAAGGCGTCGCTCAGGATGCGCGCCTTCTTGCCGACCTTCTTGCGCGCGACCTCCGTGGCCTTGTCGGCGACCTGCGTGATCTCGATCGCGCGGCCGGCGCGGCGGCGGATCTCGTCGGCGTTGCGGTTGAGGACGTCCCAGGTGCCGCCGCCGACCGTGCCGATCCCCAGCAGCCCTACGCGGATCGGCTTCAAGCTGCCCCTCGGAGCAAGCCGTCCTTTCTGAACATGTCCTTGATGCCGCGCACGGCCTGGCGCAGGCGATGCTCGTTCTCGATCAGCGCGATGCGCACGTGGTCGTCGCCGTAGTCGCCGAAGCCGACGCCCGGGGCGACCGCGATCTTCGCGTGCTCGATCAGCCGCTTGGCGAAGGCGATCGAGCCTTCCTTCGCGTAGAGGTCGGGGATCTTCGCCCAGATGTACATCGAGGCCTTCGGCACTTCGACCATCCAGCCGATCTCGTGCAGGCCCTTCACCATCACGTCGCGGCGCTTCTGGTAGGTCTTGCGCACCTGCTCGACGCATTCCTGCGGCCCTTCGAGGGCGACGATCGAGGCGACCTGGATCGGCGTGAAGCTGCCGTAGTCGTGGTAGCTCTTGATCCGGCCGAGCGCGTGCACCAGGTCCTTGTTGCCGACCATGAAGCCGATGCGCCAGCCGGCCATGTTGTAGCTCTTCGACATGGTGAAGAACTCGACCGCCACGTCGCGCGCGCCCGGCACCTGCATGATCGACGGCGCGCGGTAGTCG